>PWTU01000157.1 GCA_003562775.1 Ignavibacteriales bacterium
CCGGCGTCGATCTGCCGCCGTTAACAATGCGACTCGGGACAACACGCGGAACAAATGCTTTGCTCGAACAACGCGGGGAGCGTATTGCTTTTTTCGTGACGAAAGGATTCGGCGACGTATTGCTTATCGGCACACAGCAACGGCCGGAATTATTTGCATTGAACGTTATAAAACCGTTGCCTCTGTACGGGACGGTCGTTGAGGTTGACGAGCGAGTAGATGCAAACGGGAATGTCCTGTTGGAATTGCAGGCAGATAAATTAAAAGAAGAGATAAAGCGGGTTCGCAATGCAGGAATTACGTCGGCAGCGGTTGCTTTTCTGCATAGTTATTATAATCCTGTACACGAGAAAGCGTGCGCATCTTTTTTAAGAGAACATGGGTTTGAACATATTTCTTGCTCATCGGCCCTCGCGCCGTTTATCAAAATTGTGCCCCGGGCATCGACCGCGGTTGTCGATGCATATCTCGCATCAAGTGTCCAAACGTATCTGGATGCTATCGCGAAGTCGGTGAAAAACGGGAAATTATATGTAATGACAAGCGCAGGCGGATTGGTGAATAAGTCGTCATATCGTAGTAAGGATAGTTTGCTCAGCGGTCCTGCAGGCGGTGTTGTCGGCGCGGCACAATTAGGAAGGAAATCGGGTTATACAAAAATTATTTCCTTTGATATGGGAGGCACAAGTACCGATGTTGCGAGGTATGACGGAGACTTTGAGTATATTTTCGAACATCGTGTCGGCGATGCACATCTTATCGCGCCCGCTCTTGCTATCGAGACGGTGGCGGCCGGGGGCGGGTCGATTTGTACATATGATGGCTTTCGTTTGACCGTCGGACCCGAAAGTGCGGGAGCGATGCCGGGACCGGCGTGTTACGGGGCAGACGGACCGTTGACATTAACCGATGTGAACTTGCTTCTCGGTCGTCTCGATCCGGAAAATTTCGGCATTCCTCTTTCTATTGATGCGGCACAAAGCCGGTTAAACGAGTTATTAATTCGCGTAAACAATAAACCCGATCTGACATCCGAACCTGCCGGAGTACTTGAAGGTTTAACCGAAGTGGCAAACGAGCGGATGGCGGATGCGATTAAAAAAATATCGCTGAAACGTGGATACGATTCTTCGGATTATGCGCTTGTTGCATTCGGCGGCGCCGGCGGGCAACATGCGTGTGCTATTGCAGATAAACTCGGCTTCAAAACGGTTCTGTTTCCGGCAGATGCCGGATTGCTCAGCGCGTACGGACTCGGTAAAGCGGTCATAGAACGATTTGCAGAAAGACAGTACTTAGAACCAATAGCCGCGATGCTCGATCGATTGCCGGCCGATCTTAAAGAACTTGAACGGGAGGCAATTGAAAAAGTCAAAAGCGAGGGAGTGCGGTTTGATGAGATCGAAGTACGCAGGCGAATCGTCAACCTCAGGTTTACCGATCAGGAGTCAACTATTTCAATCGAATACGATGCCGGCGCCGATCTCCTCGCTGCATTCGAAGAACGCTACAGAGAATTGTATGGATTCTGGATTCCGGATAAAGAGATAGAGATCGAATCTGCGCGGGTGATTGCTTCTACTAAAGCAGAGGACGATTACGGAGAACGGATAAATTTTGATCCTTATAAACCTGAAGCAGATAGAGAACGAAAAGTATGTTTTAACGGGAAATGGATAGAGGTCCCGTTTTACCGGCGCCCGGTGCTTAAGCCCGGTGCGGTGATCGACGGTCCGGCATTGCTGCTTGACTCTCACAGTACGTCGGTTATCGAAAGGGGATGGCAGCTTGAGATCGATTCGGATTTAAATGGCTCGGCAAAAAAAGTCAGGGCTATACAAAATCACAGTGTAATCAAACGGCCCGAAGCGATTACACTCGAGCTGTTCACAAACAGATTCCGAACCATAGCCGAAGAGATGGGTGCTATGCTTCAGCGAACCGCTCTTTCGGTTAATGTAAAGGAACGACTTGATTTTTCATGTGCGCTGCTCGATGCAGAGGGCGAGCTTGTCGTAAACGCGCCGCATATTCCTGTCCATCTCGGATCGCTCGGGATTTGTGTCCGCCGTCTTCGTGAGGTTATATCAATGGAACCGGGCGATGTAGTTGTAACGAACCACCCTGCCTTTGGCGGCTCCCATCTTCCCGATGTCACTGTTGTGACTCCCGTTTTTACGGATGATAACAATCTGATCGGTTATGCTGCAAGCAGAACGCATCACGGTGAGATTGGCGGTGCAATTCCCGGCTCGATGCCCCCGCTTGCACGAAATCTTGCCGAGGAAGGGGTTGTCATACCGCCGATGCATGTGGTGAAGGAAGGCAGATCCCGGTGGGATGCTATTCGCGCCCAATTAACCGGCGGACAGTTTCCCACCCGCGCCATTGCCGATAATCTTGCCGATCTCAATGCGGCAGTTGCGGCAAATCACCGCGGGTATACCGCACTTCGTGCTCTTTCCGATAAAGCGGGAATCAATACGGTCAAACATTACATGAGAGAATTAAAAAAGTATGCCGAAGCCCGGATGCGCAGTACACTCAGCGATATTCCCGACGGTATATATACAGCCACGGAATTCCTCGACGACGGAACACCGCTTTGTGTGAATATTGAAATTAACGGTAACTCTGCAGTCATAGATTTTACCGGATCGGGTGATGTTCATTATGGCAATCTCAATGCAACGCCTGCAATCGTAGCCAGTGTTGTGATATATGTTTTGCGCTTGTTGATCGATGAGGAGCTCCCGCTCAACGAGGGATTGATGAAATCAATTTCTCTGATTATTCCCGAAGGAATTTTAAATCCGCGGTTTACAGACGATCCTACCCTGTGCCCTGCGGTTGTCGGCGGAAACGTGGAAACAAGTCAACGACTTGTCGATACATTGCTCAAACCTTTTAATCGTATCGCATGCAGCCAGGGAACGATGAACAATGTAGTGTTCGGTAACGATATTTTTGGGTATTATGAAACCATTTGCGGCGGATGCGGCGCCGGACCGGATTTTAATGGCGCAAGCGCTGTTCATCATCACATGACAAATACACGTATTACCGATCCTGAGATTCTTGAACATCGCTATCCTGTGCGGCTTGATCGGTTTGCCGTTCGAAGGGGCTCGGGCGGCAAAGGAAAATACGACGGAGGAGACGGTGTGATTCGTGAGATAGTTTTTCTCGAAACATTGTCGCTTGCGGTGCTTGCACAGCATCGCGCTGCCGGACCGTATGGATTAAACGGTGGGAAAAACGGTAAATCCGGTGAACAATACATTATTCGAAAGAACGGAGCAGTTCATAGATTACAACCGGTTGACGGATGCGAGGTATATCCCGGTGATAGATTTGTTATCAAAACACCGGGCGGCGGGGGATGGGGGGATAGGTGAGAGGTGAAAGGTGATAGTTGGTTGATAGTGGGTTGTCGTCCATTTGCTTTTTATATAATTATTAAATACCTTTTTTCAATCGCTTAACGCTTGCAGGCCGTATGTTGTCCCCAAAATCACCAATTCCTTCATACAACGAACAGGAGGCGTTATGAACAAAAAGCTCATCATCGGATTCATAGCCGTATATGTTGTATTTATGATCCTCGATTACCTAATTCACAATGTGTTTCTGGCTTCCCTTTATGAAGCAACGGAACAATTTTGGCGCGAGGATATGAAGACCTGGATATTTTTTGTAACCGGTCTATTTTTCGCTTTTTTCTTTACACTCATTTTTTCGAAGGGATATGAAGGGAGAGGAATAATGGAGGGAGTCAGGTACGGATTGTATGTTGCGCTTATGGTGCAGCTTCCTGCTGCGTATGTAAACTATGCCGTTATGGATATTCCGTATGCCCTTGCATTACAATGGTTCTTATATGGAACAGTTCAGTACATTCTGTTGGGTATACTGCTCGCTCTCGTTTACAGCGCAAAAGCGAAAGAAGATACCGCATAATTCACCTTCAAATTAATTAAAATCGCTTGTGATTTTTAAATCCCGCTTACTCAGTATTTTATTCTGGTCGGTGATTGCGGCGGCGTTTATCGGCCCGGGAACGGTCACCACCGCCGCATCGGCGGGAAGCATGTTCAGATACGATCTGCTCTGGGCGCTTGTCTTTTCCGTAATTGCGACGCTTGTGCTGCAGGAGGCATCTTCCCGCATAACTATTGTTTCGGGCAATAATCTCGGCGAAGCTATTCGCAAACAATATTCAGATTCTCCCCGCCTCAGGTTTATCCCGTATTTTGTATTTGCCGCAATTTTTACCGGTTGTTTGGCGTATGAGGCCGGCAACATCTTGGGTGCGGTTGCAGGATTAACGCTTATTCTAAACATACCGGCATATGTGATAACGATTCTTATCGGGTTCATAGCGGCATTATTGTTGTTCACCGGATCAACCAAAACGATTATTCGCGTACTCGGCAGTGTTGTCGGCATAATGGGAATCAGTTTTCTAACCACCGCCGTTATGCTTAAACCATCGCCCGGTGAATTAGTTTCCGGAGGATTTGTTCTGTCATTACCGGTGGGTTCCGGCTTGCTTGTACTCGGGTTAATCGGTACGACTGTAGTACCGTATAATCTATTTCTCGGTTCGGGCATTTCACGCGGACACACGGTACAGGAAATGCGGTTTGGATTGACCGTTGCGGTATTGCTCGGAGGGATCATCTCTATGGCGGTGCTGGTTGTCGGAGCAGCGATTTCGGGTCCTTTCAGTTATGAATTCTTGTCGGAAACCCTTTCCGGACAACTCGGACCGGCAGCGGGGGTTTTGCTTGGCATCGGACTATTTGCTGCCGGACTTACCTCCGCGATGACCGCGCCGCTTGCGGCAGCAATAACGGCACGCAGCATATTCGGGAGTGAAAACGAACCCCGGTGGAGCGAATCGTCAGTACGATACCGGACTATCTGGGGATCGGTGCTTGGTGCGGGATTGCTGTTCGGAATATTCAGGGTGCAGCCAATTCCGGCAATTATTCTTGCACAGGCGCTGAACGGGATCGTCCTGCCGTTTGCAGCCGTTTTTCTGCTCATTGCCGTAAATGATCGCGCATTAATGGGATCAACAGGTATAAACAGTTCGACAAAGAACATTATTATGTATCTGATTGTTTTTATTACAATTGTAATAGGAGTCACAAATATTTCCCGTGCCGCGGCGAATGCGTTCGGCTTTACCATAACAGGTGAAACGAATCTTTTCGTTTTAGCTATTCTTATTTCAACATTTCTCGTATTTCCCGTGTGGAGAATGATTCGGAGGCGAAGAACCGTTCCGGGTATAAATAAATCAAGTGCTGAAATGTAATAAGGTAAAAATAACAATGAAACTTGTTCATTTCTTCAAAAGAAGGTTACAGGGCTCCTTTTTTTTGTCGTTTTTATAGCATTTTCATTCACAATTCTGAGAAATTGCACTGGCATAATATTTGAGCCAATATAAAAAAAGAAAGCGCGGCAAATAAATAGAATTGATAAATGAAAGTTATTTTTCTTGATATTGAAGGGGTGCTTATCACATCCCGCAAGGTGCGTGCGGAAGGTATGGTTGATCCCGGTATAACTGTTGATCAGGATATTTTCGATAAAATAGCGGTACAGAATCTTAATCGATTACTCAAAGAAACCGGCGCAAAAATCGTCGTTAGTTCCTTCTGGCGCATGGGAATTCCGAAAGCCAACCTTATCCTTATGCTGAAATTAGCCGGCATAAAAAACCCTCCGATTATAGACGTTACTCCTTTTGTTTGGGATAAAGAGTTGAAACGCACAAATCGGGGAAAAGAGATCCTCGAATGGCTTGAAAAAAACCCGTTTGTCGATGAATACATCGTGATTGATGATTGCGGATATGAGAATCTTCATGGAATTCCACCTGAACGATATATACACACTACGCTGAGCAGCGGTTTTGGATCCGACGAGGTTTATAAAAAAGCTGTGGAGGTTTTAAGTACTTAGGTGAATAATAAAAATTCCGCAACTATTGATTTTAACACAATATTGTCCTATAATTGCGATATAGGTTTTTCAAAAGTATTAATAGTTTTCAAAGTAGAACTACCTATAAAAAAAATAAATAGTGTGTCTGTGTTAAAGTACGGCAGGCCAAAGTAATACCATCATCGCTCGATTCGTAGATTATTACCATGCCCTTTGATTGTACTTTATGTTTTACTGCAGGGAGGAGTATGAGTCAACACCGGGAGGCGCCATTATGTCCGATAGAAAGCAAATTCCATCCGACAGCATAGTAAATAAAATTGAAAAAGCTCTTGAGTACTCCGGTGAAATGATTTTTATCACCGATCGAGAGGGAATTATCAGGTATATTAATCCTCAATTTACCGAAACATACGGTTATACACCGGATGAAGTTATCGGGAAAGTTACGCCGCGCATTCTCAAGAGCGGAAGGCACGATACAAAATTTTTTAAATCATTCTGGAAAAAACTCTGCGACGGTAAAAAATTCAGAGCCGAGTTTGTTAACAAGAGGAAAGATGGGGGTGTATTGACGGTTGATTCATCGGTAAACCCTGTTTTTGACGAACAGGGCAACATCGATGGTTATATTGCCATTCATTATGATATAACCGGTCGCAAACAGATAGAACTCGCGCTCAAAGAAAGTGAAGAAAAATACAGATCGCTCATTGAGGTATCAAAAGATGCATTATTAATTAACCAAAACAATTCAATAACATATCTCAACCCTGCTGCGCTGCGGCTTCTCGGTGCAGCGTCCCCGGAGCAAATTCTCGGCAGATCGCCGTTTGAATTCTTTCATCCCGACTATCACGGAATAATAAAAGAACGGATTAAGTATATGACCGGAAAAGGAAAACCCGTTCCTCTTATTGAAGAAAAGATTGTCCGGCTTGACGGGACCATTACCGATGTTGAGGTTTCTGCGATACCATTTAGCTATGGCGAGGTAAAAGCAATTCAGGTTGTATTAAGAGATATTACACGCCGTAAACGGCAGGAAGCGGAGATCAAAAAACTGAATCTGGAATTGGAACAAAGAGTTGAAGAACGAACCGCTCAGTTAAAAGCTGCAAATAAGGAACTCGAAGCGTTTGCGTATTCCGTTTCCCACGATCTCCGGTCCCCATTGCGTGCCATCGACGGGTTTACCCGGATACTACTTGAAGATTATGCCTCCCGAATAGACGATGAGGGAAAAAGACTCTGCTCGATTATTCGTGAGAATACGGAAAAGATGGGAACGCTTATCGATGAGCTTCTTTCTTTTTCGCGTATGAGCCGGGTAAAATTAAAAATAACGACAATCGATATGAAATCGATGGTGAATTCTGTATATCAGGAAGATAACACACCGGAAATGAGAGAACGAATAGATTTTGTGACCGGAGATTTACCGGAGGCGCCGGGGGATCCCGTTATGATCAAGCAGGTGTGGTCAAATTTAATATCGAACGCGATAAAATATTCGGCGGAAAACGGACGTGCTTTGATCCAGGTGTCGGCAACAACGGAGAAAGATAAAGCTGTATACAGTATAAAAGATAACGGTACGGGTTTCGACATGAAATATGTCGATAAAATCTTTGGAGTATTTCAGCGTCTTCATAAAGCGGCGGACTATGAGGGGACGGGAGTCGGGCTTGCAATAGTAAAGCGGATCATTAACCGTCACGGCGGAGCGGTGTGGGCAGAAAGTGAGATCAACAACGGTGCAACATTTTACTTTTCATTACCGCTGACGCAATCCACAGAAGCCGGTAATTAATAACAGCAAGGGAGGAGGAATACGCTTTGGGAGCTATAAATCCTGTCGATATATTGCTTGTCGAAGACAACCCGAACGATGCCGAACTGACGGTGCGTGCATTGAAAAAACAACACCTTGCAAATCAACTCTATGTAGTTGAAGACGGCGAGGAAGCGCTCGATTTTATATTCTGCCGGGGAAAATTCGGCAACAGAGATCCGGATTCGCCGCCGAAAGTAGTCTTTCTGGATTTGAAAATACCGAAGATAAACGGTCTTGAGGTTCTTAAAGAAATTAAAAGCAACGAGAAAACAAAAATGCTTCCGGTTGTGGTTGTGTCATCGTCCAGCGAGGATCCCGATATAAAAACCGCGTATGAATATGGTGCGAACAGCTATGTCGTTAAACCGGTAGACTTTGACGGATTTGTTGAAGCCATTAGACAGGTAGGTCTATACTGGCTCATCGTTAATGAAGCCGTACAATGATTTCGTAGTGTTCTTTTTAGAATCGTTAAACAGATAAATCGTAACGCCAATTTATATAAGACCTCTATGGGAAAAAAGTATCACGTCCTTATTGTAGAAGACCTCCCCGCAGATGTGGAATTAGCCAGGAGAGAGATTTCGCAGGTTCTTCCGTCATGTACCTATCATGTTGTCGATACGCGCGAGGAATTTTTAGAATCAGTTGAAAATTTTAAACCCGATCTGATAGTCTCGGATTATAGGATGCCCGACTTTGACGGGTTAACTGCGCTGCAGCTTTCATTGGAGAAAAACCGTCACACCCCCTTTATCATCCTGACCGGCTCGATGAACGAAGAAACGGCAGTGGAATGTATGAGACTCGGCGCCTGGGACTACGTTATTAAAGAACATATAAGAAGATTGGGACCGGCTATACTCCGTGCATTGGAGAAAAAAGAGTTGCGAATAGACCGGGAAAAGATTAATAAAGAACTGGAGCAAAACGAGGAACGTTTTAGAAGTCTGTTTGAAAATGCGACCATAGGGTTATATCGTACCACACCCGATGGAAAGATCTTGATGGCAAATCCGGCCTTAGTGCAGATGCTTGGATTTGATTCTCTTGAGGAGCTAAGAGAGCGAAACCTTGAAGAAGAAGGATACGAACCGGATTACCCGCGAAGCGATTTCAAGAAACGCTTAGAGCGGGAGGGGAAAATAATCGGTTATGAAGCATCGTGGAAATGTAAGAATGGATCGACAATATTTGTGCGGGAAAGCTGTCGCCTTGTGTATGATAAAAACGGTAACCCGCAATTTTACGAGGGCACGGTAGAAAATATAAGCGAACGCAAGAAGGCGGAAAAAGCGCTTGAACAGTCAGAGAAGAAATATAGAGAATTAGTCGAGAACTCCGTTGTCGGTGTAATCCAGACTGACATTGACGGAAACGTTTTCTATCTGAATAATGCGATGGTGTCAATATTAGAATTTGACGCTCCCGATGATTTGAGATCGAATAAAGCATTTGATTTTTACAAAAGACCTTCTGATAGATATCAATTTGTTCAACAGCTTAAGAAATACGGAAAGGTGGATAATTTTGAAGCTGAAATGGTCACTAAAAAAGGAAACACAAGGCACATTATTCTCAGTGCAACTTTAAATAGAAACATTATATCGGGAATGGTCCGGGATGTTACGGATTACCGCTCGCTTCAACAACAATTGATTAAAAGTCAAAAATTGGAAAGTATCGGTACGCTTGCCAGCGGCATAGCACACGATTTCAATAATATTCTCTCTATCATTATCGGACATTCACATATACTCAATGAAGTGCGCAGCGACGATGAGAAATTTTCCAAGAGTATCAGCGCATTGGAACAGGCGTCGAATAGAGGCGCCGCATTAGTGCAAAAAATGATGACGTTCGCCCAAAAGAGTGAGTCTATTTATGAGGCAAAAAATATCAATGAGCTGATCCGGGAGATGGAATCAATGATAAAGGAAACCTTACCCCGGTTTATATCTATTAAAACTCAATTAGATGAAAATATCCCCGTTATTGCCATTGACCCGACTCAATTTCAACAAGTATTACTTAATCTTTGTGTTAATGCCCGTGATGCTATGTCGAAAGGGGGTGTGCTTACGATTAAATCAAGTCTTGCCAATGCTGAATATTTGCCATCAAAATTTCAGACCGCTCCATCATCACAGTATGTGTGTATTGAAGTAAGTGATACCGGCGCCGGTATGGATGAATATGTTCTCCGGAGAATCTTTGAGCCGTTTTATACGACCAAGGAAAAAGGAAAAGGAACGGGGCTTGGTTTACCCGTCGCTTACGGTGTGGTGGAAAACCATGGCGGATTCATTGATGTCGAAAGCGAAGTGGGAAAAGGTACAGCATTCTATTTATATTTCCCTGTTAATTTACTCGCCGGTATAGTTTCAAAAGAGCCGGAAATATTGCTTGCGGATGAAGCAGGCGGAACGGAAACTATTCTTCTCGTTGAAGATGAAGAATTATTGCTTGAAATCATAAAAAGCGTATTTAAAAGAAAAGGATATACGGTCATAGAAGCGCTTAACGGCGATGAAGCAATTGAAGTTTTTAGTCGCGAGCGATCTAAAATTTCTTTGGTGTTGTCTGATTTAGGGTTACCCAGAATGACGGGTTCGGATGTATATAAAAAACTGAAGGATATTGATCCCACCGTAAAATTCATATTAGGCAGCGGTTATATCTCACCCGAACAAAAGTCGGAAATGATGAAACTGGGGGTAAATCATTTTATACAAAAGCCGTACGATCCGGCAGTATTGTTAAAACTGGTCCGGTCTGTCCTTGATAGGTAACCCTGCCTCAAGATGTACCGAAACCTTTGATTTTTATCATACAATTCTTTATTATATCAGTACCTAATCAATCCAATTAGTTTGTCACTTGGTTATTTACGTAATTTATACACTCTCCAATTTACATATCTTAAGGTAACGAATATGAGTCTCAGCTTAATAGCGAAATCAATTAAAGCCTCACCGACTTTAAAACTCAATGAGAAGTTCGCAATTCTAAAAGAAAAAGGTGACCCCGTTATACATCTCGGGGGTGGTGAACCGAAAAGCAAAATACCGATGGATGCGATCCTTGCTACCGTTGCACATGTTAATACGGGCGAAGTAAGGTATGCGCCGGCGGACGGTATCCCTGCACTGAAGCAAGCCGTCATCAGATATACAGATGAATATTATGAGAAAACGGTAAAACCCGAACACGTTATGGCTTCCGGAGGCGCCAAGCAGGCGATAATGGTCGCTCTCCAGGCAATCCTTAATCCGCAGGAAGAAGTAATATTCCCGGTGCCGTATTGGGTGAGTTATCCCGATATGGTAAAGCTGATCGGAGCGATTCCGGTTCCCTTTCTTCCCGAAGACGGAACATTTTATCCGCGGTTGAAAGATATCGAAGATAGGGTCGGGTCGTACACGAAAGCAGTTATCATCAACAGCCCCAACAATCCGTCCGGTGCGATGTATTCGGAAGAGTTCATTTCGGACGTGGTTCAGTTCTGTGAGAAGAAAGATATCTGGCTGATTATGGACGATATCTACCACCGGCTGATTTTCGACGGAAGAAAACCGGTGAATTGTTTTAAGTACGCAAAAAAACAGGATGAGAATTCTAAAATTATTCTCGTCAACGGCGTCTCGAAGCAATATGCAATGACGGGATTTCGAATCGGTTGGGCGGTAGGCAATAAAAAGGTAATCGAAGCGATGAGCAATATACAGGGACATCAAACGTCCGGTCCCTCCGTTCTGCTGCAAAAAGCCGCAGTCGGTGCGTTGAACGGAATTCAATCCGGCGTCGAAAGCTTGCGGATCACGCTCGAGAATAACCGCAACGTTATGGTCGACCTGTTGCGGTCGTTTGATGGCGTAAAGGTCAATAAGCCCGACGGTACATTTTATTGCTTTGCAGACTTCAGCGCCTATGAGAAGAACTCGAACAAACTATCTGAGTTTCTCATCGATAAAGTCCAGGTCTTAACCGTTCCGGGTAAGGAATTCGGAATGGACGGCTACCTGAGGTTGAGCTTCTGTGGAGCGGTAAAGGATATTCAGGAAGGTGTTGAAAGAATGAAATGGGCGCTCGATCCTAATTCACCGAATGAACTCTACATTGGCGATAGAAAATTAGTGAGGGACTGGTCATGAGTAAATATCTTGAATTTAATACACCTGCCTCGAAGCAAGCGATGGAGCTCGCTTCTGATTTTAGATTAAAAAACCAGGGACTAACCGGTCTCGATCGCGTATACTGGAATCTTCCCGATGAAGCACTCTATGAAGAAATAATTTTCCGGAATGAAGGGAAGCTTACCAAACAGGGTCCGATTGTTGTACACACCGGCAAGCATACCGCCCGTGCTGCTGCCGATAAATTTGTCGTGAAGGAACAGAGTACAACGAACAATATCTGGTGGGGCGTCTATAACCGTCCGTTTAGTTCCGAAAAATTCAATCAACTAATGGGACGAGTTCAGGCGTATTGTCAGGGTGAGGAATTATTCGTGCAGGATTGTTATGCCGGTGCCGATCCCGATTACCGGCTTGCGGTTCGGGTCATTACCGAAAAAGCATGGCATAGTTTGTTTGCACGAAATATGTTCATCACGACCGGACATCGCGATACGCTGAAAACCTTTGTTCCCGATTTTACCGTGATTGCATTACCCGGTTTTAAAGTCGATCCTGCGATCGACGGAACGCGAACGGAAACGGCGATCATCCTTAATTTCGAACAGAAGACGGCATTAATTGCGAATTCATTGTACGGCGGTGAAATTAAGAAGTCTGTTTTTACCGTTCTTAATTTTCTACTGACATTCGAAGATGCGCTGCCGATGCATTGTTCGGCAAACGTTGGAAAGAAAGGCGACGTGGCGCTGTTCTTCGGATTGAGCGGAACAGGGAAAACGACGTTATCGGCAGACCCGAACAGATTGCTTATCGGTGACGACGAGCACGGATGGAGCAACAACGGCATCTTCAATTTCGAGGGCGGCTGTTATGCAAAGGTAATACGGCTTTCTGCCGAAAACGAACCGGAGATATATGCAACCACGAGAAGGTTCGGGACGATTCTGGAAAATGTGGTATTCGATCCGGTAAGCCGTTATATCGATCTTGACGACGATATGATAACCGAAAACACGCGGTGTTCATATCCGCTCGAATTCATTCCGAATATTGTTCCCGAAGGATTTGTGAAAACGCACCCGAAAAACATCATATTCCTGACCTGTGATGCATCGGGAGTGATGCCGCCGATAGCACGGTTAAATCCCGAACAGGCGCAGTATCACTTTATCAGCGGGTACACGTCCAAGATAGCGGGCACCGAAATCGGACTGGGAATCGAGCCGCAGATCACTTTCAGTGCATGCTTCGGAGCACCGTTTATGGTGCGGCATCCGTTCGAGTACTCGAAAATGTTGAAGCAGCGGATGTTAAAACACGGAGCGAATGTCTGGCTTGTGAATACCGGGTGGATCGGTGGAAGGTTCGGTGTCGGAAAACGAATCAGTATCCGACATACGAGGAATCTTCTCAACGCCGCACTGGAAGGAAAGCTGGATAAGGTAAAATACAGGAAGGATAAATTGTTCGGTTTTGAAGTGCCCGAATCCTGCCCCGACGTTTCCGCAGACATTTTGGAGCCGTCGAATTCGTGGGGCGATAAGAACGAATACTGGAAGCGTTATGATGCGCTCTCGGCGCGATTCATCGAGAATTTCAAGCTTTTTACGGACGGCTGTTCACAGGAAGTACGTGATGCGGGACCGAAGAGATTGTAGAGCTGCGTCACCGGTTCTTGATTAAATAAATATAAAATGTGAGCTATGGTATGTTCAATTCTCCGATAAGCAACGATTAACATTATCGGATTAATTTATCCAATTAGAAATTAATTTTTTATTCTCCATAATATATTTTAAAAAATCTATTTGACAAGATGAAAATATTTCGTATTTTTGCACAACAACACTCCGCACGCGCAGTGTTATTATAAGCTTACCTTTTAAGGAGAATAAAGATGATTCCATATTACCGTTTTTTTTCATATCGCATAGCTACGCCCTCTCTTATCGTTATGCTTGCACTGTGCCTGTTTCTGAGCAGTGTAAGTTATGGTACGGAGCGGGAGCGCAAACGGACTGCATTGCTCCGTCCGTCGGAAATGATTGCTGCTCTACAGGAAGATCCGAAAAGCACAGTCCGGATGGAATTTTCAGAGTTTCATCATCTGAAAGCGAATACAATAATTGCAAAGGTATCGACCAGTGTACAGATTCAATACGTCGCACAAGATTATGTGCCGGAAATAGACGATTGGGAAAACACCGATCGCCGGTTTCATGTTCTGGATAATGCCGGACGGATTATACAGGATGTATATCAGTTATTCATGTATGGTGAGTGGGTGAATGATGAACGTATCGTGTACGAATACGAAGGAGCTAATCAAGATCCTTCGGTAGAATTATGGCAGGAGTGGGATGCTGATGCAGATGACTGGTTAAACATAGAAAGAGAAATCTATACATTTAATGCTCAGGGACAGATAGTCGAAGTTCTTATTGAGGAGTGGTACGATGGTGAATGGCATCCCTATGAAAAAAATGAGATCAGCTACACTCCTGCGGGTACTTTCCTTGAGATACTCTCGTATCTGTGGTTAGAGAATGACTGGGAACCCGAGTATTGGACGCGATGGAGTTACGAAAACGGCTTGTTGGTTGAAATGTATGAAGAATATTGGGACGGCGACGAATGGACTCCCGAATTTCGAATATTGTATGAGTATGATGACGACGGCAACAATATCCTGGTGACCACTCAAGAATATGACGAATATGAAGAGGAATGGGAGAACCAAATTCGATTTCTAAATTCGTATGACGCTGCCGGAAGACCGGTCGAATCCATTTTCCAGTACTGGGATGACGGATGGGTATCGTTTATGAAAACCGATTCTGAATATGATGCCCGTGGAAATTTAATAACAGAAACCAGATCAATATGGATTGGGGGGCAGTCATATACACTGAGCAGCGGTCAGTGGTCGCCTTCATTCCAGAATCAATATCATTACTCTCCGTTCGATATTTTACTGATGATGATTGCTGTATACTGGAGCGGCGAGGATTGGATGTGGGCGTATCGTTACTTGTATTATGGATACGATCCGACAAGCGTGGCAGACGGCGAAGGCATTCCGGATCAATTTATATTAATGCAGAACTACCCGAACCCGTTTAATCCATCGACGACAATTCGCTACAGCATACCCGAACGTACGCACGTGATGTTACAAGTATACAATATGCTCGGTCAGGAGGTTGCACGGCTCGTCGATGAAGAACTGGATGCGGGATATCACCAATTGCAATTCGATGCATCGCAGCTGCCGAGCGGAATGTATATCTACCGTTTACAAGCCGGCAGTTTCGTCGATAGTAAGAAACTCATTTTCTTGAAATAACAGATAACTCAAAACCCCGGACACACCATCCGGGGTTTTCTTTTTTAAAAGTGATCGATATAGATATTTATATATTAACTGCTTGGTAATTGTGTCTGATTCTTTCCTCAATCAATAGGAGGTTCTCATGCAAAAACAATTAATAATGATGCTGTTACTGATAGCATTACTCTCGCTCGATAATATATTTGCACAAAATGACGATCCGAATAATTTCCGTTACGATCCCCGGTTTTGGCTCGGTGGATTGGATGCTGCGGTGTATACCACTGCGATGTATAACGAAACATTAGTCATAGGCGGGGATTTCAAGTATTTTCACGGTATAAATTCCATAGCCAAGGAGAATATTCGAAACACCGGCGTTAATATGGAACCGTATGGTGGCAAGGATTTCATTGGCGGCACGGTTGTTAATGGAGTTTCCTACTGGACCGGAGATGGGTGGCAAACGTTGGGTGGTGGACTCGATGGTACAGTACAAGTCCTTTTCAATCATGACGGTACTTTATTTGCGGGGGGAAATCTCGCTGATCCCAAGAGTGGTTGGAATAGTCCTGTTGCATCTTATAGTGACGGTATTTGGCAACCGTTTGAGGGTTTGGATAAGGTAGTATATGATTTTACTTCCTATAATAATCAGTTATGTACGGCAGGAGATTTTACCGGTAGTGAAAATCAGATTAGCAATGTTGCCTGCCATAACGGCGCCGGATGGCAACCGTTGGGTGCCGGATTTATGGGTACTGCGCGAGCCCTTACCACTTCTAATGATATTTTGTATGCAGGTGGATGGTTAGGTCGGAGCGGTGATACATGGATAAATTCTATTGCCTTTTGGGATGGATCTAGCTGGCAGCAGGTTGGAACGGGGTTTGACGGCCCGGTATTCGCGCTTGCTCCGTACAAGGACGGTGTTATTGCCGGGGGAAATTTTACACGCAGCGGATCAACCGAGGTAAATCGAATTGCCTATTGGGATGGAACACAATGGAATCAAATGGGTGGAGGTTTTGATGATGGTACGGTTCGAGCCATAGATGTGCAAAAGGACCGTGTATTTGCCGCAGGAATTAATGTCTCTAACATCGGAAGTGAACCTGCTCATGTCGGTGTTTGGTATTATGATGAAGATGGGGGGACCTGGGAGACGGCCGGTGATAGTTTTAATTCGGAATTCTACACCCTTAATTTCTATAACGATGAATTAATTGCCGGCGGTTGGTTTTTTGACATTCAAAACGGCATACAGAATATAGCATCTTTCGACGGGGATTCATGGTATGCATTGGGTGATAGAAGAGAAGGCGGATTGGGTATGAATTCATCCGTTTATTCGATGTATAATCATGATGAGAACCTTTATGTAGGCGGCGCATTTACTCTCGCGGGAGATGAACGGGCAAGGAGGATTGTCCGTTGGGACGGCGAAAAATGGGAGCCGGTGGGGGAAGGGTTTAATTCGAATGTGTGGTCTATTATAGAATACAATGATGAATTGATCGCCGGCGGATTTTTTACGCATAGCGGAGAAACGACGCTTAACCGGATAGCACGCCGGGATGGGGAGGGCTGGCAGCCGATGGGTGAAGGATTCGACGGCTGGCTGGTAACACTTGCCCGATTTAATAATTCACTCATCGCGGGCGGAAACTTTTTTTACAGCGGTGCGGTACGCGTCGACCGGATAGCACGCTGGGCTGGAGAAGATTGGTCCCCGATGGGTGAGGGATTTAACGGAGGGGTGCGCGATCTTATCGTCTATAATGATGAATTAATAGCGGGTGGCGGGTTTACCGAAAGCGGAGGGGCTCCAATGAAC
>PWTU01000240.1 GCA_003562775.1 Ignavibacteriales bacterium
AAGTTATTATGGCCAGATATTACAAAGATACGTATTATCGAATTTAAGCCTGATGTTATTTCTGATTTTTATCGTTGGCGATGTGAAAAAGGTAGGTATATTCATCTTGAGCCACAACATACACAAGAGTGGAGTGAATTAAAGAAATTTGCAAACACAGTATTTGAAGATAACATACCAAAGTTAATTAGAAATAATCCTGCATTGTTCTTATTATTTCTTATTGTGTTTCCTCATAGATGTAATGCTGATGCGACGAAATGGTTGTATGATGCTGTAAAAAATATTTATAAGAAAGATTAATAATATTTTATGACCACCCCACCCACCCACATCCTCAACCACCTCGAAAACATCAGCACGATGTACAATCGGCTGATTTTACTGGTAGGTCCATCGGGAAAAGGGAAAACAGGTGTATTGCGGGAAGTTGAGGGCAAAACCGATGCTGAGTATATTAATGTGAATTTAAAGCTCAGCGAGCAACTACTCGATCTCACGGAGCGTCAAAGAGCATTACAGGTTGCAAAGTTGACGGAAAATATTGTAGAAAATGTGAAAAAAGAAATTCGTCTCCTCGACAATATTGAAATATTGTTCGATCCTGAGTTGAAATTAGACCCATTACGTTTGCTGAAAAATATCTCACGTAACTATCCCATGGTTGTTGCGTGGAATGGAACGGTGAATAACGGATATCTGACATACGCCGATACGGATCACCGTGAGTACCGGCGATATCCTGCCGGTGAACTTTTAATCGTGAAAACAGAGTAAATTACTAATACTCTTATTTTAAAGGGGATACTATGAAATACAAGGAACTCATCAAGTTTGAACCTATCGAATCCGTTATAAAACTGGTGGATGCGGATAAAGCTGAGACAGCGAAGAATCTGGTCTCTACCTATGTTATTTCTCCGGAAATGGCGGAGCGTCTGACTGACCTTGTTTTTGAGAATTTGCAGTTTGAACGCCCCGCCGATAATAAAGGACTGTTAATTGTAGGTAACTACGGAACCGGTAAATCACATCTTATGTCGGTGATTTCGGGTATCGCTGAGAATGCCGATTTAGTACCACAACTTAATGACAATTCTGTAGCAGAGAAGGCAAAACCAATAGCCGGTAAGTTTAAGGTAGTTCGTGTGGAAATTGGTTCGACAGAAATGAGCTTCCGAGACATTATTGTATCAAACCTTGAAGAGCATCTCCAATCTCTTGGTGTGGATTATTCATTTCCCGATGTACGCGCAATTACAAACAACAAGGATGCGTTCGAGGAAATGATGGGTGCATTTCATGAAAAATTTCCCGACCATGGATTGTTGCTTGTTGTCGATGAGTTGCTTGATTATCTACACTCGAGAAAAGGTCAAGATATTATACTGGATTTGAATTTTCTGCGTGAAATAGGTGAAGTAACCAAATTCCTTCGATTCCGGTTTATCGCAGGTGTACAGGAAGCGATATTCGACAGCGGTCGATTTGCACACGTTTCCGATAGTCTCCGGCGTGTTAAAGACCGATTTGATTCCATTTTGATTGCACGAAGAGATGTGAAATTTGTAGTTTCGGAACGTCTTCTTCAAAAAGACGCCGAACAGCAATCCCGTATCCGGGAATATCTGCTTCCGTTTGCTAAATTCTATGGCGATATGAACGAGCGAATGGATGAGTTTGTACGATTATTCCCGGTACATCCCGACTATATTGATACATTTGAAAAAGTGACCGTTATTGAAAAGAGGGAAGTCCTAAGGACCCTCTCTCATGCTATGCGCAAATTATTAAACGAAACTGTACCTGATGATCGCCCGGGAATTATTGCGTACGATTCATACTGGGAATATTTGCGCAGTAATACTTCCTACCGCTCTGATCCTGATATAAGGGCAGTGATAGATTGCAGCACGGTTCTTGAAGATAGAATTAATCACGCATTCACACGCCCGCAATATAAACCGATGGCGAGACGTATAATTCATGCCCTGTCAGTTCATAGGCTTACAACGGGAGATATTCATGCGGCGATAGGGGCTACACCAGATGAATTGCGGGATTCGCTTTTATTATACCAACCTGGTATAGAAGAGTTGGGAGGAGAACCAGATGCCGATTTGTTATCGCAGGTTGAAACCGTATTGCGTGAGATACATCGAACGCTCAGCGGTCAGTTTATATCGGTGAATCAGGATAACCGGCAATATTATATCGACCTTAAGAAAACAGAAGATTATGACGCCCTGATCGAAAAACGTGCAGAAAGTATTGGTGATTCGGAGCTCGACCGTTATTATTTTAATTCATTACAACATGCGATCGAGCTCATTGATCAAAAACCGCATGTTGATGGATACAATATATGGGCACATGAAATAGAATGGATGGAACGCAAGGTTTTTCGAAAAGGGTATATTTTTTTCGGTGCACCAAATGAACGCTCTACCGCAGCGCCGCCACGTGATTTTTATCTATATTTTATTCAACCCTTCGATCCGCCTCGATATAAAGATGAAAAAAAACATGACGAAGTATTTTTCCATCTTATGGGAAGGGACGATGTATTTAATAAGAGTTTACTGTTGTATGCAGGTGCTGTTGCGCTATCTGCTACTGCTTCGGGGCAAAAGAAAATTACCTACGATGAAAAAGCGAAGGGACACCTGAATGAGTTGGTTAAATGGTTGCAGAAGAATATTACAACCGCATTCGAGGTCACCTATCAGGGGAAACGAAAACCGTTGCTTGAATGGGTAAAAGGAAAACTGCACTCAACCGGTGGTTCTTCCAATATCCGTGACATTGTAAATACCGTTGGCTCTGTTTGCCTTGCAGGGTCCTTTAATGATGATGCACCAGAATATCCTGTTTTTTCCGTTCTTATTACATCTGAGAATCGTGAACAGGCAGTACAGGATGCGATTAAGTATATCGTGCTTGACCGAAAGACACGGCTTGCTTCGGCAGTATTGGATGCGCTTGAACTGCTCGACGGAGATAAGATCGACCCATATAGTTCGAAATATGCCAAATATATTCAGGAGATTATTAAGAAGAAACCGCACGGACAGGTAGTAAACCGTTCCGAGTTAATACAGGATGTGAATGACGTTGAGTATATGGCGCCCGATTCATACCGCCTTGAACCGGAGCTTGTTACGGTATTACTTACGGCCCTTGTGTATTCCGGCGATATTGTGCTATCGTTGGTTGGTAAAAAGATAGATGCAGCTTCGATGCAGACGCTTGCATCGTTATCCATTGAAGATATTCAAAACTTCAAACATATCGAGAAGCCAAAGGATTGGAATCTCCCGGGTCTTAAAGCGCTATATGAAGTGCTCGGGCTTTCTCCCGGTTTGGTGCAGCTTGTAACAGACGGAAAAGATGAAGCAGTTAATGACATGCAAAAAGCTGTCGGAGGAAAATTAAAAATTGTTGTTGAGATCCACCAAAAACTTTCAGATGGACTGACGGTTTGGGGAAGAGATGTATTACCGGACGATGACCATACAAAGTATAAATCGACATTGAATGATACGAAAGAGTTTCTGGAGTCGCTACAGGTCTATAACACACCCGGCAAACTAAAGAATTTCCGGTATGATGTAGCACAGATTAAGGAGTATAAAAAAGGTCTTGATGGATTGAAACAATTGGATGCACTCATAGACGTTGTAAATACTCTGCAACCGCTGAGTCAATATTTGGCTGTTTCAGGTTCGGTTTTACCGGAGGAGAATCCACTAACCGGACGTATTCAAGATGTAAAAGAATACATCACCGGTGAAATTATGAGGAAAGACAAAAGATCATCGCAGGAATTTAAGCAGGAAGCATTGAGAGAGCTTAAATCTCTCAAGCGGGAATATATCTCGGCATATATCGATATGCACAGTCGTGCCCGGCTTGGGATGGAAGGTGATAAGAAGAAAAACGACCTCGTGCGGGACTATCGTTTCGATACGCTGAAACGTCTTGCGACGATTGAAATTCTATCATCATCCCAGTTGGCGGATTTTCAGAACCGGCTTGGTGATATGGCAACGTGTACCGAGTTGTCGGAGAAGCAGCTTGAAACAGAAACGATTTGTCCACACTGTTCTTTTAAGCCGAGTGAACATGGCAGTTTACTATCGGCAAACGAGACATTGTCTCAACTGGATGATGAGCTTGACAGGTTGATGCAATCGTGGACGGAAACTCTTATACAAAATCTTGAAGATCCAACAGTCAAAGAGGCGATCGAGCTTTTGGAGCCACACCAGAAAAATATTGTGCGGGATCTCTTGAAATCCAAAGAGTTGCCTGAAAAAATAGATCAGGAATTTATTTCTACCTTGAAGGATGTCCTGTCAGGATTGGAGAAGAAAGAGGTTTCTTTGGATGAGCTCAAATCCATATTATTTAAGAACGGCTCACCGGTAACAGTCGATGAGATGCAGGAACGGTTTAATTCATTTATCCAGAAGATTACAAAAGGTAAAGATCCTAAAAAAATTCGGATTATTATAAGGTAGTATATGGCACGCCGTAAAAAGAAAGCAAAACCGGGATTACTGATTGATTCCGATGAACAACTTGAACTCATGGATAAGTCGATGGAGCAGCAGGTCATTGAGGAAGGCGAGGTCGAATGCCTCGGTATGAAATTTGCAAACGATGAGGAGCGTAGAGAGTATTTTCTTGACATTTTGAGGGAGAAATTAAAAGACCCTGAATTCCGGAAAATTGAGGGATTTCCCATAGGAGAGGATGAGGATATACTTGAGCTTTCGGATCCACCGTACTATACAGCGTGTCCTAATCCGTTTATCGAGGATTTTATAAAGCATTATGGA
>PWTU01000131.1 GCA_003562775.1 Ignavibacteriales bacterium
ATCTGCAGAGAATTTGTAATCACTGCACCTATCCGGCATGTCTTGCCGCCTGTCCGCGCAACGCAATATACAAGCGCGAGGAGGACGGCGTCGTGCTCATCGATCAGGAGCGCTGCCGCGGGTACCGAAAGTGTGTTGAGGCATGTCCGTACAAGAAAGCCATGTACAACGGTCAGACGAAAATTTCGGAGAAGTGCATCGCCTGTTACCCCCGTCTCGAAGGGAAGGATCAGTCGATAACGCCCGACGGGGTGCCGATTGAAACACGGTGTATGGCGGCTTGTGTCGGGAAGATACGCCTACAAGGACTGGTCGAGATGACAAAGGAAGGGGTCTGGAAAGATGACGAAGCGAATCCGCTCTATGTGATGATACATAAGGAAAAGGTTGCACTGCCGTTGTATCCGCAGTTCGGAACCGAACCGAATGTCTATTATATACCGCCGCGCTGGGCGCCGAGAAAATACTTACGGCAGATGTTCGGTCCCGGCGTTGATGAAGCAATCGACCGGTACATTTATCCTACGCGCGAGATGCTTGCGATATTGCAGCTTTTCCGTGCACAGCGGGATATCATTTATAAATATGACATTAAAAAAGGACCGAAACTGTACGAGCGCGAAGTAACGTTATCGGACGGCAGCGTAAAATTGCTGGAAGTATACAACGATACGGTGATCGGATATAATAAGAAAGGACGGGAATGCGTGCGCGTGAGCGTCGATGAACCGATTTACGAGAGACCGGAAAAACATTATAATTCGATATAAGCAATGTACGAACCGCTCTCCAGAGCGGTGTAGTTCGCCGAAGGCGAACTTAAAAACGTTATGAATAGATGATAGAGTAAAAATTTGTAGATACGTTGTTGAAAGCAATCACGTCTCCGTCGTGATTACTTAAACCGCTCTGGAGAGCGGTTCGTACATAAAGTATATAACACAGTTAAATGTTAGAGAGAAATAACCATGAAACCAACTACCGACACAACCGAACTCCTTCAATCCCGCGCGATACTATACGCAGGCATCTCGGCGGTATTTACATCGCCGGTTGAAAAAAAATTCCAATCACTTCGAAACGGTGAATTCCGAAATCAAATAAAAGATGCAGCGGGTTTGTACGATGAATTTCTCGGCAACGATCGTGAACGGGTTCAAAACCACGTTGCCGCAATGCTCGATTCATTTCATAAAGAGCAGAATATACTTGAATACGAATATATCAATATATTCGGCCATACCTTATCGAAGAAGACCTCTCCGTACGAGCTCGAGCATCTTCAGAATCAGGAGATTTTTTACAAAACGCAAAGTCTTGCCGATATCTCGGGTTTTTATAAAGCATTCGGGTTACAGGTTGGCGCAAAAGAGCGCGTGGATTTTATCTCTGTCGAAGCGGAATTTTTATCATATCTAATCGTTAAAGAATTGCTTGCCCATCAAAAAAATCTCGGCGTCGAGAAAATCGACGTAACCCGAAAGGCACAGCGCGATTTCTTCAACGATCATTTTGCCGGGTGGACGACACAATTTGCAAAGAATGTCATTGCACATGCAAATATTTCTTTTTATCATAATGCTGGAAAATATCTGCAACAATTTATCGATAACGAGAAAACATACTTCAAGGAGGACGAGACATAATGAATGTTCGTGTACGATTATTTTCGATAGCGAAAGACCTTGCGAAGATGGAAGAACTTCAATTGAATATGAAAGACGGTGCGCACGTAAGCGAAATTTATCAATACCTCTCTGCATACAACGAGTCCTTTATGGATTATAAAGCGACTTTTCGCTTTGCCGTTAACGAAGAATACGTACCCGACGATCACACGCTGCAAGAAGGCGACGAAGTTGCAGTTATCCCACCGGTGAGCGGAGGATGACCGGCGCCCCATATCAAAAAATTTCCTTTTTTGTTGCCAAAGCCGATAAAAAAAGTTAAATTACCACAAACGTGCCAGTAACACGATTTCTACCGACTGAAATTAAGACAACATGACTTACCCGTATATTCATTGTTTTGAGGGCACCTATTTATGAACAGAAGGAAGTTTACCGATTGGTTGTTACGCATTACAAGCATACCGGTAGCGGCGAGTATATTATATCCGGTGTTACGGTTTTTTAAACAGCCAGAAGTAGCCGAGGGTACCGCAACGACAGTTGAAGCCGCAACGACAGACGAGTTGCCGGTAAACGGCTGGAAGATATTCCGGTTCGGAACCCGTCCCGGTATATTACTGCGCATCTCGGAAGAAGAATATCGCGCATTCGCTGCGACGTGCACCCATCTTGACTGCATCGTCCAGTACCGCGATGATAAACGAATGATCTGGTGCGCATGCCATAACGGCCTGTTCGATCTGTCGGGCCGTAATGTATCGGGACCGCCGCCGCGGCCGCTTGAACAATATCGAATAAATGTAGTTGGCGATAAAGTTTTTGTCACACGAACATAACCGAACATACCAATGAAAAATACAATCTATACCTGGCTGGATGAACGCCTTCATCTTCATAAAGTAAAAAGTGTAGTCGATAAAAAGGAAGTGCCGGTTCACAAACATACGATTTGGTACTACCTGGGAGGTATGACGCTCTTTCTTTTTATAGTGCAATTCGTGACCGGTATACTGCTTCTGTTCTATTACAGAGCGTCGGCCGAGGAAGCATTTGAGAGCGTCCAGTATATAATGAACGAAGTGTATTTCGGATGGCTCATTCATAATATTCATAGCTGGGGGTCGAACCTGCTCATTGCGGTTGTGGTCCTTCACATGGTGAGTGTTTTCTTCATGCGCGCCTACCGCAAACCCCGTGAAATAACCTGGATATCCGGCGTCATATTGCTATTCATAGCGCTTGGCTTCGGTTTTACCGGGTATCTTCTGCCGTGGAATGAGCTTGCCTACTTTGCCACGGCTGTCGGAACCGAAATGGCTGGTTCCGTTCCAATTATCGGGCAGTGGCTGCTTGAATTCCTCCGCGGCGGACCGGACATAACCGGAGCTACCCTGAACCGGTTCTTCGCAATTCACGTATGGGTATTGCCGGCAAGTTTTCTGCTTTTTGTCGTATTGCACTTGCACCAGGTGCAGCTTCACGGCATGAGCATTCCGCCTTCGGTCGAATCGAAAGGTTCACTTAAATTTTATCCCGATTTTCTCCTCCGGGATGCCGCCGGTTGGCTGATTGCCATCGGTGTGCTTGCGGCGCTTGCCGCATTATTCCCCTGGGAACTCGGTGAAAAGGCAGACCCGCTCGCACCGGCGCCTCCGGGTATTAAACCCGAATGGTACTTTATGTTTATGTTTCAGGTACTGAAGATTCTTCCGGCTACTATCGGCCCGATAGCGGGCGATGTGCTCGGAGTCGTGGTCTTCGGTATCGGTGCGTTATTGTTAATAATGATACCGTTCATCGATAAAAAAGCGGGGGTCGGCGCCCCGAATCCCACATTAAAGTGGATCGGTATTATCGTTGTCATTTTTATTATTGCCATGACGATATGGGGTGAACTTGATTAAACCATTTAAACCGATGAGTGTACTATGAAAAAATATTTTGTTTACATTATTCCCGCGATGTTACTATGGTTCTGCACCGATATATTGCACGGTCAGCAGCGGTGGGAACGAAGTGTCTGTATGGATTGCCATCTTGAAATGGATATTCCCGAATTAACCGATCCGGTGCATGAATTCCTGCTTAAGGAGGACGATCGATTTACAGATATTCATTCGCGGGCCGGATACGGTTGTCACGACTGTCACGGAGGCGATCCGCGAGATATCGACAGAGCCAAAGACCCGGCTGCCGGCTACATCGGGAAACCGTCGCCGCAGGATATCCCGCAATTATGCAACGATTGTCATGGCGATATTGAATATATGCGCGCCCGGAGACCCGGGCTTCCGACCGATCAATACCGGTTATACCGCACAAGCGATCACGGCAAGGCGCTTGAGCAGGGTGATACCAGGGTTGCCACCTGCACAAGCTGTCACGGAACACACATGATACGGCGCGGCGACGATCCGGCATCGTTATCGTTTGCGAGAAATATTCCGTATACCTGTGCACAATGTCACTCCGATGAAGAATATATGGCGGAATATCCCATCCGGACAGACCAATTGGAAAAATACAAACGGAGTGAACACGCCCGTTTGCTGCTCGATGAGGGCGACATAGGCGCTCCGTCGTGCAATACCTGTCACGGCAACCACGGCGCCGCACCGCCCGCGGTAGCCGCCGTTCATCATGTGTGCGGTCAGTGCCATGCACAACACGATGAGTATTTCATGGAAAGCACGCATGCGGAAATTTTCGAAATTATGGATATGCCCGGATGTGCGACCTGTCACGGGTACCACGAAATACCGACTCCGACAACAGAGAGATTGCTGAGCAACGAACCCGATTCGGTTTGCATGACCTGTCATGTGGTTGATGATCCTTGTTATAATTACGTAGGGAGAGTTCGCGGTATGTTCGATGAGACATCGGCGAGACTGGAAGAGACCGAAGAGCTGCTTAAGCGGGCGGAAGTGCTCGGCATGAGCGTCGCCCAGGCGCAGTTCAATCTCGCCGAAGTGCGCGATCATTTTATCCGTGCACGGATACGGGTGCATCAGTTTGAACCCGGACCGGTTGAAGAAGAGTTGGAACAAGCAATGGAGATAATTCAGACGGCATACAAGCAAGGGGAGGTTGCTCTTCGGGATTGGCAAACGCGCAGAATCGGGCTGGCGGTGTCGCTGGTATTCATCACATTGCTCGTGGTAGCGCTGATTATGAAGATACGGTTACGGGAGGAAGAGAA
>PWTU01000333.1 GCA_003562775.1 Ignavibacteriales bacterium
AATGAAAAAACAGATTCACGAAGAAGGAGATTGGGACGCAAGGTTTGGGATAAATACGGACTGCCGGGGCTGGCGCTTCTTGCGCCGATCGTTACCGGGGTACATCTCGCAGCCGTTATCGCTCTGGTATCCCGTTCACCGCGTGCGGCCATTACATTCTGGATGTTCTGGAGTCTGTTTATCTGGACGGTTATCCTCACGGTGAGCACATATTACAGTCTCGATTTTCTCGGGCTGAAATTTGGATAACATCATTCCCCTTCTTCACGGGTTAAATATGATAAGATAAAAGCAAGAGCGATTATTCCCGCCGGAAGCAGAAAGAGAACAAGGTATACCGGTATAAGCGTTTCCATTATTTCTTTAACTCACGAATTGCTTTAAGCTCTTCAAACAATTCCAGCCACTCCTGCAACCGTTGAATACGCTCGGTCGGGGTGCGTTTTAGATTTGCAACAAGCAATGATATATCGATACCGTATTCACGAGCTTCTTCAACAGCATTTTTATTGTTATTCTTGTCATTCATATGGTCACCCTGTATCAATATATTACCGCTAATGAAAAAAATCAATTATTTTCTTATTATTAAAGCGGAGTGAAAAAATAATTTAGCGTTTGTTTCAGGATTTACTTATATTTCTACCGAACTTATTCCCATCAATCATTTATTGAGAGTATTTCGATTATGCCTAAACTTGCAACAGTACTGGGAATCATTTTGATATTACTCGGCTTGATCGCCTATTTCGGGCTCAGTGCGGAAAGCGTTACCGCATTAATTCCGACATTTTTCGGCATCCCATTTCTCATTCTCGGGCTGCTCGGTCAAAAAGAGAACCTCCGCAAACATACAATGCACGCCGCAGCAGCGCTCGCAGTGATTGGTTTTTTGGGTACCGTACGCGGCTTATTCCAGTTTATATCGATATTAGGAGGGACCCAGGTAGAGCGCTCCGATGCAGTCACCGTACAGGCAATTATGTCGGTACTTTGTTTACTATTTGTAATACTTGCCGTGAAATCATTTATCGACGCCAGGAAAGCTCAGAAAGCATCGGCGTGAAAGATAATGTACTTTTAAAAAACGGCTTTCGCTGATATTATGCCGAAAACGTAATTTATTTATTTAACAATTCCTTAACAAGTTTATGTTGTTTTTTAGAATTTTCTTCATTAGATTACTCTGTCTTTTAGGGAAACCTCCTTGAGAACAGTGATTACGAGTGTTATATCAGACACTCTCTTTATTCGGTAATGTATTGTTATATAAAAACATTGAAAATATGTATCCGTATTCTTGGTATAAAAGAATTCATCTCAATCTCAATTACATCATTTCATCATCATATAAGGAGTAACTTTTATGAAAGCATCTATACCCCGCTGTTTCGGGTTTGCAGTGCTTATCCTTTCGGTTCTCTTTGCCGCAAGTACGACGACGCTCGCGCAAGGACTTACAACAGCAACTGTGAGTGGCATCGTTACCGATCAAGATGGTAATCCATTGCCGGGTGCAAACGTTATTGCACGTCATGAACCGACGGGTACTACCTATGGTGCGGCGGCTCGGGCAGACGGTCGTTTCAACATTCCGAATCTTCGAGTAGGCGGCCCGTATACGATAACCGCATCCTTTGTCGGTTTTCGTTCAAGTTCGGAGGAGAACGTAACGCTTGAATTAAGTCAAAATCTCCGGCTCGACTTTTCCCTTGTCGACGATGCGATCGAACTTGCCCAGATCGAAGTACTCGGTGAAATCAATCCGATACTAAGTGCCGGACGAACCGGTGCAGCGAACAACGTATCTACAGAGCAAATTGAACGGCTTCCGACAATCGAACGCCGTATACAGGATTTTACGCGTCTTGCGCCACAAATCGTCGGGACAAATGTTAGCGGACGAAACTTCAGATATAACAATGTTCAAGTCGACGGCGCTGTGTTGAACGACGTGTTCGGTCTCGGCGGCTCGGGCGGTATGCCGGGAGGTCAGGTTAATACTCAGCCCATCAACCTTGATGCAATTCAGGAATTCCGTGTTGCGATCGCTCCTTACGACGTTCGTGAGAACGGCTTTACCGGAGGATCGATCAACGCGATAACACGAAGCGGTACGAACCGTTGGACCGGTTCTGCATATTGGTACGGTAGAAATGAAAACCTTGTCGGGTTAAGTCCGGATGCGCTGCGACAAAAACTCGATGAGTTTGGAGAATTTCAAGCAGGATTCCGCCTTGGCGGTCCTATACAGGAGGACAGGTTGTTCTTTTTTGCTGCAGGTGAAATAGGAAGACGGAACGATCCCATTGAAGTTGGATTTGCGGGCAGCGGCGCCGCGAACGTATTTAATGTACCACGCAGCACACTCGACGAGATTGTATCCATAGCTCAGAATCAATATGGATACAATGCGGGAGGTTACGACCGTTTCATTCAAAATCAGAACAATGACAAATTGTTTATCCGATTCGATTATAACATCTCCGACCGGCACAGACTCACACTTCGTCATAATTACGTTGACGGAAATCTCGACCGAGGTGCAATACGCGGAACAACAACACTTGCGTTAAACAGCCAGGCTTATGTATTCAATAGTCAGCAGAATGCAACCGTTGCGGAGTTGAACAGTACATTAGGAAGCAACATTGCCAATACCGCACGCATCGCCTACACTGCTATACGAGATAACCGTGACTATGAAGGTGCATCACCATTTCCACAGGTATCCATTTTCCTCGACAGCGGTGAACTGATTCGCTTCGGCATGGAACGGTTCTCTCACGCAAATGCACTAGATCAGGACATCTTCGAGTTTACAAACGACCTGACGATCTTTACCGGAAACCATACCATTACATTGGGTACATCGAACCAGTTATTTAGTTTTTCTAATCTCTTCATTCAGGATTTTTACGGAAGCTATGAATTCCGCAGCTATACCGACACCGAGGGTAACCCGGTCGATGCAATCGAGGCATTCCGCCGCGGCCGCCCATCAAGGTATTTCTACAGTTGGTCACTTCTTGATGACCCGCAACCGTGGGCTGAGTGGACTACATTACAACTCGGTTTTTATGCGCAGACAGAATGGGCAGCACGCCCGAATCTCTCGCTTACATTCGGTCTTCGTGCAGATATTCCAATATTCCTCGATGATCCGCTATTCAATCCCACTTTTACGAACGACTTTCCGCAATACAGGACCGACGAAGTTCCGAGCGGAAATATATTATGGTCACCAAGGTTCGGATTTAACTGGGATGCAACCGGGACACGCTCCACACAGGTACGTGGCGGTGTGGGTATATTCTCGGGTCGTACTCCGGGTGTATGGCTCTCAAATCAATACAGCAATACCGGTATGGATTTCGGACGCGTTGACGAACGGAATCTCCCCGAAGGGTTTTTCTCCAACGATCCGAACAATCAGCCTCGCCCCGGTGACGGCAGCGGGTTGCAGCCAATCGAAACGACGGAGGTGAACATAACCGACCCCGATTTTCGTCATCCGCAATTACTGCGTACAAACATTGCAGTCGATCAACAGTTGCCTCTCGATCTCATTGGTACATTTGAAGTGCTCTATTCTCAGGCAATTTACGATATTATGTACCAGAACCTTAATGTCGGTGATTTTGAATCGGTCAACGCCGCGGACGGACGATGGAGACACACAAGCGCACGACAGAGTGATAATTTTACAAATGTCATGCTTCTTGAAAATACAAACAAAGGGTATCAATACAGTATAACCGGTCAACTTCAGCGTTTGCCGCGTGAAGGATTTTTTGGGAGCGTTTCATATACATACAGCCAGGCATTCGATATGAACAGCGGTACGTCAAGCCGCGCTATCTCGAACTGGGTCAACAACGTCGTCTCCAGAAGTGCAAACAACCCGAGACTTGAACGGTCTTTATGGGAGACACGTCATCGAATTCTTGCAGCGGTCTCCTATCAATTCCCGATTCGCCCTCGATGGAATACCACAATTTCATTTATCTATGAGGGTCGTGAAGGTCGTCCGTTTAGCTATGTCTATAACGGCGATCTTACCAACGATGGTAACAGATTCAACAATACCGTCTATATCCCTACCAGCATGGATGAATATGTATGTGAGCCGTTCCCGGGAGACAATCGTACGCCTGAAATGATATGGGCACAATTCAATCAATTTGTAAATAGTGATCCGCATTTGAGTAAATACAGAGGCAAGATTACCCCACGTAACATCGGGAGAGAACCGTGGATACATCAACTCGACCTCCGGTTTGCTCAACTTATACCTACGCTCGGAACACAACGGATTGAGTTAACTCTCGACATTCTTAACGTATTAAATCTTATCAACCGCGATTGGGGACTCCAGAAGTTCCATACATTCCAGAGTTATAATCTGCTGACTTTCCGCGGATATACTCCCGGAGGCACACCGATCGTACGTTACAACCACATCGAGGACAGAGACGACACATTTCAAATAGATGATATTCTCTCGCGATGGCAGATACAATTCGGTGTGCGCTATACGTTTTAATGCAGTATAGAACTGCAACTTGTTTCTAAAGCGCATAGCCCTCACGGGCTATGCGCTTTTTTTACCTTATTCCCTTTTCAAACCGGTCCCGCAGTTCAACAATATACAACGCAAGCTCGTCTCTCACTTCTTTGCCGCGGCGATAGTACTCCAAATAATCCTCCCGATTTATTAATCCCTCGTCGAGCATAATCTGCAAAGCATTCAGGGCGCGGTTTGCAGCGGCAAGACCTCGTTTGCAATTTGCAATATTACCGCCGAGAC
>PWTU01000189.1 GCA_003562775.1 Ignavibacteriales bacterium
AAGTCAAATAGTAGATGCTTATTACCATTAACAAATAACCAATAACTATTAACTATATCACATGAAGTAAATCAGCATTCTGAATAGGAGCAAATCATGAAAGTACTTTTTTTAATCATTGTTCTTGCGAGTGTACCACTCTGCATCTTTCCGCAAGACGTTCAAAAGGATTACTCAGAAGCAATCAGGCTTATTGAAGTATGGCTTGATGCACAAAGGGATTATGAGAAGCTTCCGGGTATTACCGCTGCTATAGTTGATGACCAGGAAATGATTTGGTCGGGGGCATTCGGCAAAGCCAATGTCGAGGAAAATATTGCCGCTCAATCATCCACGCTTGGAAGTATCTGCTCAATTTCCAAGCTCTTTACATCGGTGGCAGTTATGAAATTATATGATGAGGGTATGCTCAGACTGGACGACCGGATAGACGAAGTGCTTCCGTGGTACAACCTCGAACAGCAATTTTCCGAAAGCGGTCCGATCACCATCAGAACTTTATTGACACACTCATCGGGTCTTCCGAGGGAAAATTACTTCTCTCACTGGAACGGTCCTGATATTTTGTTTCCATCCCAAAATCAAATCAGAGAAAAATTATCGGATCAGACAACCATGTATCCGGCATCGACCTATTTTCAATACAGCAATCTTGCAATAGTATTATTGGGTGAGGTGGTGGAGAAGGTATCCGGAGAGTCTTACGAATCTTACGTTAACCGTACCATACTTGAGCCGCTTGACCTTTCAAATACCCGAACCTATATGCCCGAGTCACTACACGGGAATGAATTAGCCTTCGGCTATAGCGTCCTTTCACGACGGGGTGAGCGTACGAAGATCGATTATTTCAACGCTGAAGGTGTGCAAGCTTCGGCAGGTTTTTCCTCCAATGTAGAAGATCTTGGAAAGTTTGCCTCCTGGCAATTCAGACTACGCGAATCTACCGAACCGGAAATATTAAAGCCGGCAACGCTCAATTATATGCACAATGTACATTGGACTAATCCCGATTTTAAAAGTACCTGGGGACTGGGTTTTAGTGTGTATCAAGGTCGTGATGGAAATAAATGGACGGGACACGGCGGATATTGTCCCGGCTATCAATCGACACTTCAGCTCAATCTTGAGAAAAATCTCGCCTATTCGGTCATGGTCAATGCCAACGGTGTCGATATGAGTAAATATGTGAACGGAATTCATGGGATACTAACCAAAGTGAGCAGCAACGGACATACTGAAGAAAATGAAGCACAAGTAGATTTGGGCGAATATTCCGGCTACTATGAATGGAAAGGTTGGAGGACAATGCAGGAACTATATATATCGACATGGGAAGGGCAGCTGGTAATGCTCTCCCTACCGACCGATTCGCCTGCGGAAGACATGACTTTGTTCAAACATATCGAAGGAGATACCTTTCGCAGGGTAAGACCTGATGGTGAGCTTGGAGAGAACCTTGCATTCGATCGGGACGAAAATGGCAACATCTATCAATTCAGGCGATTTGATAATTGGACGTTTGTTATGGTGGATCGATAACATGGAAGGTTGATTCGTAGTTGGTGATGCAGATAAAATTTCAAAATGATGTTTATGATCGGCCAAACGATATCACATTATAAGATACTGGAAAAATTAGGAGAGGGCGGCATGGGTGTTGTGTATAAAGCCCACGAAACCTCTGAAGGAGACGAGTTTGTGTGAAAAGTATGATTCTTTTCTGTTTTGTGATCCAAACGGCTACCCTATGTTTATCATTGTCGGTAGTGACACGAATACACTTGACTCCTCGAGCTGAGAGGGCAAGCGTGAGAGCATCCCCCCTTGGAAAGGGGGGATTATAGGGGGGTCTGTTCCTACAAATAACTACTTTTCACACGGTCTCAGACCTTTGGACAAATTCGATCGCACCGTTGCGCTGAAGTTTCTTTCCTCTCATCCCGGGGCCGGTGATCGCTGAAATTATCTCTGAGCAGTAATAATAATTATTATTGCATTAATTCCGAACTTATCGTATTATTAGTTTCATTCCGGCGTGAAACGGCATTAATGCTTTCCCTGGATGCATAATAGAGTGCATAATGTAAGGAATTTACACACATGGCAGGCGAATTAACCGGTCATTACAAAATACTCGATGCGGCTGGGGAAAATTTATGCAGGGTTGGGAATGAAGGAGGAAGCAAGTGCAAACGGGAAAAAGGGCGTCGATATTATTACTCAGTCTGTAGATGCTCTGCAACTTCCCGCTTTTAAAGAAATACTTGCAGAGATATTCGCTCAGTTAAACAGACCTGCCGAAGCAGTGGACGTATTAAGAGAGCTCTCGGCAATACCAAATTATACGTCTGTACACAGATGGAAGATCGAACCATGGTATGATCCGATACGTGACTCGGAGGAGTTCCGGCAGCTGATCCGGGAATTTGAGGAAAAATAATAAACGAGTTTCATGAAAAGATATACCATTCTTTATGTATTCCCGATATATGTACTCGTTGTATTTACAACGTTATTACCTCTCCACGCTCAAATATACCAACCACGGTTTAAACAGTTGAACATCGACCACGGCTTATCCCAGGGACATGTCAAAGCATTTCTCCATGACCGTCGTGGATATATGTGGATTGGTACAAGAGACGGTCTGAATTTATATGACGGGTATACGATTAAAGTATACCGGCATAATGCATTCGATTCGACAAGTGTATCCGGACGTGATATAAACGTAATATATCAGGATGACAAAGATTGTATATGGATCGGTACGGATGGGTTGAATTTGTACGTCCCTGAGTCGGATAACTTCCGGCGATTTCTGCTCGATGCCAATGGCGCCGGACCGCCGGTTGTTATCGCATTATATCGTGACGATAATGATATGCTTTGGGTAGGAACTCTGTCAGGACTATTTCTTTTAAATATCAAGACAGGTGAATATAAGACCATCTTACATGATCCGCAAAAACCCAATACATTAAGCAACGATAATATACATTCACTGCATGCTGATCGTTCTGGAATGTTGTGGATTGGAACGAATTCCGGTTTAAATACGCTTGACCTTGTACGTTATAATGACGAATCGAGATTGCATTTTACCCGCTATACGAATGATAATACACACGTTCATGGTTTCACTGCCGCCAACGTGAGTGCCTTATACGAAGATTCAGACGGTACGCTCTGGGTTGGTACAGAGTTAGGATTATTTAAGACCCGACGATCTTCAGAACATGGTGTTATGTTCCGGTACATTCCCCATCAGCATGAGTCGCTTCGAGACAGTTGGCAAGGAAGAGTCGTTGCCATGACCGGCGACAAATATGGAAATATCTGGCTCGGCACCTCCGGAGGACTTGCAATTTTAGACCCGGCGACAGAAGTATTTCAGTATGTATTTCATCACCCGCTAATTCAGGATGGATTAAGCTATAATTTGATACAGACGATTTATGTAGATAATAGCGGCAAAATCTGGATAGGAACTGTCGGCAAAGGCGTCGATATATACGATCAGAATGCCAAGCCGTTTTATTTATATCGCGGCTATCCGGATAAAGAACCTTTCTTCGGGGAATTATCGGTAACCGGGTTGCTTGAAGATGACGCCGGTACGATATGGATCGCCTCGAATGTGGACTTGTGGCGATCTAATAGGAACGAGCCTGCATATGAAAAATTTCATTTGAGACAGTACGGAAATCCTAATATATATTATACACATCGGGATGAGGAAAATCGTTTGTGGTTTGCGACATCCGATGGTCTGTTCCTTGTCTATCCGGGAATCGATCGCATCCATCATTATAAATATAACCCGAATGACGAAGATGGAATAAAATCAGATATAGTCAGGCACGTGTATGAAGACAAAGCGGGTAACATCTGGGTCTCAAATTCGAATTATTTAAGCAAGTGGAATGAAGAAGATAACAGGTTTATTCATTTTCATATATCATCGATACCCGAAGAACCGATTATAACGAGTGTCGGGCAGACCGGTGACAATGTTTTCTGGATCGGATGGACACAGGGGCTTGTTCGATATTCAACGAGTACGGGAGATGGAAGAAGTTTTCAAAACAATCCACTCGATCCGGCGAGTATAAGTAACAATTTTATTACGTCAATCCTCCCCGATCCATCGCGTCCGGCTGAGGTGCTCTGGATAGGAACCGGCGGAGGAGGACTGAACAGGTTTGATGTCCATTCCGAAACATTTGAGCATTACACCGTCGAGGACGGACTGCCGAATGATTATGTGTATGGTATACTATCTGACGAAGACAGACGACTATGGATTAGCACAAACCGGGGTGTTTCGCGCGTTGATATTCAAGCACTCGAAGCCGGGAATATCGCACATGCGTTCCGGAATTACGATGTCACCGATGGATTACAAAGCAACGAATTCAATACAGGCGCATATTATAAAAATGACAGAGGTGAGCTTTTCTTCGGCGGTATTAATGGGTTTAATATTTTCAATCCATCATTGATAAATGACAATTTGTATAAGCCACCGGTAGTGTTTACGGATTTTCTTCTCTCGAATCAATCCATTTCGTTCAGAGCAGTTGAATCTCCCCTCCAAAAGCCGATAGGGGAAACCGGCCAAATAAAACTCTTACACCACGAGAACGTGATTTCGTTCGAGTTTGCATCGCTTGATTTTACTTCTCCCGAGAAAAACCAATACGCATATATGTTGGAAGGGTTTCATAAAGAATGGATTAATGCAGGAACCAACAGAACCGCAACATTTACAAACCTGAAACCCGGAACCTATACCTTCAGGGT
>PWTU01000584.1 GCA_003562775.1 Ignavibacteriales bacterium
ATCCTGTAATCGTTATAGGTGAAATGAAATCCGGCTTTAAACTGATGGTTCGGTGTGACCTGACTGGTTATATCGAAATTAAAAGCGGTCGTGGTATTTCGCGATTTGTCTCTCCCTAAATTCATCCAGCCGCCTAAACTCATGCCGTCGATGCTGGATTGAGCGTATCCCATATACCCGAACGGCGACTCGTCAACAAAATAACCGGGGAAAATTTCATGCCGGAGCGTCGTATCGCGATCGGCAGTCTTAAAAGTGTTATACCGGTTTGCAATATATTGAACCTGTATTTCATAATACGTTCGAGGTGATATTGCATTCGTCAGACGCATACCGATCATATTTCGATATATCGAACTCGGGCTAAAATAACCGGGCATATATAACACCGAGGGATTTACTGCGAGGTTCGCAATTTCGCTCTGACTTCTCACTACCCGTCCGGTCGGTGTGGTGATCCAGTTATACGGTGATACGGATTTAACCTCGCCGTACAATCCGGTAATGCTTAGCTTCATCGAGGGAGTTATGTTGGACGTCAAACGAACCTGACCGAATTTATCCGAATAGCTATCGCGCGACAGCGGGAATACAAACATCTCCCGCTCCTCATAGTACGTTGCGTGAAATCTCATATCGCCTAAGTTTGACGCCAAAAACGGAACAGGTCCTCCGAACCCGACGTCAACCACATAATCGGGTTTCTGGATCGTTCCATCGCGACGGCGGTGCCACTGCCATAATCGATATGCCTGCTCCGGCGTTAAGTCGGTGGCAGGATTTCCATCTTCAATGGTTCTCTGCGATACCGCATTCCAACCTTCGAATGAAGGATATTTTTTTCTGGTGTATGCATCCCAGCCGCCGCTGTGTGTTCCGGTCCACATCACCGCGGGATCGGTATACGGGCGATTGAAGTAGGAATCGGGGGCATACACCGAGGGACCGAAATTCTTCGGCCCGGGAGGACTATAATGAATTATAGCTCTCGTGGAATATCTTTCAATCGATCCTTCGCGGGTAACCACGTTTACAATTCCCGAGCGAACATTACCGTACTCTGCATTAAACCCGCCGGTCTGAATTTGAACTTCCTGCAACGAACTCAAGCTGACTGCGGAATACGGTACATTCGAGCGCTCATCATTGAGGGATAAGCCGTCAATCATAAACGACGTTTCTCTCGCCGAGCCGCCGCGAATAATGATGCCTTCTCTTCCCAATTGAATACCGGCGTGCAACGACAACACCTGGTCGATCGATTGTACGGGCAATACTTCTATGGCTTCGGAATCTATAGAGACGACACTTGCCGAAACGTCCCGCTGGACGATCGGTCGTTCCGCAACGATGGTAACCTCATCCAGTTCCAGCGCCATTTCCCGCATTTCAATATTTAATGAGGTGGTTTGGTTTATAGCAACACGCACGTCGAGGATACGGACATTATCGTAACCGACCATTGTTGCGATCACTGTGTGCGTGCCGGGAGGAACATTTAAAATGTCGAAGTGCCCGGATGCATCCGTCGCAGCTCCGCGATATGTCCCTTCGATCACCACGTTTACCCCGGCGAGTTCTGCGCCTGTCTCGGCGTCGGTTACCGTTCCCTCAATCTTGCCCGATTGAGCAAACAGAAAGAACGGAAAAACTATCAATAAAAAGATGCCTGGAACTAATCTCAACCTCATTTCAATTCGCTCCGTTTAATAATTGGTTGCAAATTTCGTAGTTCTGTTCTTAAAATGCTAAATGTATAGAAAACCGGTGAATATCATTAAACACTGCAAACGGTGTATATGAATAATCGATCCCGACTCCGAACTGGGATACCCCGAATCCGAATGCTACACCGGATGCATCGTTAATATGATTTGTAACATAACCGCCCCGGATAGCAAGCATATTCATAAATATATATTCGCCTCCGAAGCTTACATATTCGGGTCCCGCCCGCGGATGGGAGGCATCGACAGACACATACAATTTATGCGCTTCTTCTCCAAGCGCCGGGAAAAAATCGAGCACATTCATCGATATTCCGAACCTGAACGTGAGCGGCAGTTGAAATCCTTCGCGTTCATATTGAATTTCCTTGGAAAAATTCCTGATCGACATACCGAATACAAGACTGCGGTAACCCGTTTCATACCGCGTGCCGAAATCGAATGCGACGACTCCCTTCGAATAATCCTGATCTGTCGTTTCCAGATCCGCAGGATCGACGCCGGGTATAAATTCAACCGGGACAATGCTGCTGCCGAGAGATTGATATACGTATCGCGCGTGCGCTCCGATTGAGAAGCTTTCGGATAATTCAATGCCGTACCCAAGCCCGATTGCCGTAGCGGTCGGTTTAAATGTTCCGGTTTCGATGAACCCCTGCTCATTTTCCGCTACACGGGTACCGATGAATTCTCCGTAATCCAGTACAAGATACGAGAGACCGAACACCCCGAAACGGCCGTCGAATGCTTTTATCGCAGCCGTTCCCGATATATATTGTATATCGGCAATCCAGTTGTGCTGATTAACCCGCAGATCGACCTTGGAGTCCAAACGGGCTATACCTGCCGGGTTATAGAATAATGCCGCGGACGTTTTCTCTAATGTTGTAAACGCTTCAGCTAACGCAGTGGCGCGGGCATCGACGCCGACGCTTAAAAACTGAAAACCCGTCTGCGCCAATTTTTCCTGCGCCTGTACTCCGGATGCGATGAAGATACAAACCAGAAGGGCAAATTTTGAAAGATGTCGAATCATCTATATTCTCCTTTAATGCCGACGTTATTAACGCTCTTAATCAGCTACTCTTACTATTTCTATACTTTCTTATTGTCTACCGTAATACGGTGCACTTTCTCTTTGTGTATTAACACGGATAATTTTCTGTTCATTGCCTTCAAATGCTTCTCTGGTAATAAACAAATTCGATCCCCCTCCCCACGTCATCGCAAAATTCTTTGGAGACATCGTTCCGGGATAGAACGGTTCCCAGCTTTTATCGGGATATACGATAATAAGCGCATCAGGTCCGTCGGTTCCTATAAACAATTCGCCGCCGGCGCTGAAGGTAATTGCAAATGCGCCTGCGCCCGCCTGCCCGTATTCATCCGAGAAAGCAAAATATAACTCCGCGTCGCCGACCTCGCCGGGTCCCGTGAACGGGAACCGCCATATATTGAAGTCGCCTGCCTGATCAGCGGCAACATATACATATCCATCAAACACTCTCACCGAACGGACATTGTGGTCGAACGGAAATCCTTCCACTTCCTTGTCGGGTGTAACCTTGTAGATACTATCGTTATTGTTTCCGCCGCCCCAGATATTGCCGTGTTCATCGAAATCAAAATCCCGGATTCTTCCCAATCCGCTGCCGAGCAGCCAGGGTGAGGCGGTTCCGCCGCCCGGATCGACGCTATAGAGCGCCGGGAATGTTGCCGGACCGCGAGCCGCGAAGAGACGACCTTCCGGTCCCATTTTCATATACGGATAAATCCATGCCTGCCGGGGTGCATAACCCGACTGATCCTGATCGGGGGTAATCTTTTTAATGCCTCCGAACTCGTCAAGCCCCTCTATGGAAACATAGACATTTCCCTCGTTATCGGCGGCAAGTCCCCAGGGCGTTTGGGCATCGGATAACGCTCCCCAGGCTTCTTCAACGGCAAGTTGGAGTTCATAGTTGTATGTGTTGCTGAACGAAACGGCGCCGAGCACCGACACCCGCAATCTGATATCTTCTCCGCTCATAACCGGCGGTCGAACACGCAGTTGCGTTTCGCTTGCCTCGAGAACGGTACCCTTTCTATCGTTGAAATATACCAGGTTATTATCTATATTCGATGAGAAATTCTGACCGTTAATGGTAATATATCCGATGCCCGCAAGGGCGACTTCCGGCGGATCGACGCTCGAAATAACAGGATCCGGTCGACCTTCATAATCATCATCATAGAGACTCGGCGCATCGCCGTAATCGCAGCTTGCAATTATCAACAAGCTGCTAATTAGCATTATAGTTAGTACACTCCATTTTTTCATAACTGTCACTCTCTTTACTTAAATGAAAATTGCAATGAGAATCTGTGAACATTCGAAAATATTCCGAACGATGAATATGCATAATCAACTCCCAGATGGTAAGTGCTGAGGGTTTGCTGAAGACCTACTCCTAAACTAATGCCCTCTTCATCGCTGGGAAACAGATACCCCGCACGCAACGATAACGTGTTGTAAAATGTATATTCACCGCCGATTTTTACCTGTTCATAATAATCGCGGGGACGTTCGGCGTCAACCGAGAGCAGCATCCGGTGAGGCGACTCATGTTGATTGAGAATATCCATCAAATTAACCGATAACCCGATGCGGAAAGTAAGGGGAAGTTGAAACAATTCCTCTTCATACCGTATCTCTTCGGAAAAATTTCTTACACTCATCGCAAAATTCAAGCTCCGGAAACCGACGTTATAGAGAACGCCGAAGTCGAAAGCAACTACATCGACTTTATTATCTGTTCTTACCTGATCACCGTCGTCAATTCTCAAAACACTCGATCCGAGATTTTGACTTACAAACTTAACATTACCGCCGACTGCAAACCGCTCGGTAATTGCGTTGGCATATCCTACTCCGATTGCCATTGCCGTCGGTTTAAACGTTCCAATATCGATAAAACCCTCCTCGGTATCTGCCCTGATTGTCTCCTGCATTTCTCCGTAATCGACTGCCAGGATGTTCACCCCGATAACGCCGTACCTGCCTCTCGCGGGTCTGAACGCGGCGGTTG
>PWTU01000159.1 GCA_003562775.1 Ignavibacteriales bacterium
ACACAGAGCGAAATCAACGGCAGTCGTTCATTCGGCATTATGGGAATGCGCGAACGGGCGCTGCTTTTCGGCGGAGAAATAAATATTTCCGGTTCACAAAAAAAAGGTACGACGGTAGAAATTCGCATACCGACGAGGAATCATAATCTCGAACACACGAACATATAATAACGGATTTTATCTATGATTAAACTAATAATCGCCGATGATCACCCGCTTGTACGTGAAGGATTAAAAAAGATATTAAAGGAAGAATCTTCCATACAGGTCATAGCTGAGGCACAAAATGCACTGGAACTGATGGAATTACTGCAAAAGGAACATGTCGATCTCGTCATACTCGATATATCAATGCCCGGAATAACCGGACTCGAAGTACTTAAAGACTTAAAGCAACGATATCCAAAACTCCCCATTCTCATACTTAGTATGCATCCCGAGGACCGGTTCGCAGTTCGAGCGCTACGGGGAGGTGCAGCCGGCTACGTCACGAAGGAAAGTGCTCCCGATGAGCTTGTCAATGCAATACGTAGAATTTACTCCGGGAAAAAATACATTAGCGCATCCGTCGGAGAACAATTAGCTACGATAGTCGATGATCATTCCGATAAGTTACCGCATGAATTACTTTCCGACCGTGAATATCAAGTGCTATATATGATTGCATCGGGACGTAAAGTAAGTCAAATAGCAGAAGAACTCTCCCTCAGCGTTCACACCATTAATACGTATCGCTCGCGTATTATGGAAAAATTAAACCTGGAATCCAATGTTCAACTTACTCATTATGCCATAAAACACAAATTGGTAGATTAATCAGTAATACATTCTGTCCGTCCTCAGTAGAAACCACATAGTGTAACATTTTTTACTACACACCACTTGTCTTTCCCTGCGACAAAAGAATCACAATTTTTACTCTACCCTTGAACATCTGCCTGGTGTATATTGCACCTGTTCAATAAACGATTGAAACGATTGGGAATCAAATTCGTAAACCAGTGTTATGCTGAGTATTAACAGAGCACGAAATTTATGAAAATTTTAATTGCCGCAGAATCTCCAATGATATTGCCGCGAATTGCAACGATGATTGAGAACGTGCAGGATATACATATCCTTTTTGAAACATCACGTATCGATACAACACTTAACGCAATTCAGTCGCTCAATCCCGATATTGTACTTGTTGGACTGCGATTGGAAGACGGGAGCGGAATCGAAGTGCTGAAGGAAATCCGAACTATGCATACACCGCCAACGACCATTCTTCTTTCATCGTATTCATACCCGACACTTGCTGAAAAATCACTGGACGCAGGGGCAGATTATTTTATTAATATAACCGAGGAATCCGAGAAACTCACTACACTTTTGAGAGAATTGAAGTCAAAGTATAAAAAAAAAATGATACAATACACAATATATAAACAACCAAGGAGGGAATTATTATGACTTACCATTGTCAATATTTATTCCGCGTGATCATAGCTTTGAATTTTTCGTTATTGATCTACTCCCTTTCCATAGCAGGGCCATTCATTGATCCGCTTCTTACCGAAAAGTTAGCGAACATCGATGAACCGGTGGAAGTTATCGTCACATTTGCGGGAGAGGGTGCTCCCACCGATGCCCATATATCGATTTTACGATCGGCGGGCATCACTGCGGGCGTGACCTTGCATTCATTACCCATAGCAGGGGTTCTCGCTACTGCCGAACAGGTAGACGCACTTGCACAAAACGATGAGGTTCTGTCGCTGTATTACAACGCTGAAGTTAAGCTGGAAAACAACGACGCGACACATCTAACCGGAGTACGCCGGTTACGCGCCGATCATAATATACACAGCTTGAATAACGGATTCCCGGTATCGGGTAGAAACATCGGTATAGTGATCAATGATTCCGGAATAGACGGGTTGCATCCCGACGTTGAGTTCGGTAGGAATCTTGTACAAAATGTTCAGGGAGCAACAAATCTTAATGCAATAGATGATATACTACCGGTTACCTATATCGAGGATCAACCGAATACCGATCTCGGTTCTGGTCACGGTACCCACGTTGCGGCAACTGCCGCCGGAACGGGGAGAGCATCGAATGGAGTCCAGGAAGGTGCTGCACCGGGTGCAAATCTCATCGGCTATGGTTCTGGTCTGGTTCTTCTCATCCTGGATACACTCACCGGGTTTGACTATGCCATTACTCATCAATTTGAACACAATATCAGAGTTATTAGTAATTCATGGGGTTCACCGGGAGATGTGAGGAGCGATTTTAATCCCCATCACCCGATAAGCTTTGCAACGTATCGTGCTTATCAGCGAAATATAATTGTTGTGTTTTCGGCAGGAAATTCAGGCCCGAGCATGGATACTATCACCGGTAATTACAAGAAAGCACCGTGGGTTATTACAGTCGGTGCAACCGATAAGGACGGAGAGCTTGCGGGATTCTCTTCCCGCGGAGATTTCTTCCGATCTGGAACATTCACCCTGGATGGCGTCACGTGGTCGTGGGAAGATCGACCAACGGTGTCGGCACCCGGTGTAAGCATCATTTCGGCTAATGCTTCAACAGGAGTTCTCGGAACGCCGACTTCAAATCCACTTTATGCATCGGCCTCCGGTACATCGATGGCAGCACCACTTGTTGCCGGCATCGCGGCTTTAATTCTCGAAGCAAATCCATCGCTGTCGGTTCTCGATGTAAAGCGGATAATTCAGGAAACCGCAACAAACATACCCTCACGCGCAGACTGGGAGGTAGGCGCGGGATTGGTAAATGCATATGCAGCAGTCCATAAAGCATTCGAAATGTCACTTGAATACGGAAAATTCGTCAATGCATTAAGGTCATTTAACAGTAACGCTGAATTTTCCGAGACGACGGAGGACTTTACCGTCCAGTATGATCCCACGGGACTCACATCGACGCAACATACATTTCACATTCCTGAAGGGTTAAGAGCACTTGTTGCAAATGCGGGGGTGCATGGATTACTTGACCAAACCGGGAATCCGGTAGCCGTTGTATTAACTGCACCGGACGGCACCGAATACAGTTCAGGTATTGCAACGCTTTTCACGTTTGCTCGGGACAGGTCGGTAACCGTTATAAATCCAATGCCAGGCGAATGGAATGTGGAAATCCGCGGTATTCGGGGCGTGATTGTTGCCGGTATTACCGTTCTGCTTCCATTGCAAGCCGGTATTCCTGAAAATGTTGAAGGGGAATTACGGTTCATTCACATCGATAAGTTTGACGGCTTAAGAGATATCAAGGGGCATCCCGCCGAGGATGCAATAATTTTAGCGGTACTTGATAGACTTGTCGACGGCAACAAATCAGGTAATTTCTCACCGAATCGTCATCTCAGGAGAATAGAATTGGGTGAATATGCCATGATGGGACAGGCAGTTCGACAGTTTTTCCCGACCGACGGTTCCCAAACATTTTCGGATGTAAGCGGCGATGAAGCTTTAATTGCGGAATCGGTAACGAATCGCGGAGCATCATTCCGCGACCGTTTCCATCAACAGCGAGGTGTTATCCTCCCGGAAGACCCGAATACGTTCGGACGGAAAAAGAAAGTTGCACGATATCAGCTCGCATATTCGCTCGTTCAGAGCTGGGGGCTTGAAGAGGTTGCCAAAGCGCTGGAAGATGATCCGGTAACCGTTGAATTTAACGGAGAACGAATTCCGATAGATGATCAGGATGAAATTCCGGAGGGCTTCAGGGGATATGTGCAGCTTGCTCTTGAATTAAGAATGATGCACGCATTTTTCTCGCTTGAACAGGATCCGTTCGGTCTTGAACCTGTAATTACCGCAGAGTTCAAACCACTCCAAAATGTCTCGCGTGCAGAATTTGCCGTGTCGACACTGCGGGCACAGGGAGTCGATCACGAAGCGATTGCAGCATTAGGTGGTTCGGATGGTGAATCCGATTTAATAACCGACGTGCCTGAGGATTCAAAAATGCCGTACACATTTACACTTGAACAGAACTATCCAAACCCGTTCAATCCCGTTACGAATATTTCCTATACAATTCCCGAAGAAATGCACGTCACACTTAACATCTATAATATGCTCGGCCAGAAAGTGAAAACTCTTGTGGATGATAGACATTCTGCAGGTCGATATACAGTCAGTTTTGATGCACAAAACCTGCCGTCGGGATTATATATTTACAGAATTAATGCCGGGCCGCATTCGGCAATTCAAACTATGTCGTTAATAAAATAGAAGTGGGGGAAGAAGCGATCCCGGAATGATTTGGGATCGCTTCTATTAATTACTGATAATCTAATTAGTTCTCACTGAAAAAGTCGATTCTAAAAAATCATTGTTCTTTGAAAAATGTATTACTCTTATGAAATCTGCCGGTCTGGCAGGTGACCTACGTCATTTGCCAGAGGTTGTAGCTGAGGATCGAGTATCCGATCCAGCTTGTTACTCTTGTCGTACCTCTTACGAGCGGACGACCGAAGGAAAACTGTCGTTTGAGCATACTGATTGATGCTTCAATACCGCATCTGAAGTTTCTTAGTTGTTTAAACCACCGTTTTTTCTGGTGACGACGCTCTTGTGGCGTAAGTCTCCCTATTTTGGGGATACATACACGGTCAATGCCAAGAGACTTTAGATCATCTATATTATCGCGTGTATAAAATCCTTTATCGAAAGAATTCAAAAAAGTGATCGATTCCATATCGCTGCTTGATGATGAGTAGTTCTATACCGATGGAACTAAAACATTCGGGAGTGCTTCCTGGCGCATA
>PWTU01000321.1 GCA_003562775.1 Ignavibacteriales bacterium
TTAACAGCGCCCCGAGCTTGCACGTTCTGTTCTCGACATCGTGTTTGGGATTCACTTCTGCAACTTCCATAATACGTGCACGCCCGTCGCGGCCGGTGTAGTGTGCAAGATATATCATTTCCTCAACCGAAAGTCCCTTCGGATACGAGGCACTTACCCCCGGTGCATCAGCAGAGCGCACTACATCCATATCGAAACTGACAAATATTTCGTCGCACTCGATGCCGCCGAATATTTCTTTGTGAATTGTTTCGACACTCTTCCGTCTGATGTCATCAAGAGTATACACGTTTACCTTTTGATCGGTAACGTATTTCATATACGCTGATGAATTCGCAAACGGTTGTAAGCCGATCTGATATAGATATTCGGGTCGCAGTAATTTCTCATCGAGGATCATTCGATAGGAGGTGCCGCTGTTCCGTTGTTTCGATTCACGAACATCGAGATGGGTATCGATATTAAGCAATGCACACGTCCGGAAGACGCTTGAAAATGCTTTAAAATCCGGGTAGGTGATATCATGCCCGCCGCCGATAACGATAAGCTTTTTATCATCACGCAGCACCTGTTCGACAATCTTCATTTGTCTGGAATGAGTCGATTCAAGTGTTTGTGCGATTTTCAAATTGCCGAGGTCATAAAGTGATAGATTCTCGAATGTCTCCGCTGCTGCCAGTTTGTAAAATTCCTGCCGGACGGCGATGGGTGCATACCGGGCGCCGATTCGTCCTCTGTTCCGTTTTACCCCCGTATCCTGCGGTACACCGAGGATGACGATCTCGCTTGTATCGTACTCTTTCTTTTTATGTTTTACGATATCGCCCATACGGATATCGTTCGGATCGTGGCGAGTATAGAATATATCTATGGGTAATCGGGTGGTGGCTTTAAATATGTTCATAGCATATCACCGATTGATTGGCCGATAGTTTGATTCTGAAAAAATAATATACGAAACCTAACATTATTTCGAAATTTTTATCAGTGTTGCTTAATACCCTTCGATTCCATTATCGTTGTTTATCAAATAATAATGTGAGAGCTTTCGAATATGATTTTATTTGCCTGAAGTTGCATCCCTTCTGTTACCGTTGCTCCGTTTTTATCGGATAATATTTTTCCCGTTATTACATAATTTCCTTTGAGAGTAAGCCGTATTTTGACAATGAGAGGCGGGAAATGTCAAGCCACTTGAGCTCCTGAGCAATGTCTTTTATTTCCTGCCATGATTTACCGAATGCAAAAAAAGCTCCTACCAGAGAACCGATGCTCGTTCCGGCAAGGTGGCTCACCGTAATTTCTAACTCATCAAGCGCTTTTAAAACCCCGATATGTGCTGCACCCAGAACGACCCCGCCGCCAAGCGCTAAACCTATTGTTTGGTCTTTATTTAATTTTACCATCGATTTTTATTCGAAAGTGGTGAGGTGTATAGGTACAGAGTTAAATCAATTACAAAAGCTCCAGATTCGACAATTCTTCAGTCGGTTTGTAGTCGTATTCCGGATACTCATAGAGAGGTATACGCGGTTCGGTCTCTCCGATCGAATATCCCCAAATACTTGCATATTCCGAAATATCTTCTCCCATCTCCTCAAGTTGACGTAGGTATCCGCTTATCGATCTCGACTCTATTATGATGATTTTTCCAAGCCGGTGAATAATCGGACTGTGTGTTCGATTCGGATCGTGTTCGAATTCCAGAATTCTCCGTCCATACCGGGTTATACCGACCACCCGGTAGGTGAGACTCTTCCCGACTCCCGGAAGATTCAACACGTTCCGGTCGGCTGCGAGGAACGGTATATCATACTTCTTCATCATGTTTTTAATTTTCTCCGGCGCCTCCTCGGGTGTCTCGTCGAATTTCCTGATTTCCTCCATACCTTTGTCGTTGAACATTCCGATCACTTTTTCTTCTACTTGCTCCTGTACAGCCCGTGCATTGGTGGCAAAGTTGAAGTGATTTTCACGGTATCCTTTTACGGTAAAGGTATAATACGGCAGCACTCCAACGTCACAGAGCACCTTACGTAATTTTGCCGTATGGCCGCGGCGTGAGGAAGCAGCGGTAAAAACGTGTTGATTGGTTATTATCCACCCGGCTGAAATCAAACGATCGATGCAAAATTTTGATTCGGGTGTTATCTCCATTGGAGATTCATAATGTGTTTGAATGACAAACTGTTTGATACCGGCTTCCGAAGCGCGCTTCTTGAAATCGGCAAGTATATCCGTAAGCTCCGGGGTGACTCGTTGCGGTAGATACGCAGGCAATCGTGTACCAAGACGCACACGCACAATTTCCGCCTTCTTTTCCCCTTCGGGAAGAGTTTCGTTGTTTTTCTTTTTCCTGATTGCCATCTCCAGCACGGCATCAAGTACTTTTTTTAACGACGAATCGGAGCTCATCAAAGCGTCGCCGCCGGTGATGAGAATATCGCGTAATTGTGTGTCGGTCTCCCAGTATTCCATAATTTTTTCAAGCTGCGCGTCCCACGATTCATTGGGTTGAAGCTTTTCAAGATTAAAGTTCAGGTTGCCGCGCTGGAAATCATACATTCGCTGGCAGGCTGCACAAAGACCTCCGCACGCCCTTCCGGTGGTGGCCGGTATCAGGATTGCCACCTCGGGATAGCGGCGATGGACATTGTGATGAGTGGGAAGAATCCAGCCGGCGGCATTCGGTTTACCCTGTTCAACCTTGTCCTCTTTTTCCCACGCGACGATATGACCGAACTCATCGATCAACTGTTGACTGTACACGACATAATAACGAATAGCCAGGTCGGCGCCGATGGCAAAATACGGAACCCGAACATGCAGCAGCGACAGGTAATACGGATTCACAAAGAACGGTATACCTCTGTTTTCCGCTTCGTAGAGAACTTTCATCGTATCCGGATCGAGCGAATTACCGAGAAGTTCATTGAGCAAACGGGGCGATCTCACCGCAAAGGAAAGATGAAATCGGTAATCCTCCCACCAGTCCAGCATCTTGAGATACTTTTGCTCGCGCGACATATTATGCGAAAAACTGTATTTACTGCTGTTGATTTCTCCGCTGTCTATCTTATCGATAAGAATATTGATAATGCGGTCCCGGTTTTCTTCACGGAGTTTTATGATCCTCGGATCGAGACCGTCGGTGTACCTGTCCATCCATTCGAGGAGAGTTTCTTTTTCCGGTAGGCTTCGGGTATAAGAACCGGAAAATTGCCTGAAGAGATAGAGCATGTCCTCGAAAAAATATGGCTTGGCGCCGCCTGTACCATAATTTGTGGCAAGCCAGATAAGCTTGATGGGATTGCTGACGGCGATTTCTCCCCGGAGATTTAAATCCTCGTATTCGGATCCTGCATTGTCGATATAGTCGAGTAATCTGATTGCTGCATAATCCTGCCACGACAGTTTTTCGAACGCTTCTCTTCCCTGTACATTTCGTTTATAATAAGCATACGCATCGGGACGCTCCTTTATGTATGCAAGAACCCAGTTCCTGACTCCGATGAGGGCTTCTGTCTCGTTTTGAGCATTACGCATTATCTCTTCGAGTTTCGGATTTTCTGCCAGCAGTTTCTTAAGCAGCTTATGTGATTGTACCGTGATAGCAATATGGTCGAGTTTTTGATTTTCAGTCATAGTGTTGGGTTATTTTCATTGTCGGTCCAAAACAAATGTCGTTTAATGTTATAATAATGCATTTTTCCGGTTAAAGTGCAAGTAGATTAATGTTTTTAATTATCGTATATTCTAAAATATTTTAATTCAGATCGTATCGATTGATACACTGTTCACAGATACACTAACGGATTTAAGAACAATTAATCTTATGTCGGAATCGGAACAAAATAAAAACAAAAAGTGGCACAGCACGGAAGTTGAGTCCGTTCTGGATAAACTCAAAACATCGGCAGATGACGGACTTACGGAAGATGAAGTGCAAGAACGGTTGGAAGAATACGGGGAGAATAAAATACCGGAAAAGAAAAAACGAAGTGCATTGATGCGCCTCCTGCTTCATTTCCATAATGTTCTGATATATGTATTGATCGCCGCTGCCGGTGTTACCGCATTGATGGAACACTGGATTGATACCTTTGTTATCCTTGCCGTGGTTATTGTCAATGCAACCATCGGTTATATACAGGAGGGGAAAGCCGAAAAGGCGCTGGAGAGCATCAGGAAAATGCTTTCGCTTGAAGCACTCGTTGTCAGAGGTGGTAAGCGCCAAAAAATTAATGCCGAACAAATTGTCCCGGGTGATATAGTTCATTTGCGTTCGGGCGATAAAATACCTGCCGATATTCGCATTGTTCAGGCAAAGAACTTCAGAGTCGAAGAATCGCCGCTGACCGGTGAATCGACCGATGTCAGCAAAACATCCGATCCCGTAGAAGAAAAAGCGGTCATCGGCGACCGTAAGAGCATGGCATATTCGGGCACGATGGTTACGTACGGAACGGCTACCGGCGTCGTGGTGTCGACAGGCACCAATACGGAGATCGGCAAGATCACTGAAATGATCTCTGACGTCGAGAAAATTACAACACCTTTACTTCAGACAATAGATAAGTTTGCTCTCAAGTTGTCGATCTTCATTTTGATTTTTGCGAGTGCATTTTTTGCATTTGGTTATTTCTTCAGAGACTATGAACTTGTTGAGCTGTTTCTTGCGACGATCGGTGTTATCGTTGCATCCATCCCGGAAGGTTTGCCCGCAATCATGACCATTACACTGGCTATCGGCGTGCAGCGTATGGCAAAGCGGAACGCAATCATCCGGCGCCTTCCCTCGGTTGAAACGCTCGGCTCGGTAAGTGTGATTTGCTCGGATAAAACGGGAACACTCACACGAAACGAAATGACCGCGAAAACAGTACTCACCCTTGACAATGAGTATGAAGTCGAAGGTTCCGGTTATAAACCGGAAGGGAAAATTAAAAAGGATGATACAGAAGTTGCCGTTGGTGAAGAACCGGTGCTCGAAAGATTGATGCAGTGTATCCGCGCATGCAATGATGCTTCGCTTGATAAGAAAGACGACGGCGAATGGAAGCTGGAAGGCACGCCGACCGAAGGTTCTCTGATAACGCTGTCGTACAAAGCAGGATTGGATGATTTTACCCCGAAGCGGATCGACGATATACCTTTCGAATCGGAACACAAGTATATGGCAACCCTTAATGAAATCGACGGAAAGCGTTTTGTGTTTCTGAAGGGAGCGCCCGAAACCCTGTTGGAAAAGTGCAGCAAACAGGCGATGGCTGACGGCGATGAGGATATTGATCAGGATTTCTGGAAAGAGCGGATGGATAATGTAGCAGAACGGGGTCAACGGGTTATGGCTGCTGCGTATCGCGAGGAAAAAGATTCGAAGGATTCTATAGATCACGAAGATGTTGAGAAAGATTTGGTGTTTTTAGGACTTATCGGCATCATCGATCCGCCCCGCGATGAGGTGTACGATGCGATCGAGGAATGCAAGGAAGCCGGTATTCGCGTTATTATGATTACGGGAGATCATGCGATTACCGCAAAAGCGATTGCGAAGGACCTTGGTATCGATGATGGGAAAAAATCCATAACCGGCGCCGAACTCGAAGAAATGGACGATGAGAAACTTTCCGAAGCTGCAATGGAATATAACGTGTTTGCCCGCACCAGTCCCGAACACAAGCTGCGGCTCGTAAAGGCGCTCCAGAAAAATAATAAACTGTGTGCAATGACCGGAGACGGAGTGAACGATGCTCCGGCTTTAAAACGGGCTAACATCGGTATTGCGATGGGGATTAAAGGGACTGAAGTATCCAAAGACGCCGCAGAGATGGTTCTGGCGGATGATAATTTTGCCACGATAGTGAACGCCGTTGAAGAGGGACGCACCGTGTACGATAACATCCGAAAGACGATACTCTTTATCCTTCCTACCAACGGTGCGGAGGCGCTTGTGCTTGTGGCGGCGATTGTTATGGGAATTACGATGCCGATCACGCCCGCACAGATACTCTGGGTGAACATGGTAACGGCGGTGACGCTTGCGCTTTCGCTTGCCTTTGAACCGATGGAAAAGCGGGTGATGGAATTGCCGCCGCGTGATCCGGATGAACCTATTTTGGGGAAATATTTTCTGTGGCGGATATTCTATGTATCGGTTTTAATCGGCGGGTTCACGCTCCTGCTCTACAGGATTATGCGAACCGGCGGTCTCGACCTCGACTCCGCGCGCACCATTGCGGTCAATACAATCGTTGCCGGTCAGGTGTTTTATCTTCTCAATTGCCGGAAATTCCACGAGACCATATTCACCCGTGAGTTCTTCGGCAATGCGTATGTATTTATTGCCGTCGGGGCATTGATCGTATTTCAGTTGATATTTACGTATGCTCCGTTTATGAACACTTTATTTGGTACATCGCCGGTTGATGCTATGAACTGGCTGTATGTTGCGGCAGCGGGTCTTATCGTATTGTTTATTGTTGAAATGGAAAAACTGGCAGCGCGAAGCATCTCTTCGATGAATAAAAAATCGAAATACGCAAAATCAAACTGATTAACCAATACTAATAATATATGGTTTACGACAATCTTGCGCGAAGGTAAACGAAGTAATATGCAAGGGTGATGAGTACTCCGCCGCCTACGATATTGCCGAAAGCAACCAATAGCAAATTTACCAATGTTTTTAAGAACGTGATATCGCCAACAATCTCGATGATTTCCATGTTTGGATAAATTATGAGCGATAGAAACATAGGAAACAAATTACCGGTAAAGTGCTGAAAACCGATTGCGGGTACGGCGGATAATGGTAATATTAATCCGAGTATTTTATCTGTGACGGAGCGTCCCGCCAGTGAAATCCACGCCCCTGAGCAGATCAAGAAATTTCCAAAAACTCCCTGAAAAAAAGTTTGGGTTGGCGTTAAATATAGTTTATTGGAACTTTCCCGGATTACTTTTTCGGCAAGTGCGCCGTCATAGGCGTTGACTTGACCGGAGAGTATAAACATAAAGACTACAAACAATGCTCCAATGACATTGGCAATCAGAACCAGATTCCAGTTGCGCATCAATTCCCAGAGCGAAACTTTTCTTGAGGCGAAACTCATCATTGCAAGGTTGTTCGTGGTAAACACCTCTGCGCCTGCCAGGAATGCAATAATATAACCCATAGCGTAGAAAATAGGACCGAGGATTACCGGAGCGCCACCATTCGAAGCCGGATGAGCTAAGGTAACCAGATGATACATGACTCCAAGCGATATGAAGCTGCCGCCAAGAATACCCAGCATCAATGTGACGAGAGGGGGGAATTTGATTTTTTTAACCCCGACCTGCTCTACACGTTTGGCTACTTCCTCGGGCGAATAGGCATCAAAGTCAAAGATAGGTAACTTTCGTATCTTACGGATGTTTTGAATGTTCTTTTTCATGTACCTTTTATTGAACCCGATTTAATGTGTATATCCCGCTGCGGGAACGGTATCTCGATATTTCGCTCTTTAAATTTTTCGTATATCGCAAAATTAAGGGAACTGATGAGTTTTCCTTTCTTATGGATAAGTGTCATAGTCCATGCACGCAACTCAAACGTTAACCCGCTGTCCCCGAACTCCAGAAAACGCACCGCCGGTTCCGGATTATCCAGAACGTCGGGGTTTTCTTTTGCTACCTCGAGTAATGTTTTTTCAACGAGCCGTGTATCGCTTCCGTACGCAACGCTGACCGGAATACGAAATCGTACCGTCCGCTCGTTATGACTCCAGTTTACAACATTCTCGATGATAAATTTCGAATTAGGTACGATAACCGATATATTGTCGTTTGTTAAAACAGTTGTACTCCGTCCGCCGATCTTTACGACGTCGCCTTCGATTGTCCCCACTTCGATACGGTCGCCGATTTTAATCGGGCGTTCGAGAAGAATGATTAATCCGCTGATAAAATTGTTGACAATATTCTGAAGTCCGAAACCGATGCCGATTCCCAACGCGCCGACAAGAACGTTCAGCGTGGTGAGATCGATCCCGGCGGTCTGCAAAAGAATAACGAGTCCGATGAGAATAATGACATATGTCGTTATAGTTGTAATTGCATGCTGGATGCCGATGTCGAGGCCTGTTCTTTGCAATAAACGTCCTAACAGGTGTTTACGAATGAATCGGGTCGCAATCAATAAAAGAGTAATAAAAATAATTACCAATACAACGGAAATAATTGTTACATCCGCATCCCCGATTGTAAATAACGGAGAATGTAAAATTCGAACTGTATCAACAAAAAGAGATTTTAAAGTGTCCATATAAAATTTTTCATCTTATTGTGTGATTACTTTCTCAATGATTGGATTTACGCAATCGATCCAACATCGTCATAACCGGTTTAGCTGAAAGTCCATGAATCGTAACGGAGACGACGACAATGAGAATAACTAACGACCATATCTCCTGTGCCTGGGGAAAGTGTGCATGATATACTGCGTATGCCAGATAGTATATCGATCCGATTCCGCGAATCCCGAAAAATGCCACAGCCCAGCGTTTCGGACGTGGTAAAGAGCATTTGTATAATCCGATGAGACCGGTCGCAGGTCGAACGAAAAATATAATGACAATTGCCACCATTATCATCGTCAATGTAATTGAAGCGAGTATACCGGATGCCAGGTAAACACCTATAAAAAACATGAGAACAGCGACAAGCAGCCGTTCCATCTCCTCTGAGAAATCGTGAAGTACTGTTTGGTACTCATGGTTTACTTCACGCTGCCGAAACATACATGCGGATACAAAAACTGCAATAAAGCCATAACTGGAAGCTAATTCTGCCAACGCATAGGGTAATAATGTTAAACTTAATGCTGCGACTCCGGTCATCGTGCGCGAGAGATGTGTTTGTATCGGGGTCCTGAAAAATAAAATAGACAATAACCATCCGGTGGAAACGCCGATCAGTGTTCCCGCAATTATCTTGTAAAACACATCCATAACCATCCATCCCACAAACCAGCCCGCAGGGTCCAATCCGACCAGCGCAACGGCAATAGCAAGATTGGTAAACGGAAACGCGAGTCCGTCATTTAATCCTGCTTCGGTTGTCAGTGTCAGGCGTGTGGGTGAATAGTCCTCTGATTCCGGTGCCGTGGTTTGAACATCCGAAGCAAGTACGGGATCCGTTGGAGCGATCACGGCTCCGAGCAATAAAGCAGCAGCCGGCGCAAATCCCAATGCCCACCAACCCAGAAATGCGCATGCGGCAATTGTCAATGGCATGGTAATCGCAAGCAGTCTCCAACTAACCCGCCATGTTTCGCGCGAGAACGGTTTGTTTAGCTTAAGCCCGGCGGAGGTGAGTGCGATAATTACTCCCAATTCGGTTAATCGCTTTGGCCACCAGGGATCATCACCAAGGTCCGGCAATCTCCAATCAATCGGAAGATAGAAAGAAGCTGCACCTATGAATATAAACACTAATGGCGCCGTAATATTTTGTTTGGCTAACAAACGTGGCAACAATGCTGCTACAAGAATAACGAATGCCGTTAACAGCAGCATTATATCATAGATGTCGGTCTTAAAAAAGTCCGGAACAGCGTTGATAAGAAATTCTTGTGCTTTATATGAATTACCGTTATAATCCATAAATACCGGAACCGTGTTTGTAATTGATACCTGAAAGATCAATCTATTGGATCAAATATAATGAATTATTCAAAAAGATTCATTTCTTCCGGAAATAACAGATTTTATCGGGATATAAGCGCTTCTTTTTATCGTGTTCATTTAGTATCTATTGTAGTTTCAACGAAATTAATATATATTTTGACAGGCAGAGTACCAAAACTAATCAGGAAACTCATAGATGGGTGCCCGGTTTTAATGCAATGCAAATATTTCCAGTAAAGCAGGCCTTTTATTTATGAAAATACGGACGTTATTTTTGTTGATAATCTTCTTTGCAATCGCAACTTTTGTTGCTCTCAACTGGAGCGCATTTATATCACCAACGAATCTTTCATTAGGTGTAGGTACCGTTCAGGCACCGCTGGGTTTGGTCATGCTCGGACTCCTGGTTTTGCTCACGGTGACATTTCTCGTGTTTGCTACCTATCTGAAAACATCTGTACTTCTTGAGTCACGTCGTCACTTCCAGGAATTGCATTCCGCCAGGGAACTTGCTGAAAAAGCCGAGGCTTCACGATTCACTGAATTACATGAGTTTTTGGAAACAGAGCTGAAAAGGGTTACGGCCATATATTCGGAATCAACGTCAAGTGTGCTGGCAAGATTGGATCAAATTGAAGTGGATCTCGCTTCTGCGGCAAAGGAGATAGAACAGAAATTCGATGCTCTGTCGGCCGGCGAAACGGGCAAAACAAAAATACAAAAAAACATAAGTATGAAAAAAGCTTATGAAGGCAAATTACAGGCAAGACTGGATGAGTGTTCAGACGAAATTAACAAGCTAAAAGCAAAAGCCGATACCGTTGAAGGCGATGAGCAACTCAAGTATTTTGAACAAATCCAAAAACTGCGTGAAAAGCAGACAGCGGCACAGAAGAAACTTCGTGAACTTAAGGAAGCCGATGAGGACGCTTGGGAAAATATTAAAGCGGGTATTCATAGCACGTGGGAATCGCTCGGGGATGCTTTAAAGTCAACCAGGAATATATTCAGATAGAGAACTTCTTTAAATTTATTTTATCACAAGAACCCTTCCGTACCATAACAGCATCCACACAATGCGGGAGAAAAACACAAACAATCATTTGATAATAACTAAGCGGAAACTTAAAAATATGAAATCGATACTGATCGCCGGGCTACTATTTACAATTTCTCATACCATCGTATTTTCACAAAGCTCATCTACCTCCGATGGAGATTCATGGAGAGAAAAACTAAAAGCCGAACGGCTTCAGGTAGGTTTGCTGCTGCAATCCGTCGGTGTATTTTCATTCCAGGATGATAATTTTAACGGAGGCAGACGATTTGAGCTTGGAGCTACCCGGTTAGACCTTCGTGGTACACTCGAAAGCAGTTTTACCTACAGACTCCAGGTCGATTTCCGCAGGTCTCCGAACATACTTGATGCACAGGTAGGGTACCGCCCGTCCGATCAATTTCATCTGGTCGCCGGATCGTTTAAGCCGTTCCTGAGTGCGGATCTTGATCCAAGCCCGGCTCAGACCGACTTTATAGATCGTGCCCGGCTCGTCGGTGCTATGATGAACTCCCGCGAGATCGGTATGACAGTTCTCGGTAAATCCGGCCGGTTAAACTATCGCTTCGGTATGTATAACGGTTACGGATTACAAACCGCCAACGATATCCGGTTTTTTTATACTGCAAGATTCGGATATGTCGCAGATCTTAATAATAAATCGGTTGAACTGGGCATCAACCAGGTTAATTTCCTCGGACAATTCAATAACGGCGGTAACGAACAGTTCGGTATCTCCGGGAACTTTCAGTTTGCTTTCTGATATAAAATATGTTTAATTAATTTAATCCCAATATCATACAAAAACTAACAAAAGGGAGAACGCTATGAGTAAAAAAGAAGCATACATCGAAAAACTTGAAGCCCAGTTAAAAGAATGGATCGCAAAAATCGAGGAGCTTGAGGCAAAAGCCGATAGAGCAAGCGCTGATGCCAGGATTCAATATTCGAAAGAGATCGATAATCTAAAAATGAAACGGGAACAGGTAGAGAGTAAATTACGTGAGCTGAAACAGGCATCTGAAGATGCGTGGGAGGAACTCAAAGAAGGCGCCGACACTGTGTGGAATGAATTTAAAAGCACATTCGATAATGTGGTTTCTAAATTTAAATAAGGCATAGCCAGAGTTCGTTACCATGTTATTACTGACGTGGATTGGAATTCTTATATGCATCACTCAGTCGGCTACGCTTTCCGGATTGAACCTTGCATTCTTCAGCGTCAGCAAACTTCGACTTGAACTCGAAGCATCAAAGAATAACAAGGATGCTCAAAAAGTACTTGCACTGCGTGAGGACTCGAATTTTCTACTGGTTACGATTCTCTGGGGAAACGTCGGTGTCAACGTACTTCTTGCGCTGCTGTCGGGTTCTGTTCTGACGGGCGTGATGGCGTTCTTATTCTCGACCGTCCTTATTACGATTTTTGGAGAGATCATACCCCAGGCATACTTTTCACGCAATGCGATACGAGTGGGTGCACTGCTTTCTCCGGTGCTTCGTTTCTATCAGATCGTTTTATTTCCCGTTGCAAAACTAACAGCGATTATTCTCGATAAATGGCTCGGGAAAGAGGGAATTCATTTCTACAGGGAAAGAGACCTTCGCGAAATTATAAAGTTGCATGTTGAGTCACCAAAAACCGAAATTGATAAAGTCGAGGGGAGGGGTGCATTAAATTTTCTTGCTATCGATGATCTGCCTCTGAGAGCCGAAGGAGAGATTATAGACCCTGAAAGCATTGTTCGGTTGAAGTTTAAGGGGAATAAACCAATATTTCCTGCTATCAATCCGTCTGCATCTAACAGATTTTTAAAAAAGTTGAATAAGTCCGGTAAGAAGTGGATCGTTATTGTGGATTCGGAAGACGAGCCCAAGTTGGTAATAGACTCCGACGAATTTATCCGTGATGCATTCTTTAAAAGTGGTAGATTTAATCCTATCAGATACTGTCATCGTCCCATTATTGTACGTGATAATAAAGCAAAGCTGGGGGATGTTATTCCGCGATTGAAAGTAAATCCAGAGCATGGCGAAGACGATGTTATAGACGAAGATATTATTCTCTTCTGGAACGGTGAGAAGCGGGTGATAACAGGATCCGACATACTGGGAAGGCTTCTGCGTGGAATTGTGAAGAATAAAGCTATGACGATTGAAAAAGAAAACAAAAGAAAAAAATGATCCCGTGAATTACAATACAATAAATGAGATTTTCAAATCAGAAATAATTTGTATCGATACAGGTTTATCTTGTTTTTCTGAACAATGTAATCTATATTTATCATATCACTTACCGGTCGCATTGTTTTCGGTGTTGTAGCGGGTACGATGTTACGGAGTTTAATCAGGATATTTCACTTTCCAATAATGTTATATTTTTTACTGCTAACCTTTACGTAAAAAGGATTTGATATGCTTACCATTATTCCTGTCAATGTTGAACGAAAGAGGAAGATATGTAAATATATATGGGATAATCATCGCCAGAAACTTATGCTCTCGGAGCTTGCTGATGAACTCTCACTATCAACCAGAAACTGTTCCCGCATTATTCGTGATCAATTCGGAACGACGTTCCCCCGGTTGTTAAATGCCGTTCGTTTGTATCACACACTTAAGTATTATAAATATAATAATGAAAGAATAATCGAATCGGCGATGAAAGGCGGTTTCCCCGATAAACAAACATTCGTTCGATGGTGGAATCATTGGGTTGGTCTTCCGTTACAAAATAAAAAAATCAATGAGAACAGAATTAATAAGAAATTATCGGGTGAGTATCGTACTATTATCAAAAATGTACGATCTGTTTTAGAAAGATAAGAATTTTATTATGGCACTATGGCGGAAATTAAGGCGGATTTTAAGTCTATTTAAATTTGGAAATTTGAATTTCATTTTGTATAGTTATTTACGATGGAATATATTTTTTGGTTTGAAAATATTTTTAAAATATATCCTGATTAATTTTTAATCAAAATGGGGAACGTTATGGATAGTCTTCATTTAGTTACCATATCGAATAATGGAGGGCTATTCATATTCCATACTTCCTATGAAGTGATTGCTGTCGCTTCTTCATTTCTTGCAAAATCTTTTTTAAATAATCGTATTCCTTATTTGTTAACGTAGACTGACTCACAAAAAATTTATAGGCAAAGAAGCGTACACGATAAGATAAATATAATCAAGAGAAGTAATACCTTCCATCTACATATCTTCACAGGGGGAGATAGTCGAGGATTATACGATGACCTATACCACCCGGGAGAGGATCATTCAGCAATTGATGAATGAGCTTGATAATTTATTAAAATATCACTTCCGTCAGAGTCTTGACGAAGTGGTAACCGATCTGCGCAACCATTGTATTATTGGTGATTCCAGACAACCAACAGAGATACTACGCGGAATCCATTATAGTCAGATTTTAAATTTTCGAAAAGAAAAGAATGTCACGAAAATGAAAGAAGCCATAATAAGAGTGTTAAACTCTACATTCGGTCAGTGCGTTATCTGTGGAAATTCAATACCCGAACCATGGCTTCTTGAGGTTCCCACAACCGAGTTTTGCCCTATTTGTGTGAATCATCGTCCTTCATATTGTCGTGATTATATAGACAGTTCTCGTTAATAGTATCGAAGGATTGATTTAAGCAATGATGGATAGTTTGAATCATAAATATGAAATGAGAAACAAAGAAAGATATATTTATAATCTTGAAGCACAGCTTTCTCCCGTACTTCGTTTCCTTCAGATCATTTTATTCCCCGTTTGAGAGTAAATCCGGAACATGGCGAAGATGATGTCATTGATGAAGATATTGTTCTTTACTGGAATGATGAGAAGCGGGTAATTGCGGGATCCATTATACTCGGGAGACTGCTCCGGGGAATCGTAAAAAAATAAAGCTATATCAATGACAAAGTAAATGATTCTTTTACATAATTCTCTTAAGCTGTGCCTTTGCCTCGCTATATCCTTTTTCAATCAGTTCCGGAATTTGTTCGAGATCGACCGCATTAAACGCGGATAAATCCGGTGTGATAATAAAATGTGCTTTTTTTGTCTGAAGCTTTGTTGCATTATTGTGCATATAATCGAATGCTTTCACCAGTATTTCAAGAATATTTTCCGGTTTTTTAGTATCGTGTTTGGTATTTAAATCAACGCCGATAAGATATTCCGCCCCCAGCTCCTCTAACGTTATTGTGGGAACATTTTCGACTATCCCTCCATCGACAAGCATCTTGTCGTCTGTTTCTACAGGATTGAATATTCCCGGGATGCATGTGCTCGCCATTACCGCATCTACAACCTTTCCTTCCGTGATTACAACTTTTTCACCGCTTGCAATATCGGTTGCGATAATTGCAAGGGAAATTTCAGCCTCATCGAAGCTCACATCACCAATAGTGTCGTTGATGAGCTTACCGATGGATTCATTTGATAGCAATCCGTATTTTGATAGTGAAACCCGTGAAATGTCGAGCCATTTCAGTTCTTGTGCAATTTCTTCAATTTCCTTCCAGGTTTTACCGAATGCAACAAAAGCAGCAATCAGCGATCCGATGCTGGTGCCGGCAAGATAATGAATTTGAATTTTTAATTCTTCGATTGCTCTAAAAACTCCGATATGAGCCGCACCCAGTACCGCGCCGCCGCCAAACGCCAATCCTATTTTTTTGTTTCTCTTTAATTTTTTCTTAAACATTCGATTCTATCTCGAACCATTGGGAAAGATAATTATTATATACAAGTAATTCCGGTTAAATATATTATAAATATTGATTAATTCAAATGTATTTTTTCCCAGTAGTGGGGACAGGAGGGAAATATGAATAAAAAACAAGCATATATCGAAAAATTTGAAGCACAGTTAAAAGAGCGGACCACTAAGATTGAAGAACTTGAGGCAAAACCCGATAGAGCCGGGGCAGATGTCAGATTACAGTATTCAAAAGAAATTGATAAATAAAAAAGAAGAAGAGAGAGGCTGAGAGCAAAGTACGTGAGTTGAAAGAAGTATCAGAAGATGCGTGGGAGGAGCTGAAGGAAGGTGCGGAAACGCTATGGAATGAAGGTACGACTACATTTCATAGTATCATGTCAAAATTTAAGTAACATTACAAATCACAAAGTGATCTAATTACAATGGACGAATGAACGCACGGGCCGGTGCACCGTCACCGTGAGCGATCTTGAGCGGGAGACAGATAAGTTCATAATGTCCGGCTCTCACCTTCGATAAATATAATCCCTCGATGACCCAGATACCTGCATCAAGAAGAATCCGGTGTAACTCTGTTTCGTTTCTTTTGTAGCCCGCTACAGAAAGATAATCGATACCGACGGTTTGAACACCGCAATCCACCAGATAACGGCCGGCTTCTGTTGAGATATATACAAAATTCTCTAAAAAAGGAGCGTTTGTCCAATCATGTTTTGAGTTTGCCGTCTTAAAAAGGATTCGCTCCCCTCTTGCAATGGAGTGCCGGTGAAGTTCGGAAGGTCTGATCGATACCGTATCCTCTATCTCGATTACCCGTGCTTCTCCGATAACTGCGTTGAGAGGCAACTGATCTATCCCTTGACCGTTTTTTATAAAATGTAACGGAGCATCCATGTGTGTTCCTGTGTGTGCACTCATATTTAGATGAGTCAGATTTGCCGGGTCACCGTTGTCCATATTGTGTACCCGCTCGATTCTCGGTTCCGGATCGCCGGGCCAGGATACTAAGCCGTTGCGTAATGTAACGGATATGTCAATCCAATCCATTTTATTTCCATTCCTCTGCAATCTTAATATGAATTCTTGTATTATGATGATATTTCACAATAAACCTTAATTACATCTTCACCCTTATCGAGCGTTTTAAATAACTTCTTGTAATCAGATAATCCTTTCACCGGATGTGTCAGCAATTTCTGCAACCATCCCGGGTAATGAATTTCTGCCTGCGACATTTCTTTAATAGCGGATTCGAAGTGATAGCGGTTGGCATTGACGCTGCCGAATGCAACCTTATTCCCTAAAACAAAACTCTGATTTATTTTATCGGCAGGAATCTCCACAGTACGATCGCCGCCGGTAATACTCAACAGCGCAAGTACTCCATTCTTTGCAAGAATTTCCATTGCCTCGAACACGAGGGGCGACTGTCCCGTTGCTTCGATTATCAAA
>PWTU01000219.1 GCA_003562775.1 Ignavibacteriales bacterium
AGTCGAAACATATTTTTTTCCCCGTCCGGTCCCAGCGGGGATGTAAATCGCATCGAACCGTATCAAAATATCGTCCGGGCCGGTAAAATCCTCCCAAATCCCGAATTGAGTTATCCTTTACATTAATCAACAAAGGATGCAGCTCCCCGTACTCATCCTCCCTGTCGGTTACAATCATATCTCCTGATGGTGAGTTTGAGGGATGACCGTCGGAACCGATATCAATTCGATCCAGAGGATAACACTGTACTTCTTCCTTCTCGCCTATTACATATCTGACATACTGCCACCCATCACCGGGATGCAAACGTGTCGAAAGAATTTCATTTTCACATATCCAGCTATAATGGGAAACGACCGAGGTATCGTCGATGACAGAGCATTGGCCGGATGACAAATCGAAACACAATAGCCGGTTTGGACGGAAATCCGGATTGCCGGGTTCGGGCAGCCATACATGAAGAAAAATGATCCGGTTGTCACCGGGAGCGACCATGAGATGATTCACATAGTGTTCGGCATTCTGCATCGAATCGACCGGCAAAATATCTGCGATGTTCCGGAAACTCAACAACAATTCTTTTCTCCCGGTTTGCAAATCGACGTACCATATTCCATCGTCGCCGGGACAGCGCAGCCCTTCAGTAGTGTCTTTAAGATGTGCATACCCGTATCCGGGACGCAGCCGCTCCAGGCGTGAAAAGTTTAGTCCGGTCCCGAACCTTCCGCCGGGAGCGATAGCGTACAACGGAGTATTTATCTGCTGCACAATGTTACCCGTGTATACGTCCTGAATCACCGCACCGTAATCATTTTGTATAAGACTGTTATAGAAAACAAGTCTATCCGGCTCGGGCGGAAACCATTGCAGCATACATCCCTGCTGCCAGCTCCATGTGTGCGTCTCTCCAAATTCATGAAAACCGGTCTTCTCCGACTTTGCGTCTGTGAAATCAAAATAACCGACTTTCAGGGGATGTGCTATCGAAGAACGCCGCCAATCGTTTCTCACCGTAAACACCGCAGCCAATATTTTGGATTCATCGCGGCTGAAGGGTGTTTTATCGTAATAACCGAAATAGGTCGGAAAATCGTTATGCTGAAGTTTGCGCAAACGCACCGGGACATGTTCTCCGTTTGATGAGAGGGATGCATATCGTGCGATTCTCCTGATGCGGGTTCGCGTGTTGGTTATGTATCTGTACACACGCTTTCGCATTTTATTTGTTGTCAGGGTTTTGATGATTGGATGTGTTTTGGGAATTGTTTGCATTTTGGGTTTTGTATTAATGATATCTTTTTTTATGGAAATAGTTTGCTTCCTTTCACGCACACACCCCCCGCAAACAGCACGGGGGCAGGCCCAACCCCTCTTGTTAGAGGGGAACTGCCGCACCTGCCCGCCCGATGGCACGTGCGAGGGACTCCCCTCTAATAAGAGGGGCCGGGGGTGTGTCTTTCCCATTTATCTATATATAGTTCAATGTTTCTTAATACTGTCTCTATATCTGTCAAGACTTGCTCATCCGTGAATCGTAATACTCTCAATCCAAGATCTTTCAATTTTTTCTCCTTCTTCACATCACGCTTATACACTTCCTGGAAACCATGAGTTCTCCCATCTACTTCGATAATAAGTCGGAGTTTATAACAGAAAAAATCAACGACATAATTATCTATTGGTTTTTGACGATGAAAATCGTAACCACGCATTTGTTTCCCGCGAAGATATTTCCATAATCGTTTTTCCGATGCTGTTGCGTTGTTGCGTAACTCGCGGGCGCGTTCTTTGAGTTTCGGGTTGTAGTGGATTTTCATGGTATTATACGTATTTTGTTCTCGCCATGCACACACCCCTAGCCCCTCTTGTTAGAGGGGAATCCGCCACACGCGCCCTCATTGGCAGCGAGCACGAGAAACTCCCCTCTAACAAGAGGGGGTGCGCCGGACAGTGTGTCGGCGGGGGTGTGTTCATGATCGATTGAAATAGTTTGCTTCCTTTCATGCACACACCCCCCGCAAACAGCACGGGGCAGGCCTAGCCCCTCTTGTTAGAGGGGAACAGCCGCACTTTCCTTTACAATTTCGTCCGCTTAAATACAAACTCCGGCAAATGAATAATGATCAACATAATCAGCCGCCAGATTTTTTTCACATAGACGGTATTTTTCCGTTTCCGCACCGCTTTAAAAATCGCATCTGCAACGTCGTCGGGTGTTGCAGTCAACTTTTCAGGAAGATCCATTCCTTCGGTCATCTTCGTTGCAACAAACCCGGGTTTCACCGTTACGACATGCACTCCCGCCCGGAACAACCGGTGCCGTACCCCCGAAAGGTATGCACTAACACCTGCCTTCGCGCTTCCGTAAATGTAATTACTCAGCCGGCCGCGATCACCGGCAACCGAACTGATCCCGACAATAAATCCCTTCCGGCGATTTTCCATATCCCTCGCAGCCACTTCGAGAATACTTACGGCGCCGAGAAAATTCGTTTCAACGATCTCGCGTGCGTGCGAAAAATCCGATTCGGCTTTTTTCTGATCTCCCAACATACCGAATGCCAGCACCACACCATCCGGTTTCACCGGCAATCCGTTGTACAATTCTTCGTGCGATGCAGTATCCAGCGCATCAAAATAGATCGCTTTCGCACCGACATTGTAACGCATACGGATATCCGCTGCAGTTTTCTCAAGCTCTGCAATACCGCGCGAGGCCAGATATACCGACCATCCCGCCTTTGCAAATCGTTTTGCCGTTGCTGCGGCAATCGTACCGCCCGCCCCGGGAATGAAGATCCATTTTTCTGCTGCGTTATCGTTTTTCATATTTGCAGCCGGCGGGATTGATGCGAGTTGAACCGCGAATCGAGATCATATTTTTTCCGTACTTCACGAAACATTTTCAAGCGAGGATATCCGCGTTCGAACGTCTCACGGCTCATCCGTGCATCTTTTGTTAAAAATATTCTCCCGCCGTAATCGACGACGATCTCATCCAACCGGTCGAGCAGACCGAACAGTTTTTTTTCAATTTTAAAATCAAGCGCAAGCCCGTACCCCTCCAGCGGAAAGGAAAGATAATTATCGTTTTCCCGGCCGTACAGTTTCAGAACGGCTAAAAAACTTCCCGCACCGGCGCCGGCAATCTCTTGCAGTATTTGCGTTAACCCCTCGTAACTCACGGCTTCGGGTAATATGAACTGGTATTGGGTAAACCCATTTCTTCCGTATATCCGATTCCAGTTGCCGATTGCATCGAGCGGATAAAAGAACCCGTCGACACTGACCCGGTTATTCGATTGACCGTTTTTCGCTTTACGATAATATATGCCGTTAAAAGCTTTGACGGACATTTTATTCAGAACGAATCCCGGAAGATGAAACGGGACCGATACCCCGTTCGAAGATCGGTACGACAGGTCTCCGTCGTCCGCAAACCTGCCGGTCATCAACACGCTTCTGCCCATCGAATCGCCCGTGCTCAGGCAATCGATCCACGCAACCGAGTAGGGACTGTCTGCATGCCGTTCGAACGCTCCAAACGTCTCGCGAAGATTTTTGGTTTTGATTGTTGTCTGCTCAATGAAGCACGAACGCACCCGTTTAAGGTAAAAGCGCGCCTGCAGGATAATGCCCGTCAGCCCCATACCGCCGCACGTTGCGAGAAACAAATCCCGGTTTTCTGAAGCGGAGCAGGTTACAACGCGGCCGTCTGCCAGCAACAAATCGAAACTTTTCACACAGGAGCTGAAGCATCCCTCAACGTGATGATTTTTCCCGTGCACGTCGCTTGCGATCGCTCCGCCGACGGTGATCAACTTTGTTCCCGGTGTAATTTTTAAAAACCATCCCCGCGGTAAAAAAACTTCCAGAATTTCCGAGAGCAAAACGCCCGCTTCACATGTCAACAAACCGGTCGTCTCGTCGAATGCAAGCATGCGGTTAAACCGGCGCATGTGTACAACCATTGACGACAGTGCGCTGTCGCCGTAACTGCGGCCGTTGCCGCGTGCTATAATATCACCGCTGCCGGAGGTCAATTTCTCCCGTAATGCCGCACTTGTATAAAACGGCAACTCCTCGCCCGTTACAACGGGATACCCGCCCCATCCGGATAATGTTATTTTTTTATTCACGATAATTTTTTGATGAATAAGTAAAGTTACACAAACCACTTAAATATCCAACACACTATGCTTCAACAAGCTGCCAATGACATAGTCACTTCTACTTGGTAGATGCCTCACCCCCTTCGCCCCCTCTGATTTTTCGAAAGCAGAATATATCTCTTGAGCTTTGTTATCTCCATAATAGATTACCCCGACAAATCGGAATAATAATTAATTTTAACCTAAATCCTGCGTGAAAATTTCTGATTAATTAAAAAATGTTGCCAATAGATCAAAATTATAATAAATTTATAAGCGCAACAATCAGTTTAGACTTTCCGAAGAACTTATATCTCTTTCATTATACCAGAATTCATCCAAACCTTCCCCGATAGCCATCGGGGCTTAGTAATCAAGATCTCAGCTCCCTAATCATTAACCTTATTAGCTTATTTTTCGATTCGTTCACGACATTTTTCTGGAATAATGGGGCTACGCGATCCTTAGTTATTAGAATAAAATGGATGTAAGGATTGTTGTATTCAATTTTCATGTTATTACTCTTCCAAGAAAGTTATACGTGTTATGCTGCAGGTACCAAATTGTACCCAATGGAATTTGCTTTTCTTTGTAAATGTCTAACTTGATGTTTCATACGCTCTTTTTC
>PWTU01000365.1 GCA_003562775.1 Ignavibacteriales bacterium
CATCCCAGTCTTTTGGAATGCAGGGATCGACGACAAGTCCGTCGTATTGAGGGCGAATGCCGAGTATATATTGAGTGACCGCATAAAAATTCCACGCGGCGGTTCCGGTTAACCAACTGTTCTTTGCTTCACCGGGCTTGACGGCGTCCTTCCCTGCGATCATCTGTGAATACACATACGGTTCGGTTTTATGCAGGTCGCTTATATCTTCCAGATACGACGGTGCAATTTTTTTATAATAGTCGAAGGCATTATCGCCGTTGCCGAGTATAGTTTCTGCTATCATAATCCACGGATTATTATGACAAAAAATGCCGGCGTTCTCTTTGTATCCCGGCGGATAGGTTGATATCTCGCCCAAGTGTATATAATATTTTGTATATGCAGGGTTATGCAATACAATACCATATTCACAGTCGAGGTGTTTCTTAACGGAGTGCAACGCTCTCTCCGCTCTGCCGTCGTCAACTCCCAGACCCGCCATAACGCAAAATCCTTGCGGCTCGATAAATATTCTCCCCTCTTCATTTTCCCTGCTGCCGACTCTGTCTCCGAAATAATCGTACGCGCGTAGAAACCATTCGCCGTCCCAGCCGTGTTCGTGTACCGCCCGTTTCATATCTTCGATGTGCCGATCCGCCTCATCCGCTTCTTTCTCCTGTCCGATTCTCCGGCAAAGCGCTGTAAACTCGTTGCCGTAAAGAATAAATTGGCCGGCAATGAACAACGATTCCGCCTGTCCTGCCGTTTTATTTTCCGTCGTTTGAAAAGATTCATCGGGATTAGTAGAAAAGCAATTGAGATTAAGACAGTCGTTCCAATCGGCGCGCCCGATCAACGGGAGACGATGGGGACCGAGATTGTTAACGACATGATAAAACGATAGCCGTAAATGCTCGTACAAACTCTGCGCCCTGGATGCATCGTTATCAAACGGAACCTGTTCATCCAGTATAGAGAAATCGCCTGTCTCTTTAATATAAGTTGTCGTCGACAGAATCAGCCACAGCGGATCGTCGTTGAAATTCCCCCCGACCTCATGATTCCCTTTCCTGGTCAACGGTTGATATTGATGATAGGCGCCGCCGTCTTCAAATTGCGTAGCGGCAATATCGATAATACGTTGCCGGGCTTTTGCCGGTATCTGATGTACAAATCCGATTATATCCTGATTCGAATCGCGAAATCCCATTCCCCTGCCGATGCCCGATTCAAAATACGAAGCACTCCGGGATAAATTGAAGGTCGCCATACACTGATATTGATTCCAGATGTTAACCATCCGATTGAGCTTTTCATCGCCGGCGGCAATCCGGAATACCGACAATAGATTATCCCAGTAATCCCTCAGACGATCGAATGCTTCTTCGACCTCTTTTGCGTTTTGAAATTGATCGATCATCTTCCGGGCCGGGGCTTTGTTGATTATCGAAGGCGCATCCCACTTATTGTCCTGACTATTCTCGGCATAACCGAGTATAAAGATAAGCTCCTTTACCTCATCCGGTTGCAATTTAATTTTCAGGGAATGCGATGCAATGGGTGCCCAGCCGTGTGCCATCGAATTCGAGGGTGTGTTGCGCTCAACAACCTGTGGAAGCCCGTATCCGTTATATAAACCGATAAATGAATCCCGGTCTGTGTCGAATCCGTCGATGGGTGAATTTACCGAATAAAAAGCATAGTGATTGCGCCGCTCACGATATTCCGTTTTATGATAGAGCACCGAACCTTCGATTTCAACTTCGCCGGTTGAAAAATTTCGCTGGAAGTTGGTCATATCGTCGAGGGCATTCCACAGACACCATTCCACAAAGGAATATACCGTAAACTTTTTTTCTTCGGAACTTTTGTTCCTGAGGGTGAGCTTTTGCACCTCGCCGGTATAATCTACCGGTACAAAGTATAACACGCTTGCTTCGAGTAGATTGCGTTCACCTGTAATTCGTGTGTATCCTAAACCGTGTCTGCACTCGTAATTGTCAAGTGTAGTTTTCGCAGGTTTCCAGCCCGGCGACCACACCGCTCCGTTATCGTTTATATAATAATATTTTCCGCCCGAATCAATCGGTACGTTGTTATACCGAAACCTTGTGATTCTGCGTAACCGGGCGTCCTTATAGAAACTATAACCGCCGGCTGTATTCGATATTAAACTGAAAAAATCATCATTCCCTAAATAATTGATCCACGGGTACGGAGTCATCGGGTTGGTTATGACGTACTCCCGTTCTTTGTCGTTGAAATATCCAAATTTCACAGGAATTACTCCATTAAAACGGCATTATGATTCGGAAGCAACAGGCGTTACAAGCGGTCGAAAGTTGTTTTTTGACGTTTTCATAAGCAAGCCCGGCAGCGGCGCCATCGACTCGTACACCGGTATCGTCGCAATACCGAGTGCCGCGGCATCCGCCCCGGCTGCGGCGTTGAGAAGATCCGGACAGGTTGTTTTCTGTTTGATTCTAAGCTTCGGTAAAATCTCTTTGAGTTTTTCCATAAGCTCATTAATTATCGAGTTAGGTAATCTTCCTCCGAAAAATATTGCCTGCGGATCGATCAAATACTCAATTGCAAGTATGATCGGTGCAAGATGCGTCGCTCCCTGATCAATCCATGATATAATATGTTCATTGCGTTGATTATATAACTGCTCAAGTCCGGCAAGACTCGATACTTCGAAACCTTTAGCGCTAAGACTTTTATATAAACTAGGTAGACGGAAAAACTGACCGAGATGTGGCTTTTCAGAATTTTGCTCCTGATAAAAATCGTGTTGCGCCGGATAATATCCCAATTCCCCGGCATTACCGGTAAACCCGTAATACGGCTGCCCGTTAATAACAACCCCACCGCCGAGTCCGGCGCCAAAATAAACATAAAAGAAAGTACCGATATGACGACCGGCGCCGTACCAGAGTTCACCAATCGCCGCAGCCGTTGCATTGTTCTCGATATATACCGGCAGTGATAGCTTTTTACTAAGTATATCCCGTACCGGTACATTCGACCATCCCGGAAGTCCTATCGGACTGACGACATCCTTCACTACCATCCCATCCGACACCGAAAAAGGACCCGGCAAACCGAGACCTACCCCCCATATTTTTTCAAGTGGTATCCCCTCGCGCTCGATCAATTCTTTTGCGGTTTTTTCGAGAATCACCATCGCCTCGTCCGACGACGGAAATTTTAATTCTTTAGTAGTATGTTGACGGGGAGTACCGAGCAAATCGACCAGAACACCGGTTAAGTGATCTTTATCAAGATCCAATCCGATCGAAAAAGCGCCTTCAGGGTTTATCTTGAGTAATATTGAGGGTGCACCGCGTCCTTCCTGGAGACGCTCGGCTTCGAGTATCATTTCCGATTGCATTAAATTTCGTGTTATATTGGTAACGGTCTGCGCCGTAAGCTGCGTACGACGTGCAATCTCAACGCGTGAAAGCGGACCAAATAACCTGATAGTTTCAAGAACTATTCTTAAATTATATGTTTTGGTATATTCAAGATTCGTTCCTGTCAACATCGTACGATATCTCCTAAATTGGTAAGAAGTGAATCAACGGATTGTTTTCCGATGGATTATTTTATTTTTAGAAATTCTATGTCTAATATACACAGGTATTTAATCCAAAGTTCCTGTAATGAGATATACCTAAATTACACTTATATTAATCAAATTATTTGAATTAATCAATTCTTTTTAGTAATAATGTTCTATGTTACTTGCAATTTGTCAATCATTTTGACTAATTATATAACTGGCAATTCACCAAAGTTAATGAGTTAAGTGGCATCCTATAATAGCATAACTAAAACTTTTTTTTAACCGTTATTTACTCATATTAACCAATTATAATTTTATATAAAGTCTCCATGGAAAAAACGATCCCCCATTATGACAATATGATCTTCCGATTCTGCGGTAAAACCGGGTTACAACTGCCCATAATTTCACTCGGTCTCTGGCACAACTTCGGCAGCATCGATATATTTGATAACTCCCGTAAGATGATCCTCCACGCATTCGAACGGGGTATCACCCATTTCGATCTCGCGAACAATTACGGCCCCGAGCCGGGTTCGGCTGAAGAAACATTTGGACGGGTATTACAAAAGGATCTCGCGAGTCATCGTGATGAAATGATCATCTCTACAAAAGCAGGATATCGAATGTGGGAAGGACCGTACGGTGACGGCGGTTCACGAAAATATCTCCTTGCAAGTCTCGATCAAAGTCTGAAGCGGATGAATCTCAATTACGTGGATATTTTTTATCACCATCGCCCCGATCCCGATACACCGGTTGAAGAGAGTATCCTCGCGCTCGACCAGACAGTCCGTCTCGGAAAAACATTATACGTGGGAATTTCATCATATAACAATGAACAAACAAAAGAGGCAATGAACCTGTTGAAGGAATTACGTACTCCCTGCATCATTCATCAGGTTAAGTATAATATGTTCAGCAGGGATATTGAAGACGATTTACTCATCACGTTGAAAGAACTCGGGATGGGATGTATCGTGTTCTCTCCACTTGCACAGGGCCTGCTGACTGATAAATATTTGAACGATATACCTCCCGATTCAAGAGCGGCAAAACCGACCGGTTTCTTAAGCAAAGATGCCATCACCGAACAACGCAGAAATCAGATTACTAAACTGAATACAATTGCCAAAGCACGAAATCTATCACTCGCACAACTTGCCATTGCATGGGTACTCCGACACGATGCGGTAACCTCTGCATTAATCGGAGCAAGCAGCGTGGAA
>PWTU01000026.1 GCA_003562775.1 Ignavibacteriales bacterium
CTGACTTCCGACGTCTGACCTCTGATCTCTGCTCTACGTGCCCTCCTCCCCACAACATCTTGAACGAATGCAGAACGAAGGGGAATAAAGAATCAAGCGATTCCGCAACGCCGCGTTTTGACCCGGGTAGATTTATGATAAGGGAATTTCCTCTAACACCGGCTCTCCCGCGCGAGAGCATCGAATAAGGAGTTCGTTCCTGTCCGTACGCACGCACAGCTTCAGGTATGCCGGGTACTTCGCGTTCGAAAATATCATTCATCGTTTCGGGGGTGAAGTCGCGTGGACTCATCCCCGTACCGCCGGTGGTCATAATGAGATCAAGCCGCATATCGTCTGTATATGTTAGTATTTTCTTCTTGATCATTTCCGGCTCATCGGGAATTATCGAATAATCACGTACTTCGATATTGTATTGCTCGAGCCGTTCTTTTATTAATCGACCCGACAGATCGTTTTTTTTCCCCCCGGCTATCGAGTCGGACATAACGAGCACGGCAGCCCGGAGAGGTTTTTTAAATGATTCACCGAAATCGGATTTGCCTCCTCTCTTTTCAACAAGCACCACGCCGGTAATCTCCATTGTCTCATCTACCATCTTCATCATATCGTAGAGCGTCAGCGCTGCAACAGAGGCACCGGTCAGTGCTTCCATTTCCACACCGGTTTTATATATCGCTTTTACGGTCACCTCGACCTCGATGGTAGTGTCATCGATTGAATACTCCACCCCGACAAAATCGATCGGGAGCGGATGACAGTACGGAATAATCTGATGGGTATTTTTCGCCGCCTGTATGGCAGCCACCTTTGCAACGGGAAGCGGGTCGCCTTTGGGAAGTTTATTTTCATTCAAAAGCTGAACCGTTTCCGGTAAGAGCGTGAGCGTCGCTTTTGCAGTAGCGGTACGAAGCGTCTTTATCTTGTCTGATATATCGCGCATAGGATTGAGAATTGATTATTTATCCGATAGCTATCGGATTGATTATTAATTATTGTCATATGTTTCCCGAATATTGATCCCGCTTCAGGAATTTTCCTCTGCCCTTTTTCCCGAGCCACTCTCCTTTTTCTACAATCACCTCGCCGCGGGAGATCACAGTATCTGCCAAACCTCTCACTGCGAATCCTTCATACATCGAATAATCCACATTCATATGATGGGTTTTTGCCGAAATCGTATGCTCCTTTGCGGGATCCCACAAAACTATATCGGCATCGCATCCGACGGTAATCGCTCCTTTTCGCGGATACAGACCGAACATTTTAGCCGGCGCAGTCGATACAAGTTCGACCCAGCGGTTGAGCGAAATACGTCCATTATTCACACCGTGATGAAACGTTAAATGCATTCGATCTTCGACTCCGGGACCGCCGTTCGGAATCTTTGCAAAGCTGTCACGTCCCATCATCTTTTGTTCTTTGAAGCAAAACGGGCAGTGATCGGTAGAAACGAGCTGCAGATTATTGCGCCGGAGACCTTCCCACAGTTTTTCCTGATGCCATTGTTCGCGCAGCGGCGGGGTGAGAACGTATTTTGCACCTTCGAAATCCGGCCGCTTGAGATCATCAATGCTCAACAGAAGATAATGCGGACACGTTTCGCCGAATACCGGTAAGCCCCGGTCGCGGGCTTCGGCTATCTTTTCAAGCGCATCGTTTGTGGAGACATGAACGATATACACCGGCGCATCCGCCATCGATGCAAGCGCAATCGCACGGTTCACGGCTTCGCCTTCGGCTGTTGCGGGCCGGGTTAACGCGTGATATACCGGATCTTTTCTCCCTTCAGCGATCGCTTGTTTGACAAGCACATCGATGGCGCCTCCGTTTTCTGCGTGAATGCAAACCATTGAACCTGTCTTTCCCGATTGCTGCATTGCCCGAAAGATTGTTGCATCGTCCACCATAAGAACGCCGGGATATGCCATAAACAACTTAAAACTTGTCACTCCTTCGCGGACGATCTCGTTCATATCTTCGAGATGCGCCTCGGGAAGGTCGGTCACTATCATATGAAATCCGTAATCGACGACGGCCTTCTCCGCTTTCTTCCACCAGATATCAAGCGTCTCACGCATCTTCTGTCCGCGTGTTTGTGTAGCAAAATCTATGATACACGTTGTACCGCCGAATGCCGCAGCACGCGTCCCGGTTTCAAAATCATCGCTCGATAAAGTTCCACCGACCGGTGCTTCCATGTGGGTATGTACGTCTATACCCCCGGGAATAACATACAATCCCGACGCATCGATAACACGATCGGCTTGCATGGATAAATCAATGCCGATCTCGGCAATCTTATCGTTTTCGATATAAACATCCGCACGAAAATCCTGATCGGCCGTTAGTATTCTACCGTTTTTTATTATTAGTGACATGTTTTCGTCTCATAAGTTAGAACACCGAAAGATACCGTTTGTTATAAACTTTTCGTACGCCTCCGGAGTATCGATATTTATTAAAATCTCTATCTCGCTTGTTTCAAGTTCGTAAACCGTTTCTTCATAACGGTAAACAACCGAGCGTGCTCCCTTATCGAGGGGAGCAGCTCGTAATTCATTGAACAAACTTTTAGGAAATATAACGGGATGTCCGCGTTTCCCTTCAAATTTCGGTATAATTAGTTTGCCGGAATCGTTCATAAAAGTGTTTATTAATTGCTCAACTAAAACGCCAGACACAAGTGGATGATCCACCGGCCAGACAAGTACTCCATCTACATTGTTTTCGTCTATCGCATCCAATCCCGTAATAAGAGATGAAAGTTGTCCATTCTGCCATTGTTCGTTAATAATCACTGAGACAGGCAATCCTGTGACCGACGGCTTGATTTCTTGTGCATGTGCACCGAGCACTACGTGAATATCTTTTACGTATTGATTTGAAAGAATTCCAATTATATGCTGTAAAAAGGTTTTCTCCTGAATTTTTAATAATGCTTTCGGAGAACCCATTCGACCGGACGATCCGGCTGACAATATTATTGATGATAATCTCAAAGTTAATAATCAGGGATATGACGGATTGATTTTCCCAAGTTTGTAATACAACGGTTTCATTGCATCTGCTTTGTGTCCCGGTTGTTTTTGTTCAGCACGACGATTTTTTATCAATTCCGATACAATGCTGACGGCTATCTCTTCAGCAGTTACCGCACCGATATCGAGTCCGACCGGTGCATAGATCTTGAGGAGATTTTCTACCGGTATTCCCCGATCCACAAGATGACGGTATGTAGTAAATACTTTTCGAGCACTTCCGATCATACCAATATACCGCGCCTGAGTTTTTACTGCCTGCTCTAATACAACTTCATCATATCGGTGTCCGCGGGTAACGATAACAATATATGTAGACTGCTTTACCACTATGTGTTCAAACGCCTCTTCGTATCTTACTGCAATTGTTTTTTCAGCTTCGGGGAAGCGCACGGGGTTTGCAAACATATCCCGGTCATCGACGACTGTTACGCCAAAGCCCGCCATCGTTGCGGTTCTGGAAACATATTTCGACACGTGTCCGCCTCCAAAAATCACAAGCCCCGGTTTACCGGGCATAGGTTCAATAATAAGCTCACCCGAAGAAGTTTTAAGTCGCTCCGTTTCGCCCCGGTTATAAACTTTCCGGACAAGTTCCTTAATGTTGTCATTGGTAATACCGGTTTTACGTATGAAGTCATCAACTGAAACAATGGTATCATTTTGAGGAAAACGATCGACATCGTCTGGATGAGATAGAATTGTTTTACTGATCTTTTCGCCATTCTGCTGTAATAATGTTGCAAGGACACAATCTTCACCTTCATCCCGTAGTTTCCGCAGCGTATCGAATAAAGGAATATATTGTTTTGTAATCGGTTCTATGAGGATGTCGAGGGTACCGCCACAGATGAGTCCCTGCTCGATACCGTCTTCCACCAAACGATAGGCAACGATTTTAGCTATATTTTGCGGAAAGATGATCTTGGCATGTTCCGCCACATCCGCTTCCATACATCCGCCGCCGACGGTACCGACCAATTTAGTGCAACCATCTTTCACAAGCATTTTCGACAACGCAGATGCCGGCGTCGAACCCGACGTCGAGATGATCGTAGCGAGCATGACACGGTCTTCGTGTTGTAAAGCGTCGATCGTTTCTTTTATAATATCCATAAAAAATAGGAAATATGAAATATGAAATCAGAAAAAAGAAAAAGCTACTGGCACAGCTACTTATCTGTTTTTCCTGATAATAGATACGAAAATTGATACCAATTCATTCGCTTCTTTATGCAACTCGTGTGTTTTATCATTATTACATATATCTGATTCCATCAGTAGTTCAAGCCAATAAGCCGACTCATCAGCTTCTTCTATTACAATTCCAAGTTTTGAAATAAATTCCTTATTTGATCTCGCACGATATGCTGCACGTGTATTTGAACCAACAGACATTCCTGATCTTAGCAACTGCCTACCAATCTCGCGAGCAATGTATGTCGATGGTAATGATTGTACAAACTTGACAATCGCAACAGAAAATCTTTTCGTTCGACTCTGAAGATTCTCCCCGGATTGATTTTGGTTTACCATTTCTGATTTCCTATTTCCGATTTCAAATTTATTTTTTACATCGTTAGCGCCATAACCGACTTACACGTATGTAACCTGTTCTCTGCTTCCGGAAATACCCTTGACTGCGGGCTGTCGATCACTGCATCGGTTACTTCATATCCACGATCGGCAGGTAAACAGTGCATATAGATTGCTTCTTTTTTTGTCAACTTCATCTTCTCTTCATCGCATATCCAGTGTTTATATTTCTTCGATATTTCAAGTGCCTCTTCCGGTTTATGGAAGAGAGATTCAATACCCCACGATTTTGGATACACGATGTCGGCATCTTTAAACGCGTCATCCATATTATCAACAACTTCGAATTTCACCCCGTTCTCTTTTGCCGCTTTTTGTGCATATTCCATTTCGCTTTTCATCAATGTATACTCAGGGGGATGAGCGAGCACAACATCAAGACCGAACCGCGGCATCAAAGTGATCAAACCCTGAGGTACGGACATCGGCTTTGCATAACTTGGCGCATATGCCCAGGAAACGGCAATTTTCCGTCCACGTAGATCATTACCGAACTCCTCCCGTATCGTCATCAGATCTGCAAGCGTCTGAAACGGATGATCTATATCGCACTGCATATTTAAAACCGGTACCTGTGCATTTTTTGCTACCTCACGCATATACGAATTGCCTTCACCGGGAACAAGATCGTGCCGTATTCCCACAGCGTGTCCGTAACTCGAAAGGATTATTCCCATATCGCGCGGCGATTCGCCGTGTGCAACCTGTGAGGTTTCGGCGGCAATAAAATGCGCGTGACCTCCAAGCTGTGTCGCACCAGCTTCAAATGAATTCCGTGTTCTGGTCGATTTATCAAAAAAGAATAAGAATATTGTTTTGTCAGGTAAATAGCGATGCGGCTTTCCTTCTTTAAACATCACTTTCAGATCGGCTGCCGTTTTTAGGGCCAATTCGATCTCTTCGTTTGTCCAATCTTTTGTTTCGATGTAGTCGCGTCCACGGACGGTGTCGGGGAGCTTTTTAAGATTTTCAGACATTTATTTTCCTCTCTGTATAAAATATGAAATGAGAAATCAGAAATATGAAACAAGAGACTATTTCCGATTTCATATTTCTGATTTCATATTTACTCGTTATTAACATACACAAACGGAAACGCCGCATACCACGCCGCAGCTTTCACAAGGTGCTCGACCGACACCTGTTCGTTTGCCATGTGTGCGTAGTATTCATTACCCGGTCCGAAGCCGACGCACGGGATATTATGTAATCCCATGATCGATACGCCGTTCGTGCTGAAATCCCATCTGCCGATTCTCGGTTTCTCGCCGAGGACCTTTTCGAATGTTTCCTTTCCGCTTACCATCCCCTTATGATCTTCCGGTATAAGCCATGTCGGATAATATTTTTTCATCGGATACGTGAGTCCGCGCCATGAGGGGACCGTGTATTCGAGTACGGTTACTTTACCGTTGGCTTTTTTTACACTCGGTAAATTTTCGAGTTCTCCTACGGCGGATTCAAGCGTATCTGTTGCAGCGAGGCGCCGGTCGAGATGTATTGTGGCAGAATCTGCTACGGCACAAAAAGACGGGGATGTCGATCTGATGTGTGAAATGGTAATGGTTCCCTTACCGAGGAACGGTTCTCCGCCCAATCGTTCATTCAACTTCTCGATATCCTGAATGATAGGCGCCATTTTATATATTGCATTAACTCCTCTGTCGGGTGCCGATCCGTGGCACGATATACCGTCGGTTTTTATCTCCATTTCCATTCGTCCGCGCTGTCCCCGGTATAAACCGAGATTTGTCGGTTCGGCTATGACGACGATTTCAGGACGAAGGATACTTTCCTGAATTATATAATGCCAGCATAATCCGTCGGCGTCTTCTTCCTGAACGCTTCCCACTACATACAAGGTAAAATCATCCTCGAGTCCGAGGTCTTTAATTATTTTTCCACCGTACACGATAGAGGCAAGGGGTCCTTTCATATCACATGCACCGCGTCCGTATATAACGCCGTCTTTCTCGGCACCCTTAAAGGGATCCATTTCCCAGTTATCGGGATTTCCGACATCGACCGTATCGACGTGCGCATCGAGTGCGATGATACGCTTTCCTTTTCCGATCCGGCCCAGAATATTTCCGAGCGGGTCGATGGTGATGTCGTCGTACCCGATACGCTGCATCTCTTCCTGAACACGATTAATGACTTGTTCTTCTTCCCCGCTCATCGATTTAATTGCAATTAGATCGCGGAGGAATTTTTTTATTTGCTGTTCGTTTTTTTGTGCTTCTCCGTAGATTTTGTCGTACATTTTTTCTCTTTTAATTATATCCGTAATTATTCATTGTGAATTCTACTTGACCTCTAATTACTTAATGAATTATCATTTCCATTGGATCAACAGATGCTTCCTTTTGTTTTGCCTCATTCATTAGTTTTCGCCAATTAAATAAAAAGTTTCGACAAATTATCCAAATATCTACATAGTCTTTCACTTCAAATCGATATAGAGCAGATATTTTATTGGAGAGTATATTTCTCACATTATCAATCATACCACATATTTCATTCTCTAATATTTCTCCAAAGTGAGAAGAGATATCATTAACAAAATCGATTTTTAGCTCTAAGTCCTCAACTGCGACATACAATTGCAAATAATCTTTCGATAGAACGATTCTATCAGTGAGTACCTTAAAACCTAAATCCGATTGGTTGGCGTTCAATGATTCTATTAACGTGCTTTGATAATCTTTAAAACGAGGATCGTTATTTACAAAATAATCCAGGTCGTCGGAATATCTATGGTGATAATAAAATCTGCTAAGGGCGGTTCCACCGGTCAGATAAAAGGGAAGCTGCAAGTCTTTTACGATTTTCATCAGACCATCCTGCAAAGGATACAGCTTCTCCTTGTAATACTTTTCTAAAGAGTTCATATCGAGTTTTAAGATTATTACTCCGCATGCCGGAGATTACATCGGTGGTAATATTGTTTTTTAAAAAATCAATTCCAAATATATCTACTATCTCATACCATGAGAGGCGCTCCAATATTCGCCGTAGCAGATATTCCTTCTTCAAAAATCCCCTTTCAGGTCTTTCACCGACAATAATTGCATAAATTTCATCGGGATCAATCTCATAATCCCAAAAAGCACTTTTAATTTTTTTATTTACTTCTGACATCATTTTCTCTACTATCTGGTATTATTTTACTATTCATAACGTTTTATGCTCCATTAACCATCAACCAACAACTAACAAAATTAACCATCATTCAATGATCTCCCACCCCGGTTGATATTTATCAAGTTGTTTGATAGTATATTCGTCCATAGGATGATCCCGTTCGGGGACTTCGAAGTGTTTCGGGGCATCGCAGAGCTCGGTGGAAAAGTAGCGTTGACCGGTATCGTTTATCATAGTGACAATCATTTTTAGCTCGGGATGTCTTTTTGCCAGCTTTATAGCTGCGGCGACATTGCTGCCCGAAGAAATGCCGCAGAATATCCCTTCTTCCTTAGCCAGTCGTTTTCCCATTGCAATCGCTTCGTCGGTCGTCGTGGTAATGATGCCGTCGAGATATTCCAGGTGAAGATTTTTCGGTACGAATCCGTCGCCGATCCCCTCGATGCCGTGCGGACCCCACTCACGTTTACTGAGGAGCGGACATTCGGCCGGCTCGATCGCATAGAGCGTAACATCTTTTTTATGTTCGCGGATATATTTTCCGGCACCGGTCAATGTACCGCCCGTACCCTGGGTGGCAATGAAGGCATCGAGTTTACCGCCAGTTTGTTCCCATATTTCCGGGCCCGTTGTTTCATAGTGGGCATCGATATTATCGGGATTTTCAAACTGTGCGGGTACAAAATATTTATCCGGATTTTTACTTCTGATTTCCTCAAGTTTTTCAAGCGCAAGATCGACGTCGCTCTCGCCGCCGGGGGTATACACCATTTCCGCGCCGTATGCGATATCCATTTTCTTCCGCTCTTCGGACATCCCTTCCGGCATAACAATTATGCACGGATATCCCTTGACAGCCGATACAAATGAGCACGCGATACCCGCATTACCGGTAGAACATTCAAGCACAGTCATTCCCGGTTTAAGAACACCGGCTTCTTCGGCTTTGGTAAACATGTTATAATATATACGATCCTTCAAACTTCCCGAGGGACTGAACCATTCGAGTTTGACGAGTATTTGAGCATCAATTCCTTCCCCTTTGGGTATGCGGTTAAGTTGAATTAAAGGTGTGCGGCCGATTGTTTCGAAGATGTTTGTATGATATTTTGCATTTGACTTCCAGTTTACTGACATTTATTCTCCAGACAGTTATTTGTTAATGGTTAATGGTTATTAGTTCTTTATGTTAAATAGAGGATAAGTACGATTAACGATTAACCCATTAACCATTAACTTACTTTACCCCCTGTATCGCTTTCGCCGCCGGTGAATCCTTCATCGGCAATTCATACCGCCGTATTCCGTCATACCGGTAAAGTGCGGACGCAACGGCTCCGGCAGTCGGAACAAGCCCGATCTCCCCGACTCCCTTCGCACCGAACGGCCCTTCAGGTTCGTTTACTTCGACAAGGATAACTTCAGTCTCGGGCATATCTTTCGCACGAAGCAACCCCAGCGATCTGAACTTAAACGACTCCGGAACGCCTTCCTTCAGCTTCAAATCTTCAGTCAAGGCATATCCCAATCCCATATGTATCGACCCCTCAAGCTGTCCTTCAAGCGACTTTCGATTGATCACCCGTCCGACATCGTGCGCAGCAACTACTTTTTTCAATTTACCTTCATCGTCGAGTATGACTACCTGCGTTGCAAATCCGAATGTCATATGAGTGATCGGTTTCTTCGTTTTCTCATCGAGCGCGGTCGTGTAATCGATTACCACCTCGCCGAAGTACTCTTCACCCGCAAGATCCATCAATGTTTTTCCGCTATCAAGATCTCTCTTCATTTTTTCCGCTGCCTGTATAACCGCTCTACCGCCGAGTACTGTTGCACGAGAAGCGGTCGTCATACCGCACGGCGTCGGCTGCGTGGTATCGATGTCCACACGAACCTTTCGCGGATCAATGCCGGTGACATCGCTGAAGAACTGGATCATGACCGTACAAAATCCCTGTCCCATCTCCGTAAAACCGGTGTTGATCGTGATCGTTTCATCGGGCTGTACTTTGACAATTGCCTGTCCGTATTCCGGCATGCCGTTTCCAATGCCGACATTCTTAATCCCGCACGCGACGCCTGCATAGGGGGATGAATAATAAGCATCCTTTACCGAAAGTAATGTTTCACGTATGCCGACCGATTTCTCAAAAACCTGTCCGGTACAAAATGTGTCGCCGACGTCAACAACATTCCGCCACCGCATCTCCCATCCGTCGATACCGACTTTCTCCGCGAGGATGTCCATCATCCCTTCCATTGCAAATGCGGCCTGATTCGCACCGAAGCCGCGCATCGCGCCGCAGGGAAGGTTGTTTGTATAAACTGAAAGTGCCTCGACATCGGAGTTTAAAATATTATACGGACCACCAGCATGTCCCGCCGCCCGCTCAAGCACCTTTGTACCGACAGATGCAAACGCACCTTTATCGCCGATCATCCTGGCACGGAGAGCAGTGATCTTTCCCTTCTCATCACAACCGACGGTATAGGTCATTTTTATCGGGTGCCGTTTTGGATGGAGCCGGATGCTCTCTTCGCGGGTCAATGTAGCTTTGACCGGTTTGCCGGTCAGCTTCGCCGCGAGTGCTACCTGTCCCTGGATACTGAGATCTTCCTTCCCGCCGAATGCGCCGCCGTTTGTAATCAGCGTAACTATAATCTCATCCTCCGTTATACCGAGAAACGATGCGATCTGTTTGCGGTCGTCGAATACACCCTGTCCCTGCGAGTATACATCGAGCACACCGTTTTGCTGCATCGCAATAGAGCTTTCTGGTTCAAGAAACGCGTGCTCGATCATCTGGGTTTGGAATGTCTTTGTCTCAACGTACTTCGATTCCTTTAACGCCTTGTCAACATCACCCCGTTTTATAACAGCTTTATCGAGCAGGTTATCCTTTCCTTCATGTACTTGCGGTGCATCCGGTTTGAGAGCATCTTCGGGATCATAAACACCTATTAGATGTTCGTACTCAACTTCTATCAGATTTAACGCTTCGCGTGCGGTATTTTCATCCGCTGCAATAACCATCGCAAGAATATCGCCGATGCAATGGGTCGTTTCCCCCTCGGCGATAAATAACGGCCAGTCTTTATAGATCAACCCCTGATACCGTTCACCGGGAACATCGCGATAGGTAATAACCCGCTCGACGCCGGGATGTTTTTCCGCTTCGGACGTATCTATCTTTTTCACTTTGATCTTCGGATGCGGTGAGAAATAAAACGCACCGTAGAGCATACCGGGGAATTTCATATCGTCGATATACGGCCGATCTCCCATTGCAAACTTTTCACCGTCCATTCGCGGGAGACTGGAACCGACCTTGCCGGAATAATCGGCTTCGGGAAGCGGCTCTCCCTGAAACGCTTTCGCAGCGGTATCAATTGCATCTATTATCTTCACATAACCGGTACAGCGGCAGATATTGTTGTTCAACGATTTTGCAATTTCTTCCCGCATCGGAGTAGGATTTTTTTCAATAAGATGCTTTGCACGCACCACAATTCCCGGAATGCAAAATCCGCATTGCAATCCGGCGGTTACCGTGAACGACTTCGCAAAAATATCACGTTCTTTCTCGTTCAATCCTTCGAGTGTCAGCACGCTTTTACCCGCCGCCTTATGCGCGGGAACCGCACACGAAGAGAGCGCCTTCCCGTCGACCATAACGGTGCAGCAACCGCACGATCCCTGTGGTGCACAACCATTTTTCGGGGAGATCAATCCTGCATGCTCCCGGAGTACGGTCATTAAGGAAGTGCCGTTTTCGATTTGCGTTGAGAACGGTTTGCCGTTTAGAGTAAACTCAAGTTTATTCATAGATATGCCGTATTTTCTTTTGTACAAACGGATTTATAACCGTGGCGTCGTGAATAACCTGCTGATCCTGTAAATTTTCCGAATAAATAACGGAACACTCGGCCTGCAGCGCAGCAGCAATTATCATAGAATCATATAATGAATATTGCCATCGTTCCATAATATCGACTGAACGCATATAAAGATCAATATCGGTAAACACCTGGCAGAGCGGAGCAAGCACCTTGCTCAGATACATTTTACTATCGGACGTCGTTAACGGCACCGAAAATTTTTTTGTTGCAACGTTCAGGAACTCCTGCACTACCTGATTGCTGATGCATCCTGAATGCTGCTCGAGTGCCTTCTTAATGAGTTGGGTCGCAATTTTGCTTTTCCTTTGATCCGATTTGTCAAAGGAATAGAGAATGATATCGGTATCCAGAAAATATTTACCGTTCATTCATTTCTTCCCGGGTAAATTGTCGACCAGGTTTTGCATATTCCAACGATTTCATCATCCGTTCGTATTCATGACCGGTGATACCGAATCTCGAATATTGGCGGAGCCACTTTCTGAATTCATCGTTCAGCGTTGTCCGCTCCCTGAGAGCACGTTCACGCGCCTTTCGAATGATCTCTTCTTCGGCACTTAATGTAATATTTTTTTTCATTATCCGGTTATTATCAATACTATTACACTATTTTCGTGTACACTAATATAGTGCAATATTACACATTTTTCAAATATATTACTGCTCCAACCCCACATTAACATAATGCACCCGACTTGGATTCAGCATCCCCTTTATCAAAGTACGCATCGCATAATAATACTCCATATTCACGGTGGTATTTGTATCGGCAGATGCATCGATTACTTCTGACAAATCCCAATCCATTTTTATGTTAAATTCATCATTGGAAAAAACTGCCTCATTTTTCGAGTTATCAAACGTGAGTTTATATTCACGGTCTTTGAATCTGCCGTAAAGGGTAACTTTCTCGTTCCCTCTTAAAAGAACAAAACCGCTCAAATTATTCCACTCTTTCCACTGCCCCAGCGAACCGAAGAACCTCGGTTTTTCGATATACGGTCCGCCGTCTTCCGGACAGAACACATCGCAGTTGCCGCAGTCGTTGCATGCATCGGCAAAGTTTGCTATCTGGTGGGATTTCTTGACTGTAAACTCGCCGCCGTCGACAAGTTCCCATTTGCCGTTTTCAATTTTAATATTTTGAAATGTAACGTTAACGGGTTCTATTTCAAAGTAGAAGTTTGCATCGTTCGGACAGACCGGAATACACTTATCGCAGTTTATGCAATCCCACAAATAAAGATGGCTTCCGATCTTGTTGGGAGTCTTGCGATTATTATTTGCATGATATCTGGGGTTTTCCATGCTCTCATACAGCAAGCGTTCGGTGTTGTATAAAGTAGCATGCTTCACTCCGATATCCGGTTTTCCCTCATTCCTGTTAGCGGAACTAACTATAAATTCCTCTACCGTTACCGCGTTTTCCTTTTTCATGCTCGCTTCGAGATTATACAGGTATTTCGGAAGTCTTCCATACCCTCCAGGTCGCAGAAGATCGGTACACGTTGTTATGGGCACGAGTCCGATGCTCACACAATCGGAAAAATTCTGTGCATCGACGCCCGCGGCAAACGATATCGGGAATTCCGCACCGAACACTTTACGCCATTCGTGCACAAGAGCGAGATGCAAAACATGCAACGGCTGACCTGACAGATACTGGATTTCATCTTGCAGGAATTCTCCTTTGTTGTGAACTTCAAGCGTATTGCCGAATTTCACACCGAGTGTTTTGTTATTCCGGGATGCTACGTTTTGGAGCCGTTTTACAACTGCGACGGCATCGTCAAATGTGATATTGACTTCATACGCTTTCTCGTTCACTTCGACATCGGTATATGCCAGTTTCTCATAAAGCAGATATTCAAGCTGCTCTTTACCGAGCATGGGGGGATTCATTTTTATAATAACATGATAATCCATTTCGGTGAGGAGAAATTCGCATATGCTTTCGATTTCATCAGCAGGAGTTCCATGGAAGGTCGATAACGTGATGCTGTCGGACAATCTCGATTCAAACGGGATATCGCGATATTCACGAAACTCATCCGGTATCTGCATCCTGTACTCCTCGATAAGTTCCGTTGCATTCTGCATCGACCGGAGCCACGAACGTATCTGCGGACTCTGTATACCGGTAAGATCGTACCCGACGCTTGTATCGAAGATGGTATCGAGTTTTACCGTCTTCGGATCGAGCGCATCCTGACTATCGGTGAACCGGAACCCGGATTTTCCGAACCAACGCTTGAGTATTTCAATTATCATTGCAGCTTTGACGTACTCGCGGAGCGATTCATCCAATCGGAGTTCCTGCGACCATTCTGTATTGTAACCGATGTTATGAATATCGATGCACGGACGAGTCAACTCAAGTTGATCCTTTATCTGTACCGTTTTCAGTTCCAGCATTCTCGAGCCGGCAAGCCAGGAAAGTACGATATTCTGGGTCAACTGTGTATGCGGTCCCGCGGCAGGTCCAACCGGATTTGCCGCCTTCTTATCGCAAAACATCACCGACAAATCAATCGCCGGATCGGGACGGTAAAACTTCGATGCCTGAAGATCGAAGATGGAATTGTTCCGGTCGTATTCGTGGTAAATACGTTTCAGGAGTTTATCAAATGGTATTGGTATGAGTTCGGCCATTATCGGGGTTCCGGGTTTCTGGTTTCAGGTTTCAAGTTCCAGGTTCCACGCCTTCCGTTTCACTTTTCACTTTTCACGTCACACTTTTCATTTTTTCCCATAACTTTGCGGCTGCTTTTGATGCTTCCTCATATGCCGATTCGATATCGACTCCGATGACTTTACGATCTTTAACTACCCATTTCCCGTTTACCATTACCGATTCGACCATCGGGGAGCGCATGCCGAATAGATAGTGGAATAACAGATTATCTTCCGTTAACGGGGTCGGAGGTTTGTAATCGAGTACGACAAGATCTGCGGCGGCATTTTTTTCAAGCGGGCCGATCTTCTTATCAAATATTTCCGATGCGATTTTTGCACCGCCGGTTATAAAATTTTCGAGCGTTAATGGATCGGGACTCACACCGGCATCCCGCATTTTTAAGAACATTATCTTTGCATCTTCGAACATATCGGCGGGAAAGCCGTCGGTACCCAGACCCCCCCGGTCACCGAAGAGCAGGACCGGAGCGTATCCCACATTATTATTCATATTCGAGCGGGGATTGTGGATCATCCATCCGCCGGCATTGCGGATTCGCGAATAATCGTCCTGCGCGAGATGTATACAATGGGCAAAAATCGAACCGTTACGCAGTATACCATGCATTTCCAATCGCGAGATAAGATCGGTGTTATATTTCTCTTTCGCATCCCGCACGTCGCATGCATCCTCTGCGACATGAATATGCACCCCGGTATCCACCGTATCCGCAAGCGCTGCAATCTTCTTCAACGAATAGTCGCCGAGCGTGAACGATGCATGAGCGCCGACGATACCCCGTATCAATGGATTGTCTTTGTTTGCTTTTATAAAACGCTCGTTCTCCTCAACTCCCTGATCGCGTTTTTCCATACCTCCGCGGTCGGTGACCTCATAACACAACACGCCGCGAATACCCACTTCTTCAAACGCACGCTTGATTATATCGAGCGAGTTCGGAATATATGAAGGCGAAGCATGGTGATCGATCAAGAGTGTCGTCCCCCATCGCACCGCTTCGAGAGCGCCGATCAACGCGCTGTAATAAATCGATTCCTCATCGAGTGCACGGTCAAGCCGCCACCAGATTTTTTGCAATATCTCCGGAAAATTTCTTGGCGGTTCATCCGGCGGAGGCATGCCGCGTGCAAGACTCGAGTACATATGCGTGTGCGCACAGGGAAGTCCGGGCATTACGTATTTACCTGTAAAGTCGTGTACTTCTTCTCCATCACCGGGCTGAAGGTTCCTGCCTTGTTCCGTAATAACACCGTTCTCTATGCGGAGATCGGTTTGTTGATCTATTGAAGGAGGAGAAAGAGTTAGTAATGTTGAATTTTTAATCAGCATGAAATAATATTTTGTTAATTGTTGTAAGTTAATGGTTAATGGTTATTCGTTAATGGTTCGTTGACCGCAATATTACGATTAACGATCTTAATCTGCCCTTAATTATTTAATCAGCGCATTGATCGCAAACGTACCCAACCAATGGCTACCTTCATAAGTATCGTCGACTAAATTCGGCAGAGAATATTCAATATGTTCGTTTGCAATCCGTCTTAAATGGCTGTACTCTGGCAACGTATCAGCTATGCCGGATAAACACCACGCACGGCTGAAATTCAATCCGTCGAGATGGACCAATTTACCATCGGCACGGTCGGTGACAATACCGGGTTCCAGTTCGAAATCTTTGTTTTTCATTTGCGGCAGGAAATCAGCAAGCCATTGTCTGTATTCATTTTCCGTCAAAACTTTGCTCATCAAAAATGCTTCCTCAAGACACGGCGAAAGGAAATCATATCCGCTTGGTTCCCAGGTTATCGGACACTCTTTGTCGTTCATATAATAATCCTTTGCACGCCGTTCGATTGCCGTTTTCAACTCATCATGCTCTAATGTAACTGCATAATCATATGCCATGGATAATCCGAAAGCGGTATTGGTATGTTCACCCACCCTGATGGGATAATATAAATCCGGTAAAAATTCGATATATCTGCCGGCTATCAGATCCGTTAACGGTTGCAAATTTTGCTCCAATTGCCGCGCCGCGGTATGGTCCCATGTGTGAAGCGCTTCGGCCAACTTTAACAGCCATCCCCATCCGTACATACGCTGGAAAGTTCTGTTGTTTCCATCCTCAAAGAATGCAACTTCGACCGCAATGTTTTCCGGAGTAATATGAGATTCAAGGTGATTGACAATCTCATCCCGGTGGTACAAATCGGGGAATTCTTTCAACAACACAATCAGACTCCAGTGTCCGTGCACGGCGGAGTGCCAGTCGAAACAGCCGTAGAATGCAGGCCGCAATTGACGCGGAGGTTTCAGGTCTTCGTCGCTCCCGAGTACCTGCCCCAATTTATTGGGATACTCGGCCGTGATGCAATGAAGCGGCAATTGCGATAAAAATTCGGCTTGTTCGAGTGTGAGTTTTATCGGTTCGGTAGTATGGGTCATTCGATTGTCGTCGTTTGTTTGACAGGAGATGAACGA
>PWTU01000206.1 GCA_003562775.1 Ignavibacteriales bacterium
CAGACAATGTATTGTTGCACACTACACGAATCGGCGTAAGCTTCGCACGAACGACGGATGAACCGTCATGACTGTTCGTAAGCAGTAGGTACTTATCTACTATATCTTCTTTGCCGACCTTGATGTAGTCGGGAAGTTTCGCAAGTATCCAGATTCGTTCGCCTTTGCCCAGCACACCGGCGGTATGATAGATCGCTTCATCCTCACCGACAAGCGCATCGAAGAAAGAAAATGCTTCCCGATTCTGTATCGGCTGATACCGAGCACCGACGACACCGAGAATATCCCCGGTATCCGATCTTACCGTCGCGTATGTGTTAGGCACGGTTTTACTTTTGCGGTCAACCGTTGTCTTAACCGGTTTCAGGTTTACGGTGAAATCCAAACCGGCAGATTCGATTGCTTCTTCCGATGTTGCCGGATTTTCAAGTCGAGTTCCGAGTTGATGCCAGGGCGTTTTGCCTACGTACATCATACTTGCCTGGCCTTCATCGTTTGTAAATAGATCATGTGCCATATCATTTCTCCTCTCTTATCCGTAATGGCATAATTATCCCTCGTTCATCGCCGTTATTATAAGGGCGCACAAGAATTGCTTTATCCGGCGCTTGTAATTCAAGAATTATTTCGGTCTCACCGATTGCATCACACAGATCTTTGAGCAAGCCGACATCAATACCGAATTTGAACTTGCGCTTTTTCTGTGCATCATGAATTACGCTGTCCAATTGCGAAGGCGGTTCTCCTTCGGGTCTCGGCAGTGTTGTTCCGTCCTGCAGAATCTGTTTCCCGTCAAGCTCAATGCGGATTTCGTCGAAACCCGACGGCGTAGCTTTCCGTCCCAATTTAAGAGCATCGACCGATACCAGGCCGGGCGTATCGTTTTTCTGTATCTTTACAGGCACCGCTGCCAATATATGTCCCGTTGTTGCAATGGCTTTCTTCCCTCGTATGAAGATATTGTGCAGTTGCTCTCTGTGAGGATCCTTTGAGACGGCTTTTTCCAGTTTATATTTCCTGTGAATTTCCATATTACCTCCTTAGGTTACGAATGTGATTGTTTTCATATCGAAGATAAGCTCCTGATTCAGGCCTTCCCCCGAAAGATATTTTTTAACCTGATTGGCAAGGAGCGAAGCAATCGACAGCACCGTATACAAAATGGTTTTTGCCGTGCATCGTTCCTGCAGGGCTTCAGAGGAAGGGTAGAGGTGAGCTTCGTATCTACGGCATTCAAAAAGATCGTTCGGATTGACCGAATGTATCCGCATAACCTCCGCACCCATTCTGCTGTCAACGAAAAGCGGGACAGCGGGATTCATCTTCACGAACTTCCATATCTGAATCCGTGTATCCATACTATCCACACAGACGATCACAATACCCGCAAGCCGCTGTCCTTTATACTTTTCATTTCTGGCGCGTATACGTATGTCCTCGAATGATTCAATGATCTCACTTAATGCATCGACTTTTGGCTTGCCGATATCGCACGTCCGGTAGAACTGATTGGGAAGATTATGTTCATCGACAACATCGAAGTCATAGACGGTGAGATCGCGCATTCCCATCTTCGCAAGCGACAACGCCGTAAAGCTGCCGGTCGCCCCCGCTCCGATTATTGTTACCGGTACTGTGAGAAGTTTCGGATGCAGTATATCCAACTGTCTGTTATAGCGTGACTCGTTCATAGCTGTTTTCTCCTCTTTGTTCAGAAATATATATCGTCAAGCATCAGTAGCTCGTGTTCATACTGCTCAACGGACATTTCTCTGTTGCTTACTTTTTCGTCAAGTTCTTTGTACCGGTTGGCGTCCGGCCGTTCGTGCCGCGGAAGCGCCCAATCTATTTGTTCGATTACTTTCGATTGAAATTCCGCCGCACAAAATTCCTGTAGGCCTTCGGGCTCCGGCATGAATATATCCGTTTCAATGTTATCCAACTTTATGTGAAAGGGATGAAACAGATCGATGCGGGTGAGTATTTCCATAGTTTTGTTTGTCACCAGGGAAATCATATACGACGAGTTTGCAAGATTGTGTATGCATTGCTCGTCGGTGTTCGACCAGAATGCATTCATCTCCCCGTGCGAATGCCACCAGAGTTTCACCCGTGACGGGTCTTCTCCTCTTTGAATTAAATCGGTGAGAAATCCACCGATGGCATTGTCATCAAGAACGGTGTTCGCATGAGTTGAGAACTGTGAAAGAAGAAATATGTCGTCAATCAGATATGCCTCTACCTTTCCTTTGCCGGTGCGTTTTTCGGTGACTGTTCCCAATCCCGACACTTCACCGACTGCCATCGATGCCCAATAGCGCATTTTCTGATATGCTTCAATGCTTAGAAATACTTTGATTGTGTTCATATATGTGTTCTCCGTTATGATTCTTGATTACGACGAATTCTGTTTCTGCCTAATTCGCACTGGTAACTGCAATTGATACAGTCATCGAGTGTTGAGTCTTCAAAGCAGTCTTCAAATGCATCATCATAAAAAGGGCAATCGCTATCGCCGCACTCGACGCACTGATAACCGCGATTCTCAATGCGGCATACCTCATAGCGGTTTTCCTCGTCATATTCGGGATCCCACTTCTCGATATTAATAAAGGCATTGCCGGAATTGTACGAGTGCAGAAACGTGTGTATCATCTGCAGTGCTCCGAAAAGCTCCATTTCTGCGAGCATCCTTATAACGCCGTCGCTGAGGTTGCCCAAACAACCCACTCCGTGATCGATATGCGGATGGTCGTATTCATCAAACTTATCGGTGAGGTTATCGATGGTAAGATTACCCGAATCAAAATCGATTGTTACTTTGTAACTTCCGAGTTGATAATTATACCCTTCGAAATAGATCGATACAGGATGCGTAAACGCCGCAAGCTGCCCGTCTTCGAGAGTAATCTCTTTATACAAGTTTGGGACCAGCTTCCGGAGATGTTGAAATTCACGCTCTGCGTTCCGGTTCCATTGCCCTCTGGTACCTTCGAGAACTTTGAGTGCGCTTCTATCGGTATGTATTTTCCTGCGGAGTTCAAGCAGTTCACGTGCTTTGATCTCGATTTCGCGCTCGTTTTCGTCAAGCCGTTCTTGATATTCCCGGACGCGAAAGCTCACTGCCGAGGTATATGCTTTTTTAAAAATCTCCTCGCGGTAATCATATGCATATTGTATCGCAGACGGTAAAGCTTGTTTGAGTACTTTTTCCAAATAATCACCGCACTGTGGATGCTTCTCATTTGCAAAGAAGAGCAGATAGACGACATTGTTCTTAACGAGCGCCGCCTGTTTCCCTTCGTGCAGTAACGGTCGTGCACCCTTGATGCTGAATGCATCCGGTAGAAATATCACCGGGTCATCAGGTACATCATCCACGTTGGTGTATATTACGGTTGCTTGTTCCTTTCCTGAGTTCATCTCCGATTGGATGATTATTTTTTCATGGGGGTAAAGTGTATCGATAACAGCTTGTATGAGATTTTGCATAGGTTAACCTCCGAATAAAAGGGGAGGGCTGTGATACCCTCCCGGTGAATTATTCCGATTAGCTTCCGCCTTCGACCTTTGGCGCAAGGGTGACAATATCGTTCTCTTTGACGGGTGTATTGTCGAACACAACCTGACCGTTAAGTGTGCGTGTATAACCGGTTGTCTCGTAGTTCGATGCACGAATGGCATCGCTGACGGTTGATCCCGAGGGGACGTCGATCTCTGTGGCGGCTTCACCGAGTTTTATGATTTTTACCTTCATGAGGAAACTCCTTTATTTGTGGAATTAGAATTTGATGGTTTATAAAAGGAGCGGTCGCTCCAGTATTATACTTATACCGGAAAATTATCCGGGTTTTGCTTTTGAGTAGGTTTTATCGTAAGGCAATCCGGTCCGACGGCAATTTCGATTTTACCGCCCGGTTCAAATCCCAGCCATCTTAGCCAGAGGCCGGAGAGTCGTATGTACGGAACCTTGTATAATCCGTTTTGATTTTCTCGATAAATTGAGGAAACGGTGTTAATTCTGACGGGTTTCATAAGCCCTCCTGGTGTTTGGTGAATGGTATTACCATTTTTCTTATGCCAGAATCGCTTGACTATTTGCGATATTTTTGTATTTTTAGTGTATCATGTAATACCAGTGCGTCCATAGAGGAGTCCAATCGTTAAACGGACGCAGACAGATGTAACGGTGAGAAATAAGTATCACCGTTTCTCACCTAAGAGCCATTTAAGCGATGCGGCATGTGATCTCATATGACAAATTATGATAATCTCAGAGACCGGTGATTCGACCACCGAGGCCGTTCCGGGATTATTTTACAGTGGCGGGGCTTCGTTGTTGCGCTGGTCGTTATGTGCAATTAGTATTAACTTTCTTTGAAAGGAGATCAAATGAAGCTTATAAAAGTTCGTTTGCGAAATTTTAGATGCTTCAAGTCTGAGACAAGTATAATGTTTGATGATATCACTGCTTTAGTGGGCAAGAATGACTCAGGTAAATCTACTATTATGGAAGCATTAGATATTTTTTTAAATGAGGGAACACCAGATAAACATGATGCATCTAAGTCAGGAGATGCTTCGGACTTGACAATTATCTGTGAATTTGGTGATCTACCTCAAGAAGTCATAATAGATGATAAGAATCCAACAAATTTAAAGGATGAGTATTTGTTGAATCAGAATGGTCGTCTTGAAATTCACAAAACTTATAGCGGTCATTTGCAGTCACCAAAACTTACAAGTGTATCTG
>PWTU01000524.1 GCA_003562775.1 Ignavibacteriales bacterium
CCACTTTGCCTCAACGAGATAGGTTTCATGATCAAGGTCAAATGATCCATCGATCTGTTCACCCACAACGCGGAATGGTTCTCTTGGCGCAAGACCATGAAGTACAAACATTCGATTAAGTATTTTTTCGAAAATAAACCCAGCCTGCTGTGGAGTTGTCTGATTTTGAAGACTAAAAAACTGTTCCTTGAGTACTCGTAAATCAGTGGAACGTCTAGATTCCTCTTCTACCTTTGTTTGTTCTCGTTTGATAACCTCATCTACTTTACTCCGTGCCCGCTCCGTGCTTTCCAATCTTAGAGAGGCAATGAAATCTGGATCCCATAAATCTGGAAATTTAAAGCCAACATCAAGCAGGAATCCATTTAGTTTTTCTATATCGTCCGGTGTGATTGGATCACCCTTCTTTTGTCGGTATATCAGACTAGCGCGAACAATCTCAAGAATCAATCTCTCAAAATGACTGCGACGATGTTCGAGCGTTCTTTGAAGCATCGCTATAATCATCTGTAGTTTGCTACCGGGTTGCCAAAAATCTCCGACTCCAACTTTTTCTGCTACCGTTTTAAAAGATACATGTCCTTTCCATTTTGGATTACCAGAACCGGGTAGAAAGTCATACAACAGATTTGCAATGTCTGCAACAGCGCGTGATTCTTTTAGAGATATTGACATATTCAAAACACATATATAATTATTTTACAACGTTGTTTATAATTTCCAAACATATATGCGAATAATCGATTAAATACCACATTTTTAACCTTTAATATCCAAAATTAATCTACAAAATTATTATCAAGACAACAATACTTTACCGGAATTATTGCCATATTATAATCTGTATTTACTCCTAAACGTCATATAATTTATATTGTAATACAAATTGATCATTACGCGCTTGTTCATTTATTCCCTCAAAGCATTTTCTGTTATCTCTCTCATGGGTCTTATCTTCTCATTAAAAAGTACGGGATCAAAATACTCTATTACCATCTCATTTCCTTTGTAAAACATAGAAACCAAGCTAATCCAGTTTTTTAAATCTATCTTTCCATCAATCCGAAAGAGCTTGATATAATGTTCAGGCTTAATATTATTCGGCATTGTTTGATCTTCACGGCCTTTGTAATTGTGCGGTGGGTAAACTTTTACTGCACCGTCAAAATGTTGAAAAACTTTTTCCTTAATATTCCTCTCAGAATGTACATAACGATTTATATGCCAATTCTCATAAGTCCTGTCAGGGTCGGATATCTCTTCAATTTCCAAGGTTTTTATATACTCAGCTTCATTAACTTTCCATAGGAATTCAGTCCTAATAAGTGGATAGCTATCAAGTGAATTGGGATATATACGACCTACTACTGTTGTTCCAACATAATCTCTATCATCAAGTTTTTGTTGATCAAATTTAGGGCCAAACCAAGTGTCCATTTCTATAAATTGTCTATAATCATCAAATTTCATAATACGTCTATGATCAATTGCAACCCTGAAGGTATTATATTCATTCGTACATTTTCGATATTGTGCTAATCTCCCAAGAAAATCGAAATTGGGGTTCGCTGCAAACACACGTCTTAAAAATTGGTGATAATGGAGTAAATAGTCACCGTATTTTATTCCCCCATCTAACATTATGAAATTATCGTTTATTATTAATAAACCGTCATCATCGAATTGATCGACTAATTCAGGAAATTCTTCTAATACCTCACTATCTTTGATTTCAGGTTTAAGAACAGAGTCTATTGGTGAGTATCCCTTCTGAACTTCAACAGCTATATAATATTCCGCAACCCTTGACAAATATTCTTTTGTAATCGGTTGTTCAAATGATTGCAATAGCATCCTAAATCCCGATGGAAGTAAATCAACAATATTCTTTATTTCATTTAAGTTGAGAGATTCAAGCTGGTTTATAGCATCATTCAACAGAGGCTTTAATAATGAGTAAATTGCAGGAGGGTGGCCATCTAAACATTGGTTTAGTAAAATAGGAAAAACATTATGATGTAAACACTGTTGTTGCAACCTTTTTATTTTTCTCTTATCTAAATTTAGCTTTCTCATACTAACCTATATTTGATTTTTTGAGTTCTACAATTATAAATGCATCCTTTCTTAAATTTCTTTTTCTGGAATCATTTTACAGAAGGACGATTTCTCTCAACGATATGTATTTCGTTTAGTTATTATTACTAACGTATCTTAGATATACCAGATATTCCTTTTTGGTAAATTTTTTTGCTTCAACATTAACTTTTCACATTTTCTTTCTCATATTTCTTTTTTCCATCCACTATCCAACCCTGATTAAATATTCATTTGTAATTTCTCTAATAACTTATCACGAAATTCATTCCACGGTTGTCCGGCTTCGGGTTTGGTCCTATACGCTTCCAGGCGTTCACCCAGGATCCGTTTGTGATGTTCGGGTACCGGAACGTTCTCCGGATCCTGTGCGATCCGATCCCACAGCTCCTGCACGTACGCAATACGCTGCTCTTTCGAAGCAGTATCGAATCCCGGAGGGATTGATAGTTTTGTTTTGCTCATAAATATTCACCTGGAAATTATATGTATATAGTAGTTTTAGCGTAATTACATCACTACCGGAAAAGTAAATAAAGGGATGGATAAAAGCAAGGAACTGAAATATATTGGCCCACGGTTTAATACACGGAGTTATTATATTTTACGACGAGCTGTACAATAATAAAAAAATTGTACACCGGCCCGCAAATCATCCTCAAATTCTGTCTATTACCGTTATCCCTGTCCCGCCAAACTTATCCATTGTCACAAGTTCATCCAATGACTCCTCAAGACATATTGTCTTTCCGATCAATTTTTCCGGAGAAAGTTTTCCCGCTCTGATCATTTCAAGCATCGCCGGATACCTGTGGGCCTGCATGCCGTGGCTTCCGAGAATTTCGAGTTCACCGGCAATCACTTTATCCATAGGTACGACCGGGCGTTTATATTCGCCCGTCATCAATCCAACCTGTATATGTTTACCCCGTTTTCGTAAATTCGCGATCGAATTAAAACACGTAACGGGATTACCGAGTGCATCTACCGAAACATGTGCACCGCCGCCGGTGATATCCAGTATATGTTCGACAACATAATCCGTCTGCGCGGCATTGACGGTCGCCGAAGCGCCGATCGAACAGGCAAAGTTGAGTTTCGCTTCGCTGATATCGACCGCGACCACATGCGCACCCAGAGCGTTTGCGATCATGACCGCCGATAAGCCGACACCCCCGCAGCCGTGCACGGCAACCCATTGCCCGGCGGCAACCTTTCCCTGATCAACGATAGCCCGGAACGATGTCGCAAAGCGGCAGCCCAGACTCGCTGCCGCAACAAAGCCGATCTCATCCGGCAGCTTCACCAGATTGACATCCGCGTAATGAATTGCAACATACTCGGCGAACGAACCCCAGTGTGTGAACCCCGGCTGGAACTGCCGGTCGCATACCTGATGGTTGCCGGATTCGCATTGAGGACACCTGCCGCATCCGCATACAAAAGGAAGAGTCACTCTGTCACCGATTGTCCGGTTTTTTACATTCTTACCGACCGCTTCTATAACTCCTGCAAGTTCATGTCCCGGAACATGTGGTAACCGTATGTCGGGGTCGTGTCCCATCCATCCGTGCCAATCGCTGAGACAGAGTCCGGTCGCTTTTACACGAATGACGACACCGTCAGGCGGAGGGACCGGATCGGGTACATGCTGAATGGTTAATGGTTTTTCGAATTGTGTATAAACTGCTGCTTTCAAGGTATACCTCTTATTGCAGGAGTAAACAGTTGACTAACTGTATATTATGGTTACAAGATATTATGCATTTTATTATCAAAAATCTATAGAACTCTCTCTTTCTCACCAGTGTTTTCCGGACACATAGACGGTCAATTATTGTCCGGAATAATTTCCACAGGTATACTCATACCCGGGAGCGCCGGGCACATATTAAAAACGCCACGACCTGCACGGGCAGATCGTGGCGCCTGATAAATTAAATGAAAGGTAACTTCATACTATTTTTAATAACGTCATTTTCGTTTCAAAAACAACATTGCTTGTTGAATCCAGTCCTTGTTCGCATCGAGTACAATATCCGGTGTGATACCTTTATTATCGATTCCTTGTCTAATATCGATACGCCTGCTTCTGGTCGTTGCATAATCCAATCTGAGAGAATAGCACGGAAAATCCGCCGACCGCATATTGGCGTAATCCAGTACTCCAGCTGTCGGTTGTCCCATAACGGTTACTTTTTCACTTTGCATTGCCGCAAGCAAGAAGTTCTCGGTGGAGCTTGCACAGTTTTCATCGACAAGAACCACAACCCGTTCCGGATACGTTTTCACCGCATCAAAGGTAATCGTGGTATCATCGACGATGCTTACGAATTCATCTTTGTGCAGCTCCATCGTTTCCAGTATCTTGCGCAGGAGTTGAATGAGATCGTCGGGAATGTGCAGATTATCAAGCAATACCGCCCAGTTCTTAATATTTTCTTCGGTCGCCAGCACATCCGTTCCGATCACCTCTATTGGTCCGGTATAAAGATACGGCGATATGGGTCTGTACGAAAAATCCGACCCGCCGCCGTTTCCCCGGATATCGACAATCCAGTACGGAGCGGTAGAAAGGAATTCCTCATGATGAGTAATTACCGAATCGATGGCGAGTGCATTCCACTCTTCGAATGTTCCTATCCGAATATA
>PWTU01000509.1 GCA_003562775.1 Ignavibacteriales bacterium
AAACCGAATTTTTTCGCTTCGACCGCACTCGTTGCGACTTTTGCCATGCCGATAGTTTCGAATGCCCGCCGGACATACGGGAAGAGATCGATCTCTTTCGAAGCCGGTGCACGTTCGAGCATACGCAAGAGGAACTCTTTCGTTCCTCCGCCGGCGGGAATTACACCGACGCCAAGCTCGACCAGTCCTATATACGTTTCGGCGGATGCCTGCACCGCATCGCCATGCAGCGTAACTTCACAGCCGCCGCCGAGCGTCATACCGTGCGGCGCAACCACGACCGGCCTGGGTGAATAGCGAAGATTCATATTCGCGTTCTGGAATGCCCGCACGATCATATCAAGCTCTTCCCAGTTTTCATCCTGCGCTTCCATGAGAATCATCATCACGTTCGCGCCGACCGAGAAATTTTGACCGTGATTCGCAATGACTATTCCCTCATAGCCGTCTTCATCCGCCGTCCTGACTATCGCATTCATCATCTGAATCGTATCCGGTCCGATAGCATTCATCTTCGAGTGGAATTCCAGATTCAACACACCGTCGCCTATATCTATTATAGAAGCGCCCGCATTCGATTTAAGAACTTTTTTCTTTCGTTTAAGCGGCGGGAGAAAAATAAATCCCGGGCGGTCTTTTATCTTTTTATATTCTTTTTCCCCGAAGTGGAAGAATTGTTCGTCGCCGTTTTCATCGATCTTATAAAAAGATTGTATGCCTTGTGCGATCATTTCTTCCACCCAGCCGGGTATCCGCTTCCCATCCTCCTTCATTTTCGCAACCGATTTTTCAAGACCGATTGTGTCCCAGTATTCAAACGGACCAAGCTCCCATCCAAATCCCCACCTCATTGCTTTATCGACATTCCTGATGTCGTCGGTAATCTCGGGCAGACGATTTGCCGTGTAAATCAATGTCTCACTGAGAACTTTCCACAGGTATTCACCCGCACGGTCTTTACTATAGACAAGATTTGATATTCTCTCCCGGACATCGTCGGTATTGCGGTACATTTCTACCGACGGAAAGTTTGCCCGCTGCCGTTCACGATAATCGAGAGATTGTAAATCCAGCGTGAGTATCTTACTTTCACCGTTTTCCTTTACTTTTTTGTAAAATCCTTTTTTCGTTTTATCGCCGAGCATGTTTCGCTCGAGCATTGTATTTACCAGATCTGGGACTTTAAACACCTCACGCTGTTCATCATCCGGCACGCTCTCGTACAAATTATTTGCTACGTGCACAAACGTATCGAGACCGACAAGATCGGCGGTTCTGAATGTTGCGCTTTTTGGCCTGCCGACAATCGTACCGGTAAGCTGATCGACCTCCTCGATCGTATAGGATTCATCCATCATCACTTTTACCGCGTACATCATTGAAAATATACCGATACGGTTTGCGATGAAATTGGGGACATCGTTGCAGTACACAATTCCCCTTCCCAACACCTCTTCACTGAACCGTGAAATTGCCGTCGCAACTTCGTCTAAGGTTTCCGGGGTACGTATAACTTCAAGCAGCCGTAAATAACGCGGCGGATTAAAAAAATGCGTTCCGAGAAAATGCTGCCGGAAATCGTCGGATCGTCCTTCTGCAATATTGTGTATCGGTATACCGGATGTGTTCGTAGTTACAATAGTTCCCGGCTTCCGGTGCTGTTCTACTTGGTCAAATAGTTTTTGCTTGATATCCAGCCGTTCGACCACCGCTTCGATGATCCAGTCAGCACCGTTTATCGTGGCCATGTCGTCCTCGAAGTTACCGGTCGTAATGCGGTTGGCAAATTCGGGCACAAAGAACGCGGCTGGTCTGGCTTTTTTTGCATCTTCAAGACCTTCATTTACAATGCGATTTCTGATATCGGGCTGATCGGTTGTGAGTCCTTTCTTTTTTTCTTTTTCGTTAATCTCCTTCGGCGGGATGTCAAGCAAGACAACCGGAATACCTGCATTGGCAAAAAGCGCTGCAATCTTCGAGCCCATGACACCGGCGCCCAACACCGCCGCCTTTCTGATTTTGTAAGACATAAATTCTCATCCTTTCTGGTTCTGCTTTTTTTCTTGTTTGATTATAAGATACAACTTGTCAACAGCGCGACTCAGAGAGTCGCGTTACATATTTTGTAACGCGAGACTATGCGATAGAGTGTGCGGCTGCGGTCTCGCGTACGCGATAAATAAACTACAAAATCCCCACGGCGCGGCTCAGCGAGCCGCGATACACTACTCTTTCACCGGCTCCACATATTCCTTTTTATAAAACTCCTCGATAAGATCGCTATATCGCTGTTCGATATTCCGTCGCCGCACTTTGAGCGTCGGAGTAAGCTGATCGTTATCAATAGTCAATATTCCGGGTATTATCTCATACTTTTTAATCGTTTCCCATTGCGCAAGGGTTTTATTTACTCCATTTATAACATCATCGTATATCTTTCGCACATCCGGATGTGTAAGGAGCTCTTCATCGGTGCTATACTTAATATGACGTCCCTCGGCAAAAGCACGCAGTGCTTCCCAGTTCGGAAACAGCAATGCCGATGCAAACTTTCGCTTATCACCCACGACGATTGCTTGTTCGATATACTTGCTCCTCGCAAGCCGCTGTTCGATCAACTGCGGTGCGATATATTTCCCGCCGCTCGTTTTAATAAAATCTTTCTTTCGGTCGGTAATATACAGGAACCCGTCTTTATCGATATACCCGATATCGCCGGTTCTGAACCATCCATCGTAAAACACTTCTTTTGTCGCTTTTTCATTTTTATAATACCCTTTCATAACGTTGGGGCCCCTTACCAGGATCTCTCCATCCTCTGCGATCTTGACCTCCACACCGGGAATTATTTCACCGATTGAGCCCATCCGGTTTCGTCCGAGACGGTTGACGCTAATTACGGGAGATGTCTCGGTAAGTCCGTACCCCTGAAGCACGGGCATACCGGCCGCGGTAAATATTCTTCCCAGCTCCGGATTTAATGCCGCACCGCCGGCGACAAGCATTCGAATCCTTCCCCCGAATCCGAGTCTCAGTTTTTTAAACACAAGCGCGTTGGCAATCTTGTATTTTATCATATATACTGCACTGTTATTTCCCTCGGTATCGAATTGTTTTGCCACCTTAATTGCCCACTTGAAGATTGTTTTACGCGGCGCGGGGAGCGTTTCGACCATTGCATTCACGCGCTCGAATACTTTCTCAAGCATTCGAGGTACAGTAGTCATTACCATCGGTTTTACTTCTTTCAGATTATCGGCAAGTTTTTCGATCGACTCAGCGTAATATATTTGTACACCGCTGTATTGATAGACATACAAAATCATCCTTTCGAATATGTGCGACGGCGGTAAATATGTCAGCATTACATCATCTTTTCCATAAAAATCGAATATCCGTAAACATGCCGCCACATTCGAAACCAAATTGGAGTGTGTAAGCATAACACCTTTCGGATCGCCCGTGGTACCTGAAGTATAGATAATGGTTGCAACATCGTCCGGTTCTATTCTGTCTCGAATCTGTTGAAACAGTTCGGGGTTTTCATTATCAATTTCAGCTCCTTCCTGCAGCAATGATATCAGATTATGCGGTGAGTCGCCGACCTTTTCAAAAAAGCCGATCACAAGCTTTACGCCTGCTGCATCAATTGCATCCTTCAATCGTGTGTACAATTCTTCGGCGCCGACAAAAATCGCTTTTGCGCCTGAGTTTTTTAAAATAAATTCTACTTGATTGACGGATTGCGTTGTGTATATGGGTATACCGATCGCACCACAATTCAGAATAGCCATATCAATAATCGTCCACTCCGAACTACTCTGCCCAACGTAGGCAACGGTATCGCGATTTTTTATTCCCAGAGAATGAAGTGCGAGGGCAAGACGACGTACACGGGACGCAAACTCGTCGGTTGAGAACGATTCCCATTTATCGCCGCGTTTTGTGTTGAGAAGTTTATCGTGCCGACAGTTTTGGATTGTGTGATTGTGAAGATCGATAAGAGTTGCAATTTCTGACGCCATGACTGCCTCCGGTAATTTATTTATAAAATAATTGACGACAGCATGAGTATGAATATAATTTTCCTTATCGCAGCAAGATCATTTTATGCACATTCGTAAATGTATCCGTTTCAAGCCGGTAAAAATAAACGCCCGAACTTAATCCGGCACCGTCAAATAGCAACGTGTAAATTCTCGGCTCCAACTCTCCTTCAATGAGAACATCAACCCGTCTGCCAAGTATATCATACACCGCTAATTTCCCGGTTGTGGGTTCGGGAATTGTAAACCGAATCGTTGTAAAAGCATTGAAAGGATTGGGATAATTTTGAAATAAATAAAATTCATCCGGTATACCGTGCGTTATTTCGAAATGATCAAACATTTCAATGGCATCGACTTTGCCATATCCCCACTCGTTATTCGGGAGCACACCTGTATAGCCGTCGGATTCACCGGATTGTTCAATGATGTCGATTATTTGTGTGCCGGTCAGGTCCGGATTGGCTTCGAAGATAATCGCCACGACACCGGCTACGTGTGGTGCAGCCATACTTGTACCTTGTAAAAGCCAATATCCCTGTGTCGGCAGCAGCAGCGCTTCTTGAAAATTCGGGGCATGGATATCCACTTCTCTGGATTTTGCCGAACCAATAATCTGTCCGGGAGAAGTGATATTCGGTTTCGTACGACCGTCGCGTGTGGGACCACCCCCGCTAAACGA
>PWTU01000526.1 GCA_003562775.1 Ignavibacteriales bacterium
GCACACCGTGACGGCCCTGTTCGCCCAGTCCGGCATCGATGGCAATGGGAACAACCATCAAATCATAATCGCCGGCAGGAGTGTGGGGACGCGCTGCATATCCCAGTGCTTTTATGAATTCTGCAAGACGATGCGATGCGATACGGGTTTTTGCATAGGATTCCCGGGACGATCCGTACGTCGGATTAGCGTAGAAAGGATCCCACGCCATAGGCGTACCGACCACGATTGCATATTCCCAGTGTGCGGGAATATCCAGCGGTTCGTTCACGTCGATACCCCGGTTTCGCATGGTGTGTTTATACACCCAGTCCGGATTCAGTTTGGTGATGCCGACCAGCGTCGAGCCGAACTGATGCGCCAAGTGCTTGATGAGTTCGGCGGTTTTCTCCGGGCTTTTCATTTTATATTGATGTGCTAATTGACCGGGAGCCGACCAGGGGAAGTCGGCGATTTCAGGCGGTTCCGAATCCGGAATACCCGGCGGCCAGACCGAGCCCATTGCGTTATTCCATGCTTGGGTCAGTACATATTTGTCCTGATATTTTTGGCTGTTCTCTCTCCATTTCGGAAGAATTTCACGGAAGTACTCCAGATCCGATGCGAGATAGTTCGGGTGCTTTTCATAATATGCTTTCATATCGTCGCTGAGTCCGTCTATTCCTTTTTCATCATCCCACTCCTGACGCAACCTGCCGATGCGGGAGAAGATGACCTCCGTCCGTGCATCGACACGACGGGAAGGACCGATTTTCTCGTACGGCGGTACATCGACCTCGAAACGTTTTCTGTTGAAATACTGTGCAGCACCCTGGTACGACTCCTCTCCTGTATAGGTCATCGGGTCTCTTCCCGACTCAACGCTCCAAATACCGATACCGAGACCTCCGGCTGCCGCGCTTGCCGCACCTGCAACTTTCAAAAATTTTCTGCGGTTAATTTGATCTGATGTTTTATTTGTTGACATGTTCACCTCGAATGGTATTGCAAATGTTGGGGTTTAAATTAAACATACTTGACTGGTTAGTCCGTCTTCATTGTATCAGAAAAGTTTATCGGATACCGATACCCGGATTGTCATTCCGGAGAATAACAGTTTCAGGATACAACCGGCGGTGATGTTATTCGGAATGGTGTGTTTCTCCGCTTCCACAGTTGAAATTATTTCAATTATGAATATAGAAATTTATGGAACAAAAAACCACGTTGTTAAGAGTGAAAAAATAAATACATGAGCACCAAAGAGATCCATACTAAATATTTTTATCTGTTTCATCAGCATAATCCGTTGTGAATCATTCCAATCCATATCCTCACCGCCTGGCTCCACCGCCGCCTCACCCATCCGCTTTGTTTTGCTTGCAATTCCGCAAATATTTTTCGTATATTACCGTACTTCAAAAAATTACGGTCAGGGATGTTTTCAATATGTGCAACTTTATCGACCGGGAGTATATGCACAGTATGATTATCCAAACGAATCACACAAGCAGGCGCTCGACCTACCGTTACGTTACCAGTCATAATTTGGATAATGAACATGAGCAATGACTTTCAATATCAGAGTACATGGTCGCATCCCGGTGGTAAACTCCGTGAACTGGGACCGAAAGACGTATCCACAAAAGAGCTCCTTGCTATTCTTATCTCAACAGGTCATAAAGGAAAATCTGCGGAGGATATTGCCGGAGAAATTCTTGACAAATTCGAATCCCTTGAACAATTATCCAACGCACCACTGGCGGAGCTGCTCGAGATAAAAGGTCTCGGCGATGTGAAGATCATACGCATCGCGGCGGCGTTGGAGTTGGCAAGAAGAACGACGGAGGAAATGATAAACAAACACCGAAGAACACCGAAATTAAATAAATGAATTTTGAACCTACTCCGGGAACCAAATAGAATATATAACCACAAAGACTCTAAGTCTCTAAGTTTTAAATAATAATATTTTACAATTAGTTTTTTTTGAGTCTTGGTTTCTTTGTGGTTACCATATTGGTTAGTAATTCGGTGTTATTCAGTGTTGGAAAAAACAATGCCCAAAAAATCAAAACTCATAGAAAAACCAACCCGCTTCACGGTACCGGGTGATGAGAAGCGCGAAACCGTCTTCGAGGAATACAAACGCAGCATCTCTCAGTTAAACGTCGAGACTGCGCGGGCGCAGCAGTTTCTTCTCCTCATTAAAGAATGGTTCGCCGATGCACGACCGGGTTTTATCGAGGAGTATCTCGGCGGTGTCGAGAAATCCGTGAAGAAGAAGGAAAAGGACATCATCATTGCCGGGCGCGTCGATGCGCTGTACGGGAACGTGATCATCGAGTTCGAAAGCAGCTTGACGAAAAAACTTAACGAGGCGAAGGAGCAGCTTCAACGTTACGTGTACCTTCTGCACGATAAAGAAGAGTACAGCGGCGTGAACTTCCTCTGCATCGCGACCGACGGGATGCGGTTTCACATTTACACGCCGCGATGGAAGTTAAACGGCAAACCGCCCGATAATCCCGCCGACATAGAACTCCGCGAGATCGATACGATAGATTTTGCCGCCGCCGGTGCAACGCAGGCGTTCTTCTGGATCGACCGGTACTTCTTCCGCACGCAACTGCTTCATCCCACGACCGAGGAGTTCGTAAAGGATTTCGGCATTCGGAGTCCCGCGTACAATTTCTCGATGAACCTGCTCCATCAGGAATGGAACCGCGTAAAAAACGAGAGCGAATTCAACATCATCTACGAGAACTGGAATAAATATCTCCGCATCGTGTACGGCACCGCCGTTGCGGAGACCGAGCTGTTCCTCAGGCACACGTACCTCGCAATGTTCGTCAAGCTGCTGGCGTACATGCGGCTCACGGATAAGGCGAGCGTGCCGTCGGAAAAAAGAATAGAGCAGATCTTCGCCGGCACGTTTTTCCGCGATTACGGGATCGTGAACTTTCTGGAAGAGGACTTCTTCTCGTGGATTGCGCGTGACCGGGTCAAAGAAACGCTCAACGAGATCACCCGGCGGATTGCAACGCTTCTTGAAAAATACCGGCTGCAGGAAATTTCCGAAGACGTATTGAAGAACCTCTATCAGGAGCTTGTCGATCCGGCGACGCGGCACGACCTCGGCGAAGTGTACACGCCCGACTGGCTCGCCGATAACATCATACGTACGATGCTGGAGGATAATCCCTCCGCAAGCGTACTCGACAGCTCGTGCGGCTCGGGCAGCTTTATTTATTTTGCAATCCGTTACAAAAGAGAAAAGCTGAGGGATTCACTTAAAACGCTGAGCCACATCGGTGAGAGCGTGGTGGGCATCGACATCCATCCGCTTGCGGTCATCATTGCAAAGACGAACTACCTTCTCGCTCTCGGCGAGCTTTTGAAGAAACGGAAAGAGGATTTCCACATCCCCGTGTACATGGCGAACTCGTTGCAGATACCGGAGCAATCGGCGCAGATGACCACGACTGAAAAAGTACCGAGTGTTCAGTTATCCATCGACCGGAGGGAAGCGCTCATACCCGAAGCGTTCATCACCGATTCGCGCACGTACGACATTACGATAGATTCGTGCTACGATTTTGCAGAACAGGAGGCGGAGGGAAAAGCGACGAAAGAGCTTTTCAAGAAGTATATGACCCAACGGCTGCCGGACGTCCGGATCGGCGACGAAGATGCCGAGGTTCTCTACTCTCTCGTGGAAGAGATGAAGGAGACGATAACGAGCGACCGGAATTCGATATGGACGTTCATCCTGAAAAACGTGTACCGTCCGATATTTCTGAAGCGGCAGTTCGATATCGTGGTCGGTAATCCGCCGTGGTTGTCGTACCGGTACGTCGAGCGTGGCGAGTATCAGCGCTTTTTGAAAGAGGCGATATCGAAAGATTACACATTGCTCGGCAAAAAGAAAGGACATCTCATAACCCACCTCGAGCTCGGCACGCTGTTCTTCTGTGCCTCGCTCAATCTGTACACGCATGAAAACGGAAAGGTTGCATTCGTTCTGCCGAGAAGCGTCTTTACCGGCGATCAGCACGATGCGTTCCGCAAGGCAGAGTTTTCGGGGATGGAGCCGAAAGCCGGTATTACCGGTTTATGGGATCTCGAAAACGTCTCACCCATATTCAACGTCCCCGCGTGTGTTGTTTTCGGCGGGAAGAAAGAGAAACAGAAATTCCCGATAGCGGGCAAAATATTCAAGGGAACCGTTCCCCGAAAAAACGCGCAGTTACGTGAAGCGATGGAGAATCTCGAAACGAAGGATGCGAAGTATCACCTCGCACAGCAGGGAGAGCGGAGCTACTGGTCGGTTGATCCATATTTGAAGGTCACGGCAAAGAGTCCGTACATAACGAAATTCTTTCAGGGAGCGACCATCGTTCCCCGCTCGTGCTGGTTTGTTGAAATTAAACCGCAGGAACATCTTGGATTCACGCCAACGAAACCGTACGTTAAAACGGATGCCCGTGCCACGCAGCATGCAAAACAGGATTACAAGGATTTGATACTCGAAGGAAACATCGAGAGCGATTTTCTGTATGCAACGCTGTTATCCACCGATTTGCTTCCGTTCGGATATCTGGATCACAGAATGGTCGTCCTCCCGATACAACCGTCCAGCGACAATTTCAAAATCCTCAACGCCGCCGAAGCCCGGTTAAGCGGATTTCAGCATTTATCGGATTGGCTTGAGAAGTGTGAAAAAGAGTGGGAAATAAGAAGGAGAGAAAAAGCAGATAGAATGACCATTTACGAAAGACTTAATAGAGTAAGGGGATTAACTCAACAAAATTATAAAGCAAAGTATAAGGTCATCTATCCGACATCCGCAACCAATATATGCGGTGCAGTGATCGAAAATATGAAAATCACAAAAGAAGTTGGAGGGCAGCGGTTAAAGCTAAACAGTTTTATAGTTGAGTCAACTTTTTATTGTTATGATACAGACGATAAACAGGAAGCATATTATCTTTCAGCAATTTTAAATTCACATATTATTGATGAATTACTTAAGCCGATGCAGGCAAGAGGATTATGGGGTGCCCGGCATATTCACAAAAAAATCTGGGAGCTGCCGATTCCGGGTTTCCGTGAAGATAACGCCGACCACCGCAAACTTGCGGAACTCGGCATGCAGTGCACCGAAAAAGTAAAAGAAATAATCCCCACACTCGATACGCAAAACGTAACGCCCGGCAAGATCGGGAGGTTGCGGGGGAAGGTTAGGAAGTTGCTGGAGAGGGAGATTGGGGAGATTGATGGGGTTGTGGAGGGGTTGGTGGGGTGAGGGGGGTGAAATTAAGTATATAGTTCAAAGTATTTTTAGATATATGCGAATAAATAATGAATTTAGAACCTTGTATTCATTTATTTTACTATGAAACAAATCATAATATTTTTATTTTAATAAATTGTTGAATATTCATGTAAGATAGGAAACTTGTAATTGCGAACAGACTTATTTGACAAGCATTACACTCCCAACATAATTGCGCGTAAACTTATTTCATCGGTTCGCCATTTAAAGCCAACTTTAATAGCGGATTTAGCAGTTGGTAAAGGGGATCTTCTATTTGAAGCTGAACGATTGTGGCCAAATGCAAAATTCCTTGCCACAGACATAGATAGAGTCGCAATTAGACGGCTCCGTCGTATGAGAAAAAATTGGCAGTTAGGATGTTGTGATATTAGAAATCCTCGCTCTCGTGCTAATTGTACTGCCCTTCGTAATGCTTTTGGAGCTGCTTCTTTAATATTACTGAATCCCCCATTTAGTTGCCGTGGTGGAACTCGATTTCCGATTGAAACTTCAAATGGATCATTTTTTTCAAGTACAGCTATGTCATTTCTCTTAACAGCCATTAAATACCTTGAGAATAGTGGAACCATTGTGGCTATTATGCCTAATGGTTGTTTGTATAATCAAAAAGATTATCAGGCCTGGGAATATTTAAGATCTAAATTTACGGTATCGATTATTGGGAAATCATATTTAAAAGTGTTTCCTAATAACGCTGCAAATACAATAATTGTTAGGCTTTCCCCTTATAGAAAAATGGCAAAACGACGTAATAATTGTTTCATAAAAAGATCAAAAGTTAATAATAAAATCAATGTGTCAATTATAAGAGGATGTCAGCCACTGTATAAAGTAGTAAATAAAACATCTGGAACGATTCTTGTGCACTCAGTAGATTTGCAAAATCATCATGTTTATCTTAATGGCCGTTTTGGATTTAATACAAATCGTGTTGTTGAGGGACCTGCAATACTTATACCTCGGGTGGGAAAAATTAAAAAAGAGAAAATCGCTATATATTATGAGAATGATTCGATTGAAATATCAGACTGCGTCATTGCACTTAAAACTTCTACTATTGTTAACGCAAAATATTTGCATAAGAGGTTGATTGAAAATTTTAACATTCTTAACAGCCATTATGTAGGAACGGGGGCACCATTTATCACAATTAGTAGGTTAAAGAAAGTACTAAAAGCAATAGGAGTCTTAATAGAAAATGAGTAGAACTAATCGTATATTAGCGCAACAACTATCGGAGGATTTCATTTTATCCAAACTGCAATCTATGGTTGATATGCATTTGTGGCCAAGTCGTGAAAAATTGGACCCTCATGCCTGGTTAAAAATTTTTCAAGAATCGGAGATGCCATATGCAATTAACTTATTAAATATATTTATATATTACAACGAACCTATGACTGATGCATTGTTTCGTGCGGCAATTCAAAGCTTAAGTGCAAGTTTAACGCGATCAGCAACATCACTTGCAAGTGCAAAAGAGCAATGGAGAGCGTATTTTGGAAATATTATAGTGACATATGTTGAAGGTGAAAAACCTAATCCAACCGATAGTGGTAAATTGTTTGCTCGAAAAGCAAGACAAGTCTTGGGCATTAATGAAGAAAAGATTGTTGAACCTATGGAAGCACTTTCATTGGTTTTAAATAATCCGGCATCAACAATTCTTTTTGTTGATGATTTTGTTGGTAGTGGTAATCAGATGTATACTACGTGGGTGAGAAGATACGAACTTCAAAATGGGAATATTAATTCATTTTCAAATATTTCAAAATATGGAGGGGAGTATATTTATACTCCTCTTATCGCAACATCGTTTGGTATCGAAAATATAGAGAAAAGTTGTTTTAACCTTAAAATATTCCCTGTCTATATATTTGACACTAAATATAGCCTCATTTCAACAGAATCTATTTTATGGCCAGAAAAATTAAAGAAAAACGCAATAGATGTTTTGTACAAGGCTAGTAAACGTGCCGGAATAGTAGATAACTATAAATATGGATGGAAAGGTTTTAATAATTTAGCATTACCATTAGCGTTTTGGCACTCTGTTCCAGATGCTACATTACCATTATATTTTTGGGAGAGTGAACATTGGTATCCCCTTATTAGGAGGTCATGATTTTTTATGAACGAAGAACAAAAAGAAAGATTTAGGAAAAAATTTTCAGATTTATTCTCTGGATATAGAGCAGAATGGTTAGGCCCTGAGATTTTTAAACTATTCACAGAACCATCATATTTTCCACAACTAACTACATCCCATCCCTGTTTTATTATGGGAGGGCGGGGAACTGGTAAGACTACTGTGCTACGAAGTCTATCATATCAAGGGCAATCTGCTCTTCACGGATCTGATCCTAATTTTGGCCGCCACTGGCCATTTGTAGGTATGTATTATAGAATCAATACAAATCGTGTCCGGGCTTTTAGTGGTCCTGAATTAACGGAGAATACCTGGAGTAGATTATTTGCACATTATTTAAATTTAGAATTCACTGATTTGGTGTTGAAATTTTTAGATTGGTATAATGTTTATAATCCCGATGCAACGAAATTATCAGATGAACTATTTAAAAAGCTATCTGTGTCGTTGCATTTAAACAATGGAGAAGACCAAGTTGGCGTCATAAAAAAACTTGAATTATCTCGGCTTGAATTTGAAGCAACAATAAATAACATTGCAGATTCTACACATCCTCCATTATCAGTTCAAGGTGGACCTATTGATTTATTACTTTCCGCTGTTAAGGAATTACCGCAATTTATAGATACATCATTCTTCTTTCTAATAGATGAATATGAAAATCTTGATGATTATCAACAACGTGTTATGAACACACTTATAAAACATTGTGGTGAACTTTACTCTTTCAAGGTTAGTATACGCGAGCTTGGATTAACTCAACGATCTACACTAAATGAACATGAACAACTAGTACATCCTGCTGATTATAAACTAATAAATATAACAGATGAATTAGAAGGAAGGTTTGGAGATTTCGCATCAATGGTATGCGAAAGGCGGTTAGATTCAGTTCTTGAACAAGATCAGCATAGGCCTAAAATTGAAAAATATTTTCCTGAACTTTCCGCAGATGATGAAGCGTCAAAGCTGGGTGTTGCAGGAATTATAGAGCATCAAATTAAAAAATTGAGCAAAGATAATTCTTTTAAACAAAATGATCTAGAAAGGTTAAAACAATTTTCACCTCTTGAAATATATACACTCATGTGTCGCGCTAAAGCGGAAAATAAAACCATATTACAGAAATTTAGCGAAGCGAAAAAGGATATATCAAAGTGGAAAGAGCAGTATGATAATTATAAATATTCATATTTATTTTCAATAAGACGAAATAAAAGAGGCATTCGTAAATATTATACAGGTTGGCGCGTCTATACACAATTGGCTGCTTGCAATATTAGATATCTACTTGAACTTGTAGATCAAGCTATTATAAATCATTTAGACTCTGGAGAAGATCCTCTTAAACCTGTTAGCCCTGATATACAAACAAAAGCAGCTCAAATAACTGGACAAAAAAATCTGAGAGAGCTAGAAGGGTTATCTCTTAGTGGAGCTAAGCTGACTAGGCTTTTACTCAGTATTGGTCGTGTGTTTCAGGTTATGGCTGAAGATCCAGTTGGACATACGCCGGAAGTAAACCAGTTTCATCTTTCTACATATGTATACAGTCCTGATCTTCATAATAAAGTAACAAATCTCTTAAGAGAAGGAATTATGCACTTAGCTTTATTGCGTTATCCTGGAAGTAAACTTCAAGAACAAACTGACATTAGACAATTTGATTATGCAATACATCCAATATTTGCTCCCTTTTTTGGCTTTAGCCATCGGAGAAAAAGGAAAATTGAATTAAGTGATAATGATATTTGGAATCTTGTTGATAATCCATCTGAAACCATAAGGGGAATACTTAAAAGGCAAAATAGGTCATTTGAAGAAGAACTCCCCGAGCAGATGAAACTATTTGCGGAGTACTATGCATTACAAGATAGATGAACCAATATTTACATCATTAATTTCAGATGTATCAAATTTTCGACCGAAACAGAATAGTTTATATATTACTGGCATTTCAGTTGAAGAGAGAAGCGAACACACAAAGGAATGGGAATCAAAATGTTCACATGTAAACTTTGCCCGATTGATAAATGAAAATTCTTCAAGTGCAGTTTTTTCAATTAACAATAAAGATGTTACAATAAAACTACGTAGTAATAATGAAATTGAAAGATTTCTAGATGAAACTAAACATTCTAATATTTACTTGGATATAACTGGATTGCCACATCATATATGGGCACCATTTCTGCGTGTTCTTAGAAACAAAACACAACCGATTTATTGTGTATATGTAGAGCCAGGCGATTATCGGTTTAGTGAGAACCCAACAGAAACAACAATATTTGACCTTAGTGAGAAGATAGAAGGGATTGCTCCACTCCCAGGTTTTGTAACATTGTCAGCTATGGGAGATGAAGAATCCATATTTGTACCATTACTTGGATTTGAAGGTGCTCGATTCGCTTATATGTTGGAAACAGTTCAGCCAGATAGAACGCATATATTTCCAATAATTGGCGTTCCGGGTTTTCGAGCAGAGTATCCTTTCTATGCATATCAGGGTAATAGACTTCAATTAATGGAAACTAAGTCTTGGCAGAACATCCGATTTTCTCCTGCAAATTGTCCTTTTTCATTATACTATGTGCTTACGGAGATATCTTCTCACCACTCGGAGAGACAACTTCGTATAGCACCCATAGGGACAAAACCACATGCATTAGGGGCAGTATTATATTATTTAGATCATCCAAATGTTACAGAAATAATATATGATCATCCAGTTAGAAAGGAAAAGCGTACCTATGGAACTTCAAGAATCTGTATCTATGATTTATCATTATTACCACCAATTCGGCCAATGCGTGGTCGTGATATAATAGTATGAGTAAAAATTATAAACTCAAAGTTAAACTTGTTAAAAAATCTGCAAGATTACCAAAACAATCTCATAGCGGAGATATTGGATTCGATTTATATGCTGCGGAAGAAGTTACTATCAATCCAGGTTCTACAAAAGCTGTAGGGACAGGTATTGCCGTAGAATTACCACCTATGACAGAAGGACAGATTCGTCCACGGAGCGGTCTTGCATTAAATCATCAAATTACAGTTTTAAATTCGCCAGGTACTATAGATGAGGGATTTAGAGGTGAAGTTCGGGTAATTCTAATTAATCACGGGCAAAATCCATATAATGTGCAAATAGGAGCAAAAATTGCACAGTTAGTGGTTGCGCCTAGATTGCAGGTAGATATTATTGAAGTAGGTAAGCTTTCTGATACCACACGTGGTAATAGTGGGTTCGGTTCAACCGATGATGTATCGGTAACATAAATTAACAGAATAATGTCTTATTATTTGGATGAATTATTAAAACCGATGCAAGTACAGGGATTATGGAGTGCACGTCATGTATGTAATTAATATCTGGGAGTTCCCAATACCGGGATTCCGTGAAGATAACCCCGACCACCGTAAACTTGCAGTACTCGGTATGCATTGCACCGATAGAGTAAAAGAAATAATCCCCCTGCTCGATACGCAAAACGTAACGCTGGGTAAGATCGGGAGGTTGCGGGGGAGGGTGCGGAAGTTGCTGGAGGGGGAGATTGCGGAGATTGATGGGGTTGTGGAGGGGTTGGTGGTGTGAGGTATGGTATGGTATCTTCATAAACAATTTGGATGAATTGATATTTAGGAATGAATAAGATAATTATAAAAAAAGAATGACATGAAAATGATTAATACATCTGAACCACAGTACAATTGTTTTATATGTGGCCACAGGCGAACGAGTGAAATTCAATGGAAGAAAGAATATGAGGAGTTAATATATACTTATACATGCGATAATTGTCAATTCTCTGGAGAGATTGATATAAATACTGTAAGAGAATTGGATCAATTTTCTGATAATATACATATCCTATTTGGCTATTTAAGGGACCTAAAGGAAAATAATAGAGGAATTGGAAAATTGACTGTTGATAAGATAAAAGATATTGTTAAAAGTGCAGATATCTCAAGAAATGTATCACAAAAACTTGACAGGATATTATTATATATAGAAATGAAATCTGGATATCCAGGTCAACAAGTTACATTTGAGCCTCAAAAAGACTTTAGTGTCGCCTATGCTAAGAATGCTGAAGAATTTAATTATTTGATTAAACTACTTAGGGAGAATTTACTTATTGATGGGGCATTTACGAAGGACGTTATGGATGTAGAGCTTACATTAAGAGGGTGGAATGAGCTTGATCGTATAAGAAGGCAAAAGAGAGATTCAAAACAGGTTTTCGTCGCAATGTGGTTTAATGAAGATCTAAAAAATGCTTATGATAAAGGGATTTACAAAGCAATCATAGAATGTGGTTATAATCCGGTTCGAGTTGATCTGATCCAACATAATCAAAAGATTGACGATAGGATTATTGCCGAAATAAATAAAAGTGCATTATTGGTTGCTGACTTTTCCGGACATAGAGGTGGTGTGTATTTTGAAGCGGGGTATGCAATGGGGTTCGGTTTACCTGTTATATGGCTATGTAAAAAAGACGATATAGAGGCTGCACATTTTGATACTCGTCAATATAATCATATTGTGTGGGAGGATGAAAATGATTTGTATGAAAAGTTAAAGGCAAGGATAGAAGCTACGATCTTGAAATAATAAAGGATTAATGCATATGTTTACTGATGCTTTGTATTATCCATATATTCATATTCCAGATAACCTTTGGTTGAGAAGGGCCATTCTTTATTGGGATAAGATTTCACCTATTGTACCATATGATGTAGAAAGCCAAATTCCTGATAATCATGTTTCCAAACAACTTCGCGAGGAGGGAAGCCTGGAATTTATTAATCCCGAGGAAATACTCTATCATGATGAAGGGAGGGAATTATCCAACATGTTCCTTGACCTTATGAATTCTGACCTTATTAAGGAAAAGATACCTCCAGTTGGTGAGCGCGATTACACCCAACGTATTCATCGTGATAAGTTTAGTATGGGCATTCTCACTGAATTTGAAAAATTGAAACTGTATAACCAAGATAAAGGTAATCCTAGATGGTTGCTGTTTGAATTAAATGCTGCAACTATTTATATGGGTTTCCTTGCCTCCGCTATTGCGAGAAAGAAATCTATAGAACCAATTACCGATGATAAACTATATCATGATGGCTTCATGTTGTCTCAGATAAGCCCATCAAAAAATGTAACTTCTATTATTTCCCTCGTGTTCGATAACTTGTTACCCGTTCCTGTCGAGGAAATACCGGTAAAGGATCTCATTAGATTCAAACGAAAACACGAGCGAGAGCTTCTGGCATTTCGAAAAGTTATTAGAAATATTCTGATGTCAGTTTCAAATGTGACAGACGAAAATGAGATAAAGACACTTCTTGAAGGATATAAAGATAATTTGAAAGAAAGTATGTTAATAATCGATAAGAAACTCTCCGAAAACAAGATTAGAACCATATTTAATTTATTGGAAAGCTCTTTAAAGCTTTCAGTACCAGAGGCAGCCGTTGTTGCAGGTGCAGCATCTATTGCGGTTCCATTGGGTGCAATTGCTTTCGGCACAAACGCGGCTATAAAGATTGGTAAAGTGCTTTTTGAAGGACGTGTTGCAAAGCATTCAATATTAGAATCAAATCCTTATACATATCTTTACAGTGTGAGGAAGGAATTGATTTGAGAATTTAAAATTTTTGGAGTATTGTAGTTTAAGTGATGAATGAAAAGCGGGTCATTGAGATAATTTATTAAATTTGATTATGTTAATAATTTGTAAATGAAGCTAAAAGAGATAACACCCAATAAATTCTGGTGTGCAATTGCATACAGTTCGGGTCTATATGAAATAAAAGAAAAAGATAAGGTGATGCTCGACATATATACAAAAATAATCTTGGAGCTTACGATTCCGGGATTCCGTGAAGATAACGCCGACCACCGCATACTTGCAGAACTCGGCATGCAGTGCACCGAAAAAGTAAAAAAAATAATCCCCACTCTCGATACGCAAAACGTAACGCCGGGTAAGATCGGGAGACTGCGGGGGAAAGTGAGGAAGTTGCTGGAGGAGGAGATTGGGGAGATTGATGGGGTTGTGGAGGGGTTGGTGGGGTGAGATAGTAGTTTTTTTAAATGACTAAAATAAAATAGTCAACTGTATCATCAGTTGTTTTGTAGTAGGTATATATACCTACTACAAAATCGAATCAAATCATAACATTAAGCATAGCCGGTGCATCGCAGTATTAATCTTTTCTTTGTACTACAAATATAACAAGTCTCTCCCGAAAGTGGAAGGTGAATTGTATGTGTAGACCTGTACGATAGAAATATCCTGTCACTCTACAAAACCGTATCAAATTCAATTAATTATCGGTATTATGGCGGCCTGGGTTCACTTCACCAATCATCCCGTTTTTTTTCATCCGCAGTACCGGCACGCTCTTGGTTCCGGTTACTTTATTCTAAAAAGTTAATTTCTCGTATAAATCAAATTAATGTATATCATTCCCATTTTGAACCCTCATATATACCAAACCTTCCGTAACATTTGTTTCCATGTTTGTTTTTATGTTCATTGAGCTTATTGTTGTATCTCTTTCGAGTGAACTTCTTTCCGCACACGGTACATCTGAATATATATTTACGCGAAGGAGAACGATATCGAGTTTTCCGGGAGACACGGGATCTCCTTCTTACACGGCTCGAGCTTTGAGGCGGAGCATATATTGCTCCGGTTGCTGATAATTCTATAGTATATTTCGGTTTGAATGGTTTCTGCGTTAACTCAGCACTCTCTATTTTATCCAACCTATACGCCCGATGCTCTCCATTGTCTACTCGTATTGAATGCAGCAGTACGTTGTTGTCTTTTGTACGACGGAGCGAATATGGTTCTATAAGCCGCTTCGTCCCTTTGTATCCCAACAAAACACATAACCTGTTAGCTCCGGCAAACCTGATTATTTCTAACGGACGATTAGGTATCCCCGGAATCCGAGGCCGTGGTATAGAATGATCGATGTACATTCTTTCGGATGTCGCACCACTAACCGGTTGGGGAATAGTATCTAACTCGGTTTCATGTTCTTCTTCCTCGACTATCCAAGGAAGTACAGTAGGTGTTCTCACTTCGGTTAGCCAATCGAAGACTTCAGGAAGAGCTTCCCAGAATTGAGTAAAAGGCGGAAGCGTCGGGAGTTGATGTGCAAGCATGTTATCCCATTCAGCTTCGAGTTCGGTTCTCCTCGCGTCCTGCTTCAATGATTCGATAGTGGGAAACGGAATATTCTTATATTTACATTTTTCATCCAAAACTTTTCGAATTGATTGAGGGTCGGGTATTAATTCGACATTTCTGTATAAATGAATTACATCGTATAAGTCACGTGGGCGTAAGCGTTCACTTAGCGCTCGTATTTTTTCGGCAAAAATTTCGGCGTATGCATATGTTGTGATTTCAGCAATCTCGTTGCAATCAGAATATGGACGATATACCGTTCGATTGTCCGGAGGTAGGACAACGGATTCATCGTTTGTTAGATCCAGTCTTATTTTTGGAAGATCTCCCCTTGGAGCAAGAGGTCCTCTGTAGGGAATACGACATTGAGCCGCGGGTTTCCCTCGAATCTCATACATTTCAAATATCCTGCTTTCTGCAGGACACTCAAGACCTGTTTGATCATAAATCCAGTCGGCAATTTCGTTAAATGCCGTTTCCATAGATGAACTATCGAAAACATCGGGTTTAATGATCGTGAAATCAAGGTCTTCGGAAAAGCGGTATGTTTCAAAAAAACATTTTTTCAAACAAGTACCGCCTTTGAAAATCCAGGTATCACGGAATCCGCTGTGTTGACCTATTCCTGCCAGCAGCCATCCAAGAACATAATCCTTCTCAACCACGTCCGGCCGCAGTGAATATTGTGTAGCAAGTTCTAATAACTCCTGCCGACTAATCATATGAATTCTCATCCCATTGTTTTGGAATGAAAAGACGCCATCGAGTTACGAGAGTATTGCAAGGGATTGCCGGATCGAGCTTTGCATTGCCGGTGGTCATTTTTTTACGTATTTCTTTGAGCAAATTGGTATCGGCGTCACCGCTCTGTTCAAGCATATATCCCAATCGTTTATAAATAGCTCCATTATTCATTCTTGCGCAGTAATCGAGAAGCAGACTGGAATCATAATCTTTTGATGAGAGATAAGTTTTGAGCATCTGGAATAACATTCTGCTACCACCTGCCAGAGCGGGATCGTTAAGCAAATCGACTATCGTCTTTGTCGGGTCGGAAAAACTTATCTTTGAATTGTCACGCCAGACAGTTTTTATCCCAAAGAAGCGGTACTCAGATATCGTCTTTATGAGGAACTCCGAAGACCGGATCTTTACACGCCGAATGTTTAGTTTACGTGTCGTGATTACCATTATCGTCCGGAATATCTGTTCTGTCAATCCCCATTGTTCTGCTGCAGTCCAACCGCCTAAATAAGAAGGATCAAACACACGAGATGCAACTATCAACGGGTCCTCGCTCACATCATCGGGGGATCGTGCTTCGGGAGGTACAGCCATATACGCATCCCGTCTTACACGAATAAGCCATCCCTGCTCTACCCATCGTGCCATCATTTTTGCAGTAGCAGTGTTCGACATACCGAGAATTCCGGCGGCTTCTTTTATCGTAAAAACGGGTTTTGTACCCCGTAAAACCTCAACTAGTCTTGCCCGTGTATCCCGTTCTATTCCGGCGATTTTTTTCATAGTATAGTTAATATATAGTATTTCTCTTCCAGTGCGAATTATATTGCACATAATATACTTATTTACCAGGTAAAAATCAAATGATTTTGATTATAATGTACATTATTTGTACAAACTAACTATCATCTTTGAGAAGATTAGTTAACTCATTATTAGATCGGGAATAATTACTAAAGCCAAAAGGGCCACCGCACATGACAAACACGACTCAACAAAAAGGCAACTGCACTTATTGCGGGGAAATAATTACAAAACGAAGCGTCGCGAAACATCTAACCGTTTGTAATGACAGAAATATTGTATTGAAGAAAGCTGAAGTAAAAAAGGCGGATCCTGAAACGCTGCTGCATCTCCGTGCGGAGGATGCATACCGTAAAGAATTCTGGTTCGATATCGAAATGCGGACGTCGGCTACGTTGAAGCAGCTTGATTCATATCTTCGTGCGATATGGCTGGAATGTTGCGGTCATATGAGCGAGTTCATGGCGGGTAGAGGCAGAACGTCGAGAGAAACGATAGCAATGCGAC
>PWTU01000043.1 GCA_003562775.1 Ignavibacteriales bacterium
AATCCTTAACTTTGTAATATATCCAAAGTCTGCCATTAAGTCAAGAATTGTTAAAAATGGGTGATATTTCCATAATTCGGCAAATTATTATTGCTGACAAAAATTCAGTTTTCCATAAAATTTAATTTGAGATGATTTTTCCGTATATTTATTATTATGTTTAAATTTGAAGAAGAGATATTAAAAAATATCGCACAAGAATTGAGAAACACATTCGGTAATTTCATTGCTGGAGTGTACGCATTCGGTTCGCGTGTGAGGGGCGACCACACTGCCCGGTCGGATTTCGACATATTAATTCTGGTAACAGAGAAAAACATTGAAATTGAAGAGAAAATTATCGGCATCATAGTCGATATCGAATCCGAACATGGTTTATCTTTTTCACCGTTGATAAAAACAGTTCAATCATTCACGCTTGAGAAAGAGCATAATTCACCATTTTACCAAAACATCGACAGGGAAGCCATACCTCTATGACACTTTCTAAAACCGATAAAATCAATCTCAGCGAGGTGAGGATGCAGAAGGCACTGGGGTTCTTGGAAGACGCGCAGGCAACTCTTAGAGACGGACGAATTAATACATCGATAAATCGATCTTATTATGCAGCCCTTAACGCAATCCGGTCTCTACTCATTCTCGATGGCGTCAACCCGGCATCACATGATGGAGCAATCACATTGCTTAGTTTAAGATTTGTTAAGACAAAACAACTCTCCGCTGATCTGATAAAAAAATTTAAATCTCTATTATCAAGCCGAACAGATGTGGACTATGGTGATTTTGTGACCGTCGAATTTTCGGATGCCGAAGAATCACAGTCACAGGCAGAAGAAATAATTAAAGAAATCGATTCACTGAGAAGTAAACTGATCAAAGAGCTACAATAAAAGAGGAAAACATGACATCGAATCAACCATTAATAATTGAACAAATTATTCAGGAAGCAAAAAAAAGGAAAAAACATATCGTATTACCCGATGCGACGGATGAACGAACTATTCATGCCGCCAGAAATCTTACCCGCGGAGGTATAGCAGACGTAACGTTGATCGGGAATCCTCAATCAATTGAAAAGAAAGCAAAAGACGCAGAAGTTTCACTCGACGGATTACGTATTATCGATCCGGAGACCTCGGAACAAAAAAGCACGTTCGCCAACATCTTTTTTAACCTGCGGAAAGAAAAAGGCATTACCATCGATCAAGCACACGAAACAATGAATAATCCGCTTTATTTCGGAGCGATGATGGTGCGCGAAGGACTTGCAAACGGAAGCGTTGCAGGTTCCCTGTCGACAACTGGCAATGTTCTCCGTGCAGCAATTCAAACCATCGGACTTGCCGAGGGAATTACCATTGTTTCGAGTTTTTTCCTTATGGTATTCCCCGATAAAACCTACTCCTTTGCCGACTGCGCCGTTGTTCCCGAACCGGATGCGAAACAGCTTGCCGATATTGCCATATCAACCGCCGAAAATCACAAGAAACTTACCAATGTTGAACCGCGCGTTGCAATGTTGTCGTTTTCAACAAAAGGAAGCGCATCGCATCCTATGGTTGAAAAGGTACAGGAAGCGACCGATATAGTAATACAAAAAAAACCGAACTTAATTGTTGACGGCGAGTTGCAGTTGGATACTGCTATCGTCCCTTCGGTCGCCCGCCGGAAGGCGCCGGATTCACCGGTTGAAGGAAATGCAAACGTACTTATCTTTCCGGATCTAAACGCCGGGAACATCGGTTACAAGATGGCGCAGCGATTGGGTAAGGCAGAAGCATACGGACCGATAGTGCAGGGATTAAAAAAACCTGCGTTCGACCTCTCACGAGGATGCAGCGTGGAGGATATCGTAAACGTTACGGCGATTAATGCGGTATTGGGGTGAGTTTAAATTGCCCCCCCCTTCTCAAACAACAAAGTAGCTTCCACGTTCCGAAAAGCGATCGGCGATTTGCCGGCGTAATCGGGTGGTATTCACCGGTGTATATCGCGTAAAGCGCCTGAGTGCGGTCAATTGTGTACGTAACGTATCTCCTTCGTTAAACGCAGCGAGCGCCTGCTTTGCCGACCAGTCGATGCGGTGCACGGCATCGTTTATAAATACTTTCGTCATATCGATTGGATGCTGCGCTTTATCTTCTCCTTCTTTTGCAACGATTTTATCTGTACGCAACAATATACTCTCCATTGCATAGACGTCCATCAATATATCTGCGAGGTGTCCGAGTATTTCCTGCTCATCGGCAATCTTATCGGTGAATTTTTGCACTGCGCTTCCGGCAACCATTAAAGCGGCTTTCTTTGCGTTTTTTACCGCCTTCCTTTCGGGACCGAACAACGAAGTATCTTCCTCTTCAAACGAAGGACCGCTAAGAATTTCATTCAGCACGTTCATCGCCGCCTGCGTTAATCCAAGTTCGCCTTTCATCGCGCGCCTGAGCATCATACCGGGGGTGAGCAGCCGGTTAATTTCGTTCGTCCCTTCGAAAATTCTGTTGATACGTGAATCACGGTATGCACGTGCAACAGGGTATTCTTCACTGTATCCGTATCCGCCGTATGTTTGCATCGCTTCATCGACAACGTAATCGAGAATCTCGCTGCAATACACCTTAATTATCGCACACTCAACCGCATACTCCTCGATGGCTTTGAGTCTCTGTTTCGATGCTTCCGGCGATTCATCATCGACGCCGTGCAGCAGATTATTTATCAATCCTGCAGTGCGGTATAATATACTTTCGCCTGCAAAAACGCGTATCCCCATCTCCGCGAGCTTGTGTTTGATCAACCCGAAATGGGCGATCGGCTGCCCGAATTGTTTTCGTTCACCGGCGTATTGCACGGTATATTTCATTATCTCTTTCGACGCGCCGATGGTTGCAGCGCCAAGTTTGAACCTGCCGATGTTGAGAATGTTCAGTGCAATGATAAAACCGCGTCCGATTTCGCCCAGTTGATTCTCGACCGGTATTTTTGCATTATCCAGCAACAATGGCCGTGTCGACGATCCTTTGATTCCCAATTTCTTTTCCTCCTCCCCGATCGAAACGCCCTCCATACCCTTTTCGATTATAAATGCGGAAAACTGTTCGCCGTTGATCTTTGCAAAAGTAATATATAAATCCGCAAAACCTGCATTCGACAACCACATCTTTTGTCCGTTGAGCATGTAATGCTTTTTATCATCGGAAAGTTTTGCGGTCGTACGCGCCGCCTGTGCATCCGACCCTGCCTGCGGCTCCGAAAGCGAGTATGAGGATATCAATTCTGCCGTCGCGATGCGGGGAAGATATTTATCCATCTGCTCCTCACTTCCGTAATACACGATCGGCAATGTTCCGATGCCTGCGTGCGCACCATGGGTAACGGCAAATGAACCGGATTTCCCGAATTCTTCCGCAACAAGCATCGAACTCTGTACGTCAAGCCCCAACCCGCCGTATTTTTCGGGGATATCGATTGCAAGCAATCCTAACTCGCCCGCTTTTCGTAAAAGTCCTTTTATGACATCATAGTTTTGATTTTCAATATCTTCCGTTTTCGGTATGATCTCGTTTTGAACGAAGTCGCGCGCCGTTTGCGAGATCATCTTATGCTCATCGGTGAAATCCTCCGGTGTGAAAATATCGTCGGGCTGATAATCTTCGATTAAAAACGCACCGCCTTTGGTGTATTGTTTTTCTTCTGTGATTGCCATTTTAAATATCTCCATTTCCTGCTTTTATGAAAATGATTATTTTACCACAGAGGCACCTCCCGCAAGCGGTATCCCGCATCCATTATACTCTATGAATGAAAAGAGCGGGAGAAGACACAGAGATTCACAGAGTTATTTTAATTCTCCGTGGTTCTCTGTGTACTCCGTGTCTCCGTGTTTCGTATTTTTATTCTATTCTCTCAAAGATCCCCGCCGCTCCCATACCGCCGCCGACGCACATCGTTACCATCGCTAACTTGCCGTCGCGGCGCGCAAGCTCGTGCAACGCAGTCGCCGTTAGCTTTGCACCGGAACAGCCAAGCGGGTGCCCGAGCGCAACGGCGCCGCCGTTTACGTTCACCTTTTCGGAGTCGAGATTTACTTTCCGGATAACGGCGACCGCCTGTGCGGCGAATGCCTCGTTCAATTCAATTATATCGATATCTTTCAATTCGAGCTTTGCCATCTTTAATGCTTTGGGTATTGCTTCGACCGGACCGATGCCCATCTCATCGGGATGAACGGCGCCGATCGCATATGCAATGAGGCGCGCTATCGGTTTTACACCGAGCCGGCGCGCTTTCTGTTTCGACATAATCACACTGATAGCAGCACCGTCGCTCATCTGCGATGAATTCCCCGCCGTTACCGTTCCACCTTGTTTGAACACGGGCTTCAGTCCCGCAAGAGCTTCCAATGTAGTATCGGCTCGGGGTCCCTCATCGGTATCGAAGGTTACGGTTTTGTTTTCAAACTTTCCGTTGGATCGATACGTCTGTTCGACTTCGAGCGGTACAATTTCATTTTTAAAATAACCGTTTTTGATCGCATTAATTGCATTCATATGACTGCGGTATGAGAACTCATCCTGCATTTCACGAGTGATGCCGTATCGTTCGGCGACGTTCTCAGCCGTCAATCCCATATTAATATATGCGGCGGGAAAATGTTCAGCCAGATACGGGTTTGCGGAAAAACCTTTTCCGCCCATCGGAACCATGCTCAT
>PWTU01000571.1 GCA_003562775.1 Ignavibacteriales bacterium
ATAATATGGCGCCGACGAGTGCGGCAACAATCGTCATCAAGCGAATATCATAATTACGGATGTGTGCAATTTCATGAGCTATGACCGCCTGCAATTCCTCGCGATTCAACGTTTTAAGTAAACCTTCGGTAACGGCAACATATCCATCGTCGGGATTTTTCCCCGTTGCGAAAGCGTTCGGCGCCTTGTCCGGAACGATAAATACTTTGGGGCGCGGCATGCCGGACGCTATTGTCATTTCATCAACGACATTGATAAGTTGACGATGCGCCGGATTGTTCGGATCGGCGGGATACGCATTGGTTGATCGGATAACCGATGCAGCACCGCTGTTATAACTCCACGCGGCGGTGCCTACACCGAGCGCCAGGGCAAACAACGTACCGAGCGGAAAGAATTCCAGCATAATCATATCGAACCCGAAGCCCAGCAACCCGAGAAATAATATAAACCCGAGCATAACGAGCAGCGTCATGCGTTTGTTGTGGACTTGCTGTTCGTAAAGATTACGACCTTTGTTGTAAAAACCCATTATTTCGATCGTTTGTTAAATGATAAATCTACTTTCGGGACTTCACGTTCGGTGAGAACGGTGATCTCAAACAGTTCAGCAGCATTAAAGCCGAACATATTTGCAATGATATTGCCGGGAAACATTTGTGTCGCGGTGTTAAACTTCGTGGCAATGTCGTTGTAGAATTGCCGCGCGAATGCAATTTTGTTTTCCGTGCTGGTTAGTTCTTCCTGTAATTGCTTCACATTCTCATTGGATCGAAGTTGCGGATAGTTCTCGACAAGTGCAAACAATTTTGAAAGAGCGCCGGTTAACATATTTTCCTTCTCCGCTGCATCTGCTACCCCTTTCGGGTTGAGCGCGCTGTTTCTTGCCTGAATGACGCTCTCCAGTGTTTCGCGCTCGAACTCCATCTGCCCTTTAACGGTGTTCACCAGATTCGGGATGAGGTCGTGTCGGCGTTTGAGCTGTACATCGATCTGTTTCCAGCCGTTTGTGGTTTGATTGCGTAAACGAATAAGTTTGTTATACCGCATAATGACCCACAAAACAAGCAGGACGGCAACTGCAATTGCAATAATTGTACCCATAGTGTGCTCCTGATTTGAGTAAAACGAATTGTAAGATACGCTTCGGCGGGATAAAAGTCAATTACCTCACTGTCACAGACGCTGCTTCCACACGTTATCGTTCCTATGCATCTGTGACAGTGATTATCGGAAAATCGGTTATATTCTAATTTGTCGTGATACCTCCCGGATACGTTCCGGGAATTCAATCTGGAAATCCTTAAAATGTTTTTCGAGCTGGAATTTCAAACCCTCAAGTCCCGGTCGAATACTCTCTTCTAAATTTCGTTTGAACTCTTCCGCACCGCCGGGCCCGAATATCTGAATTTCAAGATCTTCCGGATCGAATTCCGGGAAATAGAATTCCGGGGCGCTTCGCTCTTCAAGTTGAGCTGTCAATGTCCTCCGGGCGCCATCCCGGACAATTTCTATCCGTATTTCTTCTCCCGCATCGTAGGTCGACAACACACGACGGAGCCGTCGTGAAGTATCGATTTCCCTGTCACCAATTTTAACGATTACATCTCCGGCGCGAATTCCGGCTTTTTCTGCGGGGGTATCTTCATGAACTTTTTCTACCAGGACACCCTTTCCGTCCGGTACCTTGAAATACTCACCAAGTTGAGGATTCAAATTGATGACGCTTACTCCCAAACGTCCATACCGATGCTCTATCATTATTCGATGACGGTCCGGCCTCGCAACGCGCACTGCATGCCGGCGTGGTCGCTCGCGCAATGTAGCAGTTAATCTGTGTTCTTCACCGTCGCGAATGATTACTATGTTAATCGGCTCGTTTTTTTCCGATCTTCGAACTGCCCGCACCAGCCCGTCTGCTTCATAAATTTCACGATCTCCGAATCTGATTATTATATCGCCCTCACGAAGTCCCGCAGAATCGGCAGGGCTGTTTTCGGTAACATTGCTCACATACGCTCCCTCATCGACGGTAATTCCCTCTCTATCGATAATGTCGGGAGTGATATTCGATAACTGAACTCCGAGCCAGGGAGAGCCGGAAATCCTTATAATTTCGACGTGCTTTTCTCTCTCATCCTGTGCATTTCCGACCGCCGTTATAAAAAGTAAGCATAGGATGGCGGTCATTATGTGGAAATTATTTAAAATTTTCATATCTTTTCACCTCCGCTTATATATACGGAATTAGTAGAAAAATGTTTTAATTTGATTTGTTAGACGACGGCATTGTGAATGGTGTTCCCGCCGTTGGAAAAAACATTATCCCTAAAGATAACATATGCCACCAAGACACCAAATATCACCAATCGCGTTTGCCATCAGGAAGGCAAGTGCGGCTGTTCCCCTCTACAAAGAGGGGTTAGGGGTGTGTGGTTGAAAGAAAAAAGTACGTAAAAATAAAATTATACAAATTCAAAAACAACACACCCCCGCCAACGCACAATCCGACGCACCCCCTCTTGTTAGAGGGGAGTCCCTCGTGGATACCAATGGGTGGGCAGGTGCCTCGCCTGCGGCGTGGTTCCCCTCTAACAAGAGGGGTTAGGGGTGTGTACGTGAAAGGTAGCAAAATATTTCAATCACTTTTCCGATTTTTTATTTTAGAAATTTAGTTATTAATATAGAACCGTATGAAATATTTTCATAATCTTCGCGCTCACGATATTGTTTCGATTGTATTCCTGTTCTTTTTATCAATTTTGAATATTTTATTTTATAGCCGGATCCCCGGGTGGTGGATTTTTATCACGGTCAATACCGCGGTATCGTTGTTTATATTAATTTTTGCCTTTCGGTATTCCGGATTACCGGCGAATAATTTTCTTCGTATTTTGCGCGATTGGCATCCCGTAGCGTTGATTATATTTATTTTTACGGAAGTCGGCTATATGGTGTACCCCATCCGGCAGCGCGATTATGATGAACTGTTAATACAGATCGACGCCTGGATGTTTGGCGTTAATCCTACCGAATGGATTGCACAGTTTTCACATCCGGTTCTTACGGAGATATTACAAGTTATATATGCAACCTATTATTTTTTATTTCTCATTGCAGGGTATGAAATGTACCGACGTAAACTGTTTAAGGAGTTTTATTATTATATTTTAATTATTGTTTACGGATTTTATCTCTCTTATATCGGTTATTTTCTCGTGCCTGCCATCGGTCCGCGCTTTACCATCCACGATTTTCTTACAAAGAATGAAGACTTGCCCGGTTTGTTTTTAACGGATATAATCCGGGAGTTGCTGAACAGAGGAGAGGGAATCCCGCCGGGGGTTACCAACCCGGAAGATTACGTACACCGGGACGTGTTTCCGAGCGGGCATACGCAATTAACAATGGTGTTGATGTATGCTGTTTGGCTGTACCGGTTGAATTGCCGAAAATATCTGTATGTGATCGGAACCCTGCTGATTATTTCAACTGCCTATCTCTGGTATCACTATGTGATTGATTTAATAGCCGCCGTCGTATTTTTTACCGTTACAATTTGGACGGCGCCGTATATAGATAGATGGTGGAGCAAATATCTTGCCCGGCATCTTCAGGATAATAATTGAAGCATACGTCTCGAATTTTCAGTTACGAATAAATGCAGAAGCCGGGCAAGTTTGTGAGTTTACATCGATTATGAATTTTAATGTATGTTATTATCACGACTCCATTGGACCCGCACAAACTTCACCCCGTCGGAAAAGCTGTAGTGAATCTCTCCCGAATATGCACGGTGAACCGCTTTGCCCAAACGTTGAGCAAGCCGCTCGGTCGTTGTTGTAATTTCAATTCCTTTCTTTGTTTTTTTAACATGAACAATCCTGTCGAGAGGATTGTGGTGCATTACTTTCTTTTCTTCGTTCCGGATTAGATTGAATATTTCGTCGCTATGATCGCGGAGAAACGAGCCCTCCAGTGTTACAAGCCCCATCGGCACATTATCCGCTCGTTTTCTGCATGCGGGACACTTTATTTCCCCCTGAATTTTTTTATCGCCATATAATCTCTTCGCCTCCTGTTCCCGATACCATCGCTTATTCCAGTAGATCAAACCGCACTCTTTGCATCGAAGCGGTTCTTTCATTCCCATACCTTTCGGCAACAGATACGGATCATTTTCATTGCGAAGATTGTTACGAATTCCCCGGGACGATTTTACGTGTTGTGTCATAGTGAACCCCGCATAAAATGGTTATAAAAAATAGAATTGATTAAATATGTGTAATGTATTAATTCAGGTTAGTTTCCGGTAGGTTTCCCTCCTTTCTTTAATAAATTGTTGGTTATGAGGGAATGAGTAAAAAAGACACTCACTATTATTAATTGCGAAAATTTTGATCAAAGTCAATAGGGATACGCGTATTTTAAAAAAATATTATTACGCCCCATTATCCAATCCCTCACGTAATTCCTTCACAAATGTGCATAGAGTTGGGATGTAATTCCCGTCCCGGCCGCTTTGTATCCGCTTGATGAGCGCGCTGCCGACAATGACTCCGTCGCAGTAAGGTGCAAGTGTACGCGCATCTTCGCCGGAAGAAATTCCAAACCCAACAAGTAAAGGGTTATTATTGATCTGATTTCTACAGCGCTGTAAATACTCTTTCACATTTTCCGGAAGGAGATTATCCCGTCCGGTAACGCCGGTTGTTGATACGCAGTAAACGAATCCTTCAGACGCGGCATCGATTTGTTGTAATCGTTCATCCGATGATGTCGGCGCCGCGAGAAAAATAGGGGCGAGATTAAATTTCAGTGCTAACGTACGATATTCCTCCGATTCTTCGACGGGAATATCGGGAACAATCAATCCATCCACACCGTTTTTCGATGCCGCCTCCATAAATCTCTCAACACCGTATGCCATTACCGGGTTCACGTAGCCCATCAGAATGATCGGGATATCCGACTCATTTCGAATCCGGTGAGCCGTCTCGAACACAGTCCGGAGTGTAACCCCGTTTTTGATCGCAACATCCGATGAGAGTTGAATCGTGGGTCCGTCGGCAAGTGGGTCAGAGAAGGGGATGCCAAGCTCGATGATATCTGCTCCGGATTTTTCAAGCGCCTTCACGATCACCGGGGTGGCATCGATAGCCGGATACCCCGCGGTGATGAATATCGAAAGCGCTTTACGGTTACGCTGCCGGAGAGAATCCAGTGTTATTTCTATTCGATTTTTCATTGATCGCTAATTAGATGTTTAAATATCGTTCCGAGATCTTTTTCTCCTCTACCGGAAAGATTCATGACAACGATATCATTCTCCGTGGTTTCCGGTATTAGTTTTGACAAATAAGCAAGGGCGTGTGCAGTTTCAAGTGCGGGGATTATGCCTTCCAATCGAGACAATTCCCGCACTGCTTCGAGCGCTTCCGTATCGGAGACCGATTCATACCGGACTCTTCCGGTATCTTTTAAATAACTGTGCTCCGGTCCGACTCCCGGATAATCGAGTCCCGCCGAGATTGAATGCGCCGGCATTACCTGACCGTTTTCGTCCTGCAAGAGATAGCTCAAATTACCGTGCAAGACGCCGGGTTTACCGAGTGTCAGCGTCGCAGCGTGCTGCCGCGTCGTGATGCCGTATCCGGCAGCTTCAACGCCTATCATCTTTACGGAGTCGTCATCGATGAACGGATAGAACAGCCCGATGGAATTGCTGCCGCCGCCGACACACGCCAGGAGATAATCGGGAAGAGTATTCTCCCGGTTTTGCAGTTGTTCTTTTGTTTCGCGGCCTATAATGCTCTGAAAATCTCTCACCATCATCGGATATGGATGCGGACCAACGACGGAGCCGATAACGTAAAAGGTATCCTGCACGTTCGTAACCCAATCGCGTATCGCTTCATTGGTTGCATCCTTCAATGTCTGCGTGCCCGAGTCGACGGGGACCACTTCCGTTCCGAGCAGTTTCATTTTGTTTACGTTGGATTCCTGCCGTCGTGTGTCTTCCCGCCCCATATATACAATGCATTCAAGTCCGAGTTTTGCGGCAACGGTTCCGGTTGCAACTCCGTGCTGACCGGCGCCCGTCTCGGCGATGATTCGTTTTTTCCCGATCATCCGGGCAAGCAGCATCTGCCCGATAACATTGTTTATTTTATGTGCGCCGGTGTGGCAAAGATCTTCACGCTTTAAGTAGATTTTTGCTTTGCCGTAATGATTCGTGAGACGTTCTGCAAAGTACAGCGGGGTAGGACGCCCGGCATAATCGTCGAGCATATTATCTAAACTTTCTTGAAAAGATGCGTCGTTCTTTGCCGCAGTGTATGCTTCTTCCAATTCCTGGAGCGCGTACATTAATGTTTCCGGAACGTACTTGCCGCCGTATTTTCCGAAATAACCGCGGGCATCAGGTTGTGTATATTTTTTCATTTACCTCATTCGTTTGTAAATTAACCGATCTATTCATTATATCCGCTAAAAGCCCGATTTTTTTCAGGAGATTTTTTAGGCGTTCCGGTTTGATCGACTGGTATCCGTCGGATAATGCACTTTCCGGATTGCTGTGTACTTCGATCATCAAACCGTCGGCGCCCGCTGCGATAGCCGCCATCGACATCGGGGGTACGCCGTCCCATATACCGATACCGTGGCTCGGATCGACGATCACCGGCAGATGTGAAAGTTTTTTGATAACCGGTATCGCGTTCAGATCAAGCGTATTCCGTGTATACGTTTCAAATGTTCGTATTCCACGTTCACATAGAATTATGTGGGGATTTCCCTGATGTGCAATGTACTCGGCTGCCATAAGCAGTTCTTCGATCGTTGCGGAATTACCGCGTTTAAGCAGAACGGGTTTTCCCGCACCGCCGACCGCCTCGAGCAGAGCGAAGTTCTGCATATTTCGTGCGCCTATCTGAATTATATCGGCGACTTCAGCCACGATAGGAAGAGTTTCTTCGCTGCGAACTTCGGTTATAATATGTATTCCGGTTTTACTCCGGGCTTCCTCAAGATAAACAAGTCCTTCCTCCTTCAATCCCTGAAAGGAATAGGGGGAAGTCCGCGGTTTGAATGCGCCTCCGCGAAGATATTTAATGCCAAGTGAAGTAAGTATATCCGCCATTTCAATAATCTGTTCGCGATTTTCTACCGAGCACGGACCCGCAATGATTGTCAATTCCCTCCCTCCGATGAGATTGCCGTTAACCGAAATCTCGGTGTCGTCGGGTTTAAATTCACGCCCGACCAATTTGAATGGTTTGGAAACCGAGATCGCTTCGGCAACTCCTCCCATTGAAATGAAATGTGAGGGATCGATTTTACCCTGATTGCCGGTGATGCCGATTGCGATCCGCTGCGCGCCGCCGATAACGTGCGGGGTATAGCCGAGCGAAAATATTTTTTCTTTTACCGCTTCGATTTGCTCCCGTGTAGCGGTTGTTTTCATTGCTATTAACATAATGTTATGCCTTTACTCCTTATTGTGTACCGTTAATGATTTGAAAAAGTTTTTCTATTTTTCGTATGTCTTTCTTACCGGGTCCGGATTCCACTCCGCTGTTTATATCGACTCCGTACGGCCGAACGGTCGAAATTGCCTCTGCTATGTTTCCGGGAATTAATCCGCCGGATAAAATCACTTTATAATGCTGTCCTGCAATGCGTGCAATTTCCCAATTACCGGTTTTTCCGGTTCCGCCGTATCGGGCTTTATCGAACGTATCGAATAAAAATGCATCGACTGTAAATGTATCGAGCGATTCGATATCCGTGCCGTTGCGGGGGCGGATTGCTTTCCAGACTTGTGCGGAGGTGAATGTACAATCACCGGGTGATTCATCGCCGTGTAACTGGACGATTTTTATTCCCGTTAAGTCGATGATGTGTTCAATTTCAGTACGGTTATGATTAACAAAGACTCCGACGAAATGCACGTGTTCCGGCAAACGTTTGATAATGTCGCCGGCATTCTCCGGAGCAATGTATCTCGGACTTTTTTCGTAGAATATAAACCCCAATGCATCGGCGCCCGATTCTGCAGCGACAAGAGCGTCATCCGGGTTAGTAATGCCGCAAATTTTAATCAACGGTCTGCCGCTCTTGCGGGACTTCATACTTTTCATAAACCATTCGCCGATCAAAGCGCCTTTTGCTCCGTACCGTCTTACCGTTTCGATATCGTCATTGCTTTGTATGCCGCTTTCGCTGATAACCGGAACGTCATCCGGGAGTTTTTGTATCATGGTTTGTGTATGACTGAGATCGACCGAAAAAGTTCTGAGATCGCGGTTGTTTACGCCGATAAGTTTCATGGTACGGAAATCGATTTTTTCTATAGCCGATTGATTGTATAATTCGACGAGACACTCCAATCCCAGCTTTGCGGCTTGACCGAAGAGATAATGCAATTCATCTTTCGATAAAATATCAGCGATGAGCAGCACGGCATCGGCGCCGTAAGCTTTTGCTTCGTGAAGTTGATAATCATCGACGATAAAATCTTTCCGGAGAACCGGGATTGTTACTGCCCGGCTTACCCGTTCAAGATCGTTCAACGAACCGCTGAAGTATTTTTCATCGGTTAGCACCGAGATACCCGCAGCTCCGTTATCTACATATTGCAGCGCAGTTTCGACCGGATCGATGTCGTCGCGGATTATGCCGGCCGACGGAGATTTTCGCTTAAACTCTGCGATGATGCCGAATCCATTTTCAACAGAAACAATGCATGTATATAATGAACGTGGCGTCCGGTTGTACAGCGGTCGTTTAATAAGCGATGTAATCGGAACTTCACGTCTTCGACGTTTCACCTCGCCGCGTTTGTAACGCAGTATTTCCTGAAGCTTGTTCATAGGAGCTACTATTTATTCACTGTTCGAGGCATCGATTAAGTCTTTCAATTTCCGCTCTGCATTGCCGCTATCGATCGATTCTTTCGCCATTTCGATTCCTTCCCGCGGGCTTTTTGCTTTCCCGGATGCGAATAATCCGAACGCGGCATTAAGAACAACAATATCCCGGTGTACACCCTTATTTCCCTTGAGAATGTTTTTACAAATTTCAGCGTTTATTTCCACGGTGTCGCCGAGGAGTTCCGAAAGCGGAGCGGGGGAGAAGCCCAAATCCACCGGGGATATTGAGTACGTTCTAACGGGTTGATTTTCCACGACCTCAAAAACCGTTGTATTCACCGACAGAGAAATTTCATCTATTCCATCGTCTGAATGAATTACGAGTACCCGTTTCGCGCCCAGATTTGAAAAAACACGGGCCATTTTTTCCGCCGCTTCGAGACTGAACGTACCCACCAGTTGATACTCTACTCCAGCCGGGTTTGTCATAGGTCCCATCATATTAAAAAGCGTTTTAACGCCGAGTTCTGTACGTGGTTTTGCAGCGTATTTCATTGCGGGGTGAAATACCGGAGCAAATAAAAAACCGACGCCCGTTTCAACAATACAGCGTTGAACGAGTTCGGGCGGCGTTGAAATATTCACACCGAGATATCGTAAGAGATCGGCGCTTCCGCACTTACTTGAAATAGATTTGTTTCCATGTTTTGCAACGGTAACGCCGGCGCCGGCGACAACAAACGACGCCACGGTGGAAATATTGAATGTTCCCGATCCGTCCCCTCCGGTGCCGCACATATCAAGGGCAGCCGTTCCGTTGAGATTTACTTTTAAGGATTTTTCACGCATCACACGTGCAAACGCGGTTAGCTCATCAACATGCTCGCCTTTTATTTTCTCGGCGATAAGAAATGCACCGATCTGTGCCTCGGTGGCATTCCCTTCCATAATAAACGTCATTGCTTCTGCCGCTTCGGCCGGAGTCAGATCCTGTTTCTCCAACAACTTTTGGATGTATTGTTTCATTTTGTCCTCCCGGAATAAACTATATGTTTCATATCATTTCCCTAACCAATTTCCGATCAGCTTTGGTCCTTCGGTTGTCAATATCGATTCAGGATGGAATTGTATCCCTTCGAGCGGAAAACGTTTGTGCTTCACTCCCATAATAACACCATCTTCGGTTTCCGAAGTTATTGTTAAATCGGGAATGAGAGTATTTCTGTCGATTACAAGAGAATGATACCTCGTTGCAACAAACGGGTTTTCAAGACCCCGATATACGCCGGTATCGGTATGCTTTACCATTGAAGTTTTTCCATGCATTAATGAGAGGGCTCTTGTAATGCTGCATCCATACGCATACCCGATTGCCTGATGACCGAGACAAACGCCGAGTATGGGGATTTTCGGGCCGAGTTTTTTAATTAATTCGACGGTTATTCCCGCGTGTTCCGGTCTGCCCGGTCCCGGCGATATGACAATATGTGACGGTTTTTGTGATTCGATCCCGTCAACCGAAATTTTATCATTCCGTTCTACATTCACCTCATCGTATTGTCCGAGAAGCTGAACGAGGTTGTACGTGAAAGAGTCGTAATTATCAAGAACGAATATCATAGTTTTGTTTCTTGTTTTATGTTTTGTGTTTCCAGTTTTTATGATGGAGCATGGCATTACTTTCTACAAGCGCCGCGCCCCTATACCTTCCGCCGCCCGAATCGCTTCCCGCATCGCATTTGATTTATTAATTGTTTCTTCAAATTCTTTATCCGGAATTGAGTCCGCCACGATACCGGCGCCCGTTTGAAAGTACAGTGTCCCGTTCTTTGCGTAAAGCGTCCTGATGGCGATGCACATATCCATATTTCCTGCAAAATCAAAATACCCGACGCCGCCCGCATATATACCTCTTCGCGTGTGTTCCAGCTCATCTATAATTTCCATCGCACGTACTTTAGGCGAACCGGAAACGGTTCCCGCCGGGAATGCAGCTTTGAAAACATCGACGGCAGTAGTACCGTTTTTTACCGTACCGGATACGCGGGACGCTATATGAATTACATGCGAATAACGCACCACATGCATGAGCTCGTTAACTTTGACCGTACCCGGTTTGCATACGCGGCCGATGTCGTTTCTGCCGAGATCGACAAGCATGATGTGTTCCGCCCGTTCTTTTTCGTCTTCCAGCAATTCCCGTTCAAGCTGTACATCTTCCGCTTCATTCGTTCCCCGCGGTCGCGTCCCTGCAATGGGAAATGTCTCGGCAGTCTCTCCTTCTTTTCGGACAAGAATCTCGGGCGATGAACCGATGACCTGTGTATCTCCATGATCCAGATAATACAAATACGGCGACGGATTAACTACCCGCAATGCGCGGTAAACATTGAAAACATCGCCTTGATACGGAACCTCGAAACGCTGCGACAATACTACCTGAAAAATATCTCCCGCCCGGATATATTCCTTTGCTGTACAGACATTTTTTTCGAATTCTTTACGCGATGTGTTTGCCGCAACACGATCCGAGTCGGCGGTAAACGTACCGCCGGATGTGAGGGACGATAACAACGAAAATCGCAGCAACTTGATTTCATTTCGGGCCGTGTTGTATTGGTCGAGAAGATCTTTGTTTTTATCGATGATGACGTTCGCGATAAAAGTGATCCGTTGTTTAAAGTGATCGAACGCGACGACCGTCGGATAAAATCCGAGTATTGAATCATCCACCTTATTGTCGTTGACGACCGTTTCAGGAATTTTCTCAATATGTCTGACAAGATCATAGCCGATGAAACCGACCAATCCGCCGGTGAAACGGGGTAATTCCGGGAGGTTTGGTGTTGTGTCGCCGCCGATTAGTGATTCAATATTTTTAAAGTAATTATTTCCCAACGGGATTGATTGATTGTGCGATTGACTGATTGTTTGGAGATCGCGTGTGCGTAAAGTGAAAGTCGGATTCCTGCCGATGAATGAATATCTTCCGAACCGCTCACCTCCTTCGACGCTTTCGAGGAGGAACGATGCTTTTGCTTCCTTCCGGAGCCGCAGATACGCCGAAACGGGAGTGATCGTATCCGCAAGCATGGTATCGGTCACCGGTACGATTGAATATTGTTGCGCCAATGTTTTGAATGTTGAAAAATCCATACAGTAAAATAAAAAAGCCCTTCCCGGATTGGTGATCCAGGAAGGGCTTCTTTTGATAAATTATATTATTTTATATTTTTGTTATGTTTCCATTCTCAGAACACCAATCTGCATATATGTATACCAAAACCAGGCCCAATATGACCGGCTTTCGTTTGCGTTGCAATATGTGTAATACCTGGTGTTCATAATGAATGTGAATTATAGGGAATTTATTAGTTGATGTCAAGGGGTGGATGTGTTTTTTTGATTAATTATTTTAGTGAAATGACGAGAATTTACCTTAAATTTTGAAATCGATTACGCTCATTTTTTCCTGCAACTCATTATCTCACAAAGCGTTGCGACGATTATTCATAATGTTTACCGGACACTATTGATTCGAGCTATGTACTACCTACGATGGTACGGGCGTACCGCTTGCTGGAACCGTGTGCAGTGCCCTTTAAAAAGATTATCGTAAATCGATCAGGCTTGTGCTTTCTTCCACATTGGGACGCCCGTAAGACACGAGGTGACGCAACCGGCAACTGTATAAATATAACTAATAGAAACTAATAACTAATAGAAACCACCCTTTGGTTGACATTGTGGAAAATAAATTATTATATTCCTGGAGTAGAGTGACCCGTCGAGCCGTTAATGAATAACAGTGCATCAACAAAACGTTATATCATTGATCTATCAACACTACATACCTGTTAAGCTCAAAGGCATCGTTGATATCATCTGGATGCAGAAAGCGGATTCACCGGCACGATGGAAAATACTTCCATCGGGCAAAGTAGAATTAATATTTCGTTTAAGTCCTCCGGGACGAATGCTTTCAGCAAGAAAAATAGACGAGCGGAATAGCCCGCTCAGGAATTTTTGTTTTTTGTCCGGTTTACATACAAGACCCCTATCCTTATCTTTTGAACAATTTCATCACATCGGATTACAGATGAAGCCCATTGCCGTAAAAGCGTTGTTCGGGATACCATCGTGTGAGGTTAGAGATTATTATTTAGAGGGGAATTCTATTTTCAAATCTCTCGGTCAAATTGAAGATACCTTAAACTCAAACAGAACATTTGTTGATAAAGCAAAATGGTTGGAGAAATTTGTATTATCGCGGATTGTTGAGTCGCCGGACTTGTACCTCGCCATTGATATCCATAAAACTATTCATAAAATTACGATTCCGACAATGAATCGCCGGAATAAACCGATAGAACAACTTCTGGGATATTCACGGACGCAGACATTCAGAATATTCAAGGATTGGTTCGGTTTATCATCTCATTCATATCAAAGATTAATTCAGTTTGTTCAATCGGTCCATTGCATCCATAATATGTCAGGTAACCTTACCGCCACTGCGATGTACAATAACTATTTTGATCAAGCTCATTTCATACGATCTTTCAAAGAGTTTGCAGAAATGACCCCGGGTGAATACAAAAGGTATAAATCTTCCCTGGCCGGTCAACTACCATTTTGAAATGCGCTGGATTTTTACGAAGGAACATTTGTACAATTTTTAGAAAAGCAAATTTCTTTTTTTGTAAAATTCGAGAGCCACGGATTTCACAAATTCATAAATAAAATAGTCATAATTACCCACGTTAAATTGAAGGAGATTAATGATGGCGAAATCAATCTATTCAACGGGAGGAAACCTGGCAATTGCAGGAGCGGTCTCTATGATAATAGGTGCTGTATTCTGGGGTGCTTCGGGTACCGATCTTTGGGATACGCTTATAAATAAAGAGATGAACGCTTATTTGATTCAAGCAGCTCAGGTTCAGACCTTGTTGGTTGTCAATACCAGTTTTTGGGTTTTAGGGGTTCTACTTATGGGAAGTGCAATAACTATCATGTCCGAAATACCCAACAATAACAGAGCCATGACGATAGTCGCACTGGTTTGTGTTAGAACTGCCGTACCTGTTGCCATAGTTTCCTTTATCGCAATGCTATCCATTGCTGTACAGATAGCGCCGGATGCTTCTTCGGGCGATATTATTTTAGCCAGTGTCGTTGGCTGGATCGGCACCCGGCTTGATGATTTGGCAACTATGCTCATTATTGGTGCGGGACCGCTTTTTCTTTCGATTGCAGGCTACGGTGCGTGGATCCCCAAATGGCTTCGTAATTGGGGATACATTGCCGGATTTGCCGGAATTCTTGCATTGATTGCAGTCTTTTTCACCGGTACAGCCCCTTTGGGTTTTGTTATCATACCCGTTGGAATAGGATGGATGATTGCGGCCGGTGTAGTAGCCAGAAAACATTCGGATACTGCCTAAAGGAAATTATCCATGCGCTGCTTTATTACCGGTGTCGGTGGTTTCATGGGGTCAGCCGTAGCAAAGGAATTGCTCGCCCGTGGTCATGAGGTCATTGGTCTTACCAGTTCGAAAGGTAAACTTGATACACTAATCGCACAGGGGATTAGACCCATACTGGGTGATATTCGACGACCCCAAGAATGGATTGATGTAGTCCGTGATGCAGAAGCAGTAATTCATCTGGCAACCTTACCGATTCCAAACCGACCGGGAAAACGTTATTTACAAGATCTCGTCGAAGCACAAGAAACGGTTCTCCGCCATACATTAGATACGGTTTCCGGTAAATGCAAGGTCTTTATCTATACCAGCGGTATAACAGTCTACGGACCTAGCTCAGAGGGGAAAACAGAGACTTCTCCTCTGAATCCTTACCGCATAGCAATCCCCTATGCTGCAGGTGAACGGCTTGTTCTGGAAGCGGTCAACAACAGAGGTATTCCGGGGATCGTGCTGCGTCCGGGCGGGGTATATGGATTCGGCGGGATCTTCGGACGTTTTTGGGCGGATCCTATCGCGGCAGGTAAACGAACGGCGTTTCCGGGAAACGGAAGGCAATTGATGTCTTTTGTGCACATTGATGACTGTGCTCAGGCATTCGTGACCTGTGTAGAAAACCCATTACCCGGCGAGATATTTAACGTGGCTGACAATGAGCCGGTGCCAGTTGGAACCATAATCAAATCACTTGCAGAAGAAATGGGGGCGCCGGAACCTTTCGGCATACCGGCTCCCCTGTTTCGGTTGGTTGCCGGCCCGATTGTAGCTGAGATGCTTTTGAGCAACAAAGTTGCGAGCAACCGAAAGCTCATTGAAGTTCTTGGAATGACGTTACAGTACCCAACATTCAGGGAAGGCATTCCAGCTTTAGCCAGGTCGGCCCGCCGGGTTTCCTGAGCATCTTTTAATCGTCAAAATCACCACACACAATTCGCACAACCGTTAACAATCCGGCATGTACCCGAACCGTCTCCTCCGGATGACAGCGTTGTCATCAGGGTCGAAGCAACCGGCATTTGTCTAAGCGACTGGCATGGATGGATGGGGCGCGACCCCGACATAAGCTTACCGCAAGTTCCGGGCTATAGTGGATCAGGGGAAAGTGACTGCCGGACAATGTGTTGCCGTTCACGGATGCGGAGGCGTCGGTTTATCGGCGACCATCAATGCTGAACAAACGGACCGGGTAATCGAACACGTGATGGATCTTAGCGGGGGAGGGGCGGACATGTTTCGGTTGATGCGCTCGGTAATCCTGTTACATTTTTTAATTCGATAGAGAATTTACGAAAACGGGGTAAACATATACAGGTTGGATAGTTAAACTAATAGTTAGACGGCTACCGAATATAAAATTGCATTAAAACCGAAATATGTGTAGATATTGCTATATATGATATATGAGTGACACTCTTATACGTATAAAAAGAGCCGTTCTTGCAGGGCATTATGCTTTCAGCGAAAAAGCCGGTTTTGAAATGGAAGCAGATGGATTGACAGAAATGGATAAGACAATATAATGATGAAAAAAAGATTTCAAATAAGTCGGACAATCGTGGGGTGAATTTCGGGATCAGTTAATAGATAAGCTGCAGAGAAATAAATTATTATGAATGGATGCTGAGAGAAAGTGGAAAGATATATGAAATGGTCAAATAACAAATTATATTTTATTCATCATTATTTTTCTTGATTTTATTCAATCCTATCGTTAATTTGTCATTTGACAACGGAGTCAATACAATAGCACATCGTAAGACATAATATGTAATCACAGTAACGATTAGTATTCTTGGAGTATGTGATGGATAAGGGATTATTTGAAAAAGTATTACAAATGCCGCCGAATGAGAGATTGACTTTTGCGGAGTTGATCCTTGCCAGTTTGGAAAATGAAGATGAACAAATTCGTCAGTCATGGATACATGAAGTACGAGATCGGATGAAGGCAGTGCGGGAGGGAGAAGCAAGATTATTGGATTTTGAAAGTCTGTATAATGAAGATTAAAATCCATGAACTGGCGGCTAAAGAATATGATGAAGCAATCGAGTGGTATGAACTCCAACAGAAGGGATTAGGACCACGATTTAAGAAGTCTGTAATTCAGAAGCTCAACAAAATTAAAATTAATCCAACCTGGTTTTTAATTGAAGAAGACAACATTTACAAAGCTTACATTTCTAAATTTCCTTATAAAATACTATTTACGATAGAGAACAATAAACAAATAATAGTTTGGGCGATAGCTCATTTACATAGAAGGCCATGGTACTGGCAGTCGAGGATGAAATAATATTTTGTTGAAAGATCAACTTGATTTATA
>PWTU01000453.1 GCA_003562775.1 Ignavibacteriales bacterium
ATGCTCACCGATCGAATTCAAACGGTGATAGCCGTTTCCGTCGGTGTCGGCATACTTCTCGCAATTTCTGCAATCTTTCTCGTATCGAACACCATTCGCCTGACGATTTACGCTAAACGAAAACTCATTCAAACGATGAAACTGGTCGGGGCGACGAAGGGTTTTATCCGGAAACCGTTTTTGCTGGAAGGATTCGTACAAGGGGTATGCGGCGGCATTGCGGCAATAGTGCTTATTTACATAATCTTATATTTTATCCGAAAAAATGTATCAGAGCACCTCTTTGCACTTGGAGACTACGAAATATACTTTTACGCGGCAGTGCTGGTTACCGGCAGCATTCTCGGCTTGCTCGGCAGCGCCGTCTCGATACGACGATTTCTGAAATTATAAACAGTATATAAGGTTTTATCCTCCTTTCTATTGACTTCCTTCCAACACTTTTATAACTTATTGGTAAACTAACAAATCGGAGAAGTATTGAACAACCTGCCGCCCCGGCAAGGTTATATCCCAACTACCTTCAACACTTCTCATCATAAACTTTCATAGGTTTACTATGTATGAATAGGAACACTTCACCTCCGGATTTTTACCTCTCTCACCGGCGGTGTATTCTTCAAACCGCAACTCAAGGAGTATACCATCATGTATCAAAAATCACCGACAAAAGAATGGGCTTCGAGCATTGTGCGCTATAAAAAGTTTCCCGGTAGCTGGGCGTGGATTTTACACCGCATCACCGGGATCGGACTCACTGCGTACGTGCTTGTCCATATAAATACGCTCGCATCGCTGCAGGAAGGGCCCGAAGCGTTTAACGCAAAAATGCAGGTGTTTATGGCGCCGCACTGGCTGTTTGCGGCATGGCTTTTATTCGGGCTCGTCATTTACCATACAGTCAACGGTATCCGCATCGTCATCATAGACTTCGGAAAAGGCGCTAAATATCATAAACAGTTACTATACGGCGCTGTCGTGATCGGTCTTATAGTGTTTTTCTGGATGGGATATATTATGTTTTTCGGTCACGCCGATCACGATTTTCTGTCGCATATCGTTAACTTCTACAACTGAAATTGAACAAGGAGTTTTATCATGTCTTATAAATATATCGGTTCGCGGGGATCGGGTTCGATGAGCTGGTTCCTCCAGCGCATAAGCGGCATCGTGCTTGTGTTCGTTATGGTCGGGCATTTTATCCTTATGCATTACAATCCCGAAATGGGACACTCGTTCAATAAGGTATACGAACGAATGCAGAATCCGTACTACCAAATGCTGCAGATCGCTTTTGTAGTGCTCGCGTTGTATCACGGTTTGCAGGGTGTTTGGAATATCTATCGCGATTTCAAATTGCCGTCATGGCTCAATATGGCGGTACTGGCAATACTTTTCGTGGCCGGAATCGGATTCGGCGCACTCGGAATTGCAAACATTTTACATTTTTAATGCTTATGAAAAAGGAAATTCCACTATGAAACTATCACATGACGTCGTTATCGTGGGAAGCGGTTTAGCGGGTTTGCGAGCGGCGCTCGAAGCATCGCAATATCACAATGTTGCCGTGGTATCGAAACTCTTTCCCCTTCGCTCGCATTCCGGTGCAGCACAGGGCGGGATCGCTGCCGCGCTGGCGAACGAAGAAGAAGATTACATCGATTGGCATTTCTTCGATACCGTGAAAGGATCGGATTATCTCGGTGATCAGGATGCGATAGAGTTGCTCGTAAACGATGCAATTCCCACATTATTCGAACTTGAACATCTCGGTACACCGTTTAGCCGCACACCCGAAGGAAAAATTGCACAACGCAAATTCGGCGGTCATACAAAAAATTATGGTGAAGCAGCCGTACTCAGGGCGTGCTACGCTGCCGATCGTACCGGTCACGTTATTCTGCATACGTTGTATGAACAATGCGTTAAGAACAACGTAAAGTTTTACAACGAATATTACGCAATCGACCTGCTGGTAAAAGATAATATTACACGCGGACTCGTCGCGTATGATATGCCGAACGGGCGCTTCGTTGCATTTCACAGCAAGGTCGTTATGTTCGGCACCGGCGGTTACGGAAGGGCGTATAAAATTACTTCCAACGCACATGCCAATACCGGCGACGGTCTCGGGATTACGGTACGCGCGGGAATCCCCCTCGAGGATATGGAATTTGTTCAATTCCACCCGACGGGCATTTATGGATATGGAATTCTGGTTACCGAGGGTGCACGTGGAGAAGGCGGTTATCTTTTAAACAACGATGGCGAGCGCTTCATGAAAAAATATGCGCCGAAAGTCATGGAGCTTGCTCCCCGCGATCTCGTATCCCGGTCGATCTGGACGGAGATCAACGAAGGACGCGGCATCGACGGTAAACGGTGCGTGCATCTCGATCTCCGCCATCTCGGCGCCGAGCGGCTGAAAGAACGGCTCCCGGAAATTATGGGATTTTGCCGCAAACTCGTCGGCGTCGATCCGGTTAACGCACCTATTCCGATTGAACCAACCGCACATTATTCAATGGGCGGTATTCCCGTAACCGTCGATGCAGAAGTACTTGCCGACGGCATAAAAGAAAAGATCGAAGGATTTTACGCAGCCGGTGAATGCGCCTGCGTTTCGGTGCACGGCGCAAATCGCCTTGGAACCAACAGCTTGCTTGACGCCGTCGTATACGGAAGGCGCGCAGGTAAATCAATCGTACGGTTTTTAAACGACAACGGAACCGTGAAAGCCGATTTTACAGAAGACCGGTACAAAGCATCGCTTGACCGTATCGAAAAAATACGAACCAATAAAGGCGATGAAAAGGTCGGGCTCCTTCGCACTGAATTGCAAAACGTAATGAACGAAAAAGTCGGCGTCTATCGCGACGGGAAAAATCTTGAAAAAGCACTGGAAACGGTAGAAGAACTCGAGCAGCGTTTCAATCAGATACAAATAGACGATAAAGGAGCGGTCTTCAATACCGATCTTGCCGAAGCCCTCGAGCTCGGCAACCTGCTCGATTTCGCGCGACACATCGTAGACGGTGCATTGAACCGCCATGAAAGCCGCGGCGGACATGCACGTATCGACTTTCCGAAACGAGACGATACCGACTGGTTAAAACATACCATTGCGCTCCGAAAAGACGACGGCGCGATTGAGTTCACCTACAAACCGGTTGTCATTACAAAATTCCAACCTCAGGAAAGGAAGTACTGATATGAAAATAAAATTGAAATTGTTCCGGTATAACCCTGAGACCGATACAACACCACATTATCAAACTTATGAAGTCGAAGCAGATCCAAAAGAAAAAGTACTCGACCTGCTGCACAAAGTAAAATGGGAACAGGACGGCACACTTGCCTTCAGAAGATCGTGTGCGCACGGCATTTGCGGATCATGCGCTATGACCGTAAACGGCGAAAATTTGCTCACGTGCGAGGCATTGATCGGGAACCTTAAAAAGCAGCGAACAATTACCATCGAACCGATACCTTCGCTGCCGGTGATAAAAGATCTTGTTGTGGATATGGAAAGCTTCTATCAAAAGTATACGGTAATCAAACCGTATCTGATCAATAATACGCCGCCGCCGCCGACTGAGCGGTTGCAGAGTGTTCAGGAACAGCGGATAATCGACGAATCCACCTGGTGTATTATGTGCGGTGCGTGCAGCACAAGCTGTCCGTCGAATTGGAGCAATCCTGATTTTCTCGGTCCGGCCGCATTACTCAAAGCGTACCGGTTCATCTTTGATTCGCGTGATGATGGTGCGGATGAGCGGCTAAGCATTCTCGATCACGGTGATGGGATATGGCGCTGCAGAACAATTTTCAACTGCGTGGAAGCATGCCCGAAAGAGATCGATATAACATATCACCTGTCGCAATTAAAGAAAGCGATTGTTACGAGAGAAATATAAAAACCATGATTGGGTGGGGCTTGTGTAACTTACCTTTCAGGAGGCATCGTGTTAATATGCATGGTCTGTTCCGCGGCATAGTTACGCCCCACTTTAATCTTTAAACTTCGTAACATACGCATCGACATCGAACTTTCGCTTTGCACCGTTATAATTCATATAGCGTATCTTCCCGAAAACAGGCCGCTCCGCCCATGCACGGTCATGCACCCCGCCGATGCTCCATGCAATACCGGTATATCCGTTCGGATCACGACCATCAAGTTCGTACCGGTCGTTTAAATAAATCGCAATTGCCTGCGCCTCTTCCGGTGTTTCGGTCCATTCCAGGATTTTTTTCGCCCAGTACATTCGCATATACCCGTGCATCTTTCCCGTGGTGACCATTTCAATCTGAGCGGCATTCCAGAGCGGATCGTGAGTACGAGCTTGCTCAAATTCGTCAACAATGTACAGATAGTCGCGCTTATCGGCGCGGTGTTCGTTCAATGTTTTTTGCGCCCACGCCGGAAAACCCTCAAATGAATCATACCCCTCATTATAAAAGCAATAATTATCCGATAATTCACGCCGCACAATCAATTCTTCAAGGAAAGCATCGCGGGATTGTTTCTTCTTCCGGCTTTTCTGTACCTCTAAAACAACCCGTTGTGCGGAAATTTGGCCGAAGTGAAGATACGGCGATAGATTTGAAAGCGCATTTTTATTTGGATCGTTCCGGCTATCCGCATAACTTTTCAGCCACATATCGATAAAATCATTTAACATCCTCTTTGCTGCACTTTCACCTGGCCGAAACCGTTCGACCTCACCCACTCCGGTATCGATCTTCAATTTTCGCCGCTCATTTTCCCAGTTCACGGATTCATCGACTGGTTCATTGAACGGATGTTTTTGTATATGAGGAAAATCAATTAAATACGAATCGAGCTGCCTGTAAATTTTCGGTCGAAGTGTATAGGCACCGAATTCCTGTTTGTCGGATACCTCCCGGCAAGGAACAATATTGTGTGCATCGACTTCGCAAAACGGAACATTGATTACTTTACGTACAGCTTCCTTCCAGGTGCGTTGTATCTTAAGCGGTGAGAAATCGGTCACAACCGCTCCCGCTCCAATATTTTCAGTGAAACGCGTGATTTCCTCTTCCGGTTTGCCTGCTAACAGGGTAAACGGTATGTTTAACATTTTCAACGTGTGCTCGAGCTCTTTCAAACCATTTAACATAAATTCGTATTGCCTCATTGTGGCATCAAGGAATCGGGGAACAAGACAGAACACGACTTGCAGCGACGCCCGCCGCTCAAAAGCAATTTCCTGAGCAAATAACAATGCCCAGTTATCGTTTACACGCTGATCGCGGCTCATCCAGTATAAAACCGGTCCGTTGCCGGCTTGTATTTTATTGAGCATATATATGCGTTTCTTGTCGGTTATAGAGGCCATAGAACAATATACTAAATTTAAATATTTTACATTTAAATATTTTCATTTTATCTTTTATTGGAAATCCGTCCTTTTTTAATTATCTTTTACAAGATACACTTAACGTAACGGGCACGTTACGAATTCTACAATATGTTATCCCTGCCTGGGTTAAAACTTAGGAGAAATCATGCGTTTATTATTATTTGGCCCGCCTGGTGTGGGAAAAGGAACTCAAGCAACTTTACTGAAAAATAAATATAATATTCCTCATATATCCACAGGTGATATCTTACGGCAGGCAATATCCGAAGGAACAGAACTTGGCATACGTGCCAAGCAATTTATGGATAGAGGTGAACTGGTGCCGGACGATGTTATGATCGGGCTTGTGCGTGACGTATTAAGCTCATGTAATTGTGAAAAAGGATTTATTCTGGACGGTTTTCCGCGAACGGTGGCGCAAGCAGAAGCGCTCGACGCCGTTTTCGAGGAGCTCAATATGCAACTCGATGCCGTTATCTATTTTCAGGTCGAGGAAGATGAAATAATATCGCGGCTCTCACAAAGATGGACATGTCGATCATGCAAGCATATATATAATGAAGCGGTAGATTCAATCGATAGCAATGCCTCGTGTCCGGAATGCGGAGGTGATCTGTACCAACGGGATGATGATAAACCGGAAATCATCAAACAACGTCTCGATGTATACAATCAATCGACGACACCCGTTCGGAACCATTACGAGAATTCGGGTAAATTGCTCGTGATAGACGGCATCGGCGGAATCCAGGAAGTTAATGATCGTATCCTCGCTGCAATTAAGAAATAATGTATGGACATACCCGAGAGAAAATAATTGTGACGAAAAATGATAGTCGATTGAATCCTGTGATGAAAGAATTGAGAAACACACCGATGGTTGTTGCTCACCGCGGGTTTTCGGGGAAAGCACCGGAAAATACGATAGCTGCATTTACCATGGCACTCGAAGCAGGTGTTTCGATGATTGAGCTCGACGTCCAGGTTTCTAAAGATAATCACGTCGTTGTCATTCACGATCCGACAATCGACCGTACTACTGACGGCGAAGGAAAGGTATCGGAATTAACGCTTGCAGAATTGAAAAAACTGGATGCGGGTTCGTGGTTTCATGTAAAATATAAAGATGAGAGAATACCAACACTCGTAGAAGCGCTCGAACTCATAGCGCCGAACGCATTGATCAATATTGAATTGAAGTCAACGCGCATAATCAGAAAAGCAGACACGCACATTGCCGATGCAACGGTAGAGGTCGTGCGGAAAATGGATTTGCTCGAACGGGTACTCTTCTCGTCATTTAATCATAAATTAATGAAATATATAAAAGAACAGGAACCGACTGCTCATACGGGAGTTATTTTTCACCCCGTATTGCATTTTGGCAGAATGCCGTCGGCGCTCGCACGGCCGGCAGGCGCCGAGGTCTTCGTCTGTTCAAAACATGAAGTAACAAGAAGGCGAATCACCGATGCAGCAAAGCATAACATTATTATCGGTGTATACGGGTTGGAAAATCAACAGGATATCGAACGAATGCTTACGTCGGGTATTCAAGTGCTTGTTTCGGACTATCCCGATGTTATCAAACAGGGATTAGAAAAATTCCAGGTCCACAAAGCATCGTAATGAGGAGGGAATGGCGAGGAAGATACTACATAGTATAGCGGTGTTGCTTGTCGCTTTAGGTTTGTTTCAAAACCTTAAAGGCAGCGATGATGTACGCATTATCGAACTAAATCTTCGACATATGACGCCTGTGAACGCACACGGCTATCTTATGCCGTTAATGGAATCATTCTCTGCAAATGTAAATCGATCTTCATTTCATACAGGTGAAATCCACAAAGGATTTGAAATCTATATTGGAATGAAAGCAATAACAGCAATCATTCCCGATGATCACCGTACGTTCTCCGCAATATCGCCGGCATCAAATTCAACGGAACGCACCGCAACGGTCGTCGGCGATCAGGGTAACGGTGATTTCCCCGATGGCTTTAACTGGAAAGTCGTGCCGATAATGGTGCCGCAAATGCACATTGGAAATGTATTCGGCACACAACTTTTTGTTCGGTATCTGCCGACGACAAAATTCGACGATAAGATCGGCACGATCGACGTTATCGGAGGCGGAATTACACACAGTTTGAGCCAGTATTTACCCGAGATCCCGCTTCAATTCGCTGTGCAAGGTCTGTATCAGTACGCAAAACTGGGTAATATACTCGAAATGAACGGAACGGTTTATAACTTTATCGCAAGTACACGGTTTGCGGGTCTTACCCTCTACGGTGGATTAGGTTACGAGCATTCCGATATTAACATCCGGTACTACTATAGTCCATCAAGCGAACAATCTGCAGCACCCGATACTGCTACTACCCGAATCACGTTTAGCGAAACATTTGAAGAACACTTTCGTGCAACCGTGGGAATGTCACTTCAATTTATTATATTTAATCTGAATGCCGATTATAGTTTTGGGAACCTGCATGTTGCAACGGTCGGTTTAGGTATATCGATATGATAAATATGGATCGGATCCCTATGGCGTATCGTTCCGTACATCTGATTATATTGATTCTTCTCTTTCTTTGTGGGTGTGCCGGTCCCGGCGATGAAAGAATTGAAAGTGCAGACATTTTGTTCGAACGGGCCGTTCAGTATACGGAAAGGGGACGATATGAGGAAGCCGCTGAGGCATTTGAAAATCTTCTTGATGTCGATCGGGACATCGGCAGGACACGGAGGGTAGCAAAACACGAGCTGTATCTCGGGATAATTGCCGAACTTACCGGACGATTCGAAGAAGCACAAGCTTGGTACCACCGTTCGGTAGAAAGCTCCCGGCGCGCTGCAAGCCACGAAGGAATAATCGACGGCATGAACCGGCTCGCTCACCTTGCAGCAACCGGCGGCGATTTTCAAGAAGAACTCACTCATTATCAAAACGCCCTTACCTACACGGAATTTTTTAACTATCCTCCGGGTGAAGCGGTAATAGCCATGCGTCTCGGCAATTATGAAAGAAACAACGGGCGCATAGATATTGCCCATCACTATTTTACACGCGCCGCACAAATAGCCGCGAATCTAAACGATCCTTCCTTGCAATATAACACTCTTGTGGCGCTTGCAGATAATTACATTCAAAGAGGAAATTATAACGAAGCGTACGACCGGCTGCGTGATGCAAAGCAATTTGAAACATCGGTGGATGATCCCACTGAGCAAATAAAATTTGTATTGACATCCGGAAAACTATACGAGCAGGCGGGTCGCTATAGCGAAGCACTTACCGCATATGAAGAGGGCTGGAACGTTCATCGTGAACAACCCCGGAATGACGAATATTTTCTGAGATTGCTGGAAGCGCTCGCCGACGGCTACCTGATGCACGGCCGATACCGGGATGCATTGGCGCATTATAATTTACTTACCGAACTTGCACGCCGTTATGACAGACAGTTAACACTCGGATATGCATTGCTTGGAAAATCGGACGGGTATGTCAAACGAGGCATTGTTGTCGAGAATAACGAATTCATAGAACACGCATTACAGCTTGCACGGGAGACGGAAGCACAATTCGGACATTTACACTATTTTACCGGTCAGGCATATGCTGTTTTTCAGCAAGCACGCTGTGTTAGTCTACTCGGCAGAACGGATGAAGCGATTCGACTCTATATAAATGCACTGTCATTCCTCGCAGAGACTATAACACCGGAAGGGGTCTTTTACTCACAAAAACGTTTTGAATTGCGTAATAATCTTACCGATCCGCACACCGCGATTACCAATTTCCTGGTTAATGAATTGGTACAGGCACGAAGATATAACGACGCATTCCTGTACACCGAACGTGATCGCCAAAGCACGCTTAATGAAAAAGTACTGAGGATAGGCCTTGTTTCATCGAATGATCATGCGGCTTCGCTGGGTGATTCGCTGACACAACTCTACCGGAAAATGAGAAGTCTGGACTATGCACGATTGAAAACTTTCGAACACGGCGATCTCCTTACCGTCCAACGGGACACCCTCCGCTCTATGATATCACACGCAAGAAATAAAATAGTAGAATTACAGGATATCTTGTCGGATTCCCTCCCGAACAGCAAACGATTGTTCGATAAAGACGTGCCACCGCTGACCTCCTTTCAACAGGCGCTTCCAGCCGGACGAACACTTGTATCTTATTTTGCAACCCATACTCACATCCATACATTTGTTTTAACACGCGGATCGCATCGTGTCCATTCTCAGGAATTGCCTATCGAAGTATTAGAAGCGCGAGCCACTGCATTCCGGCGGATCATATCCTCTCCATTGTTGTATACGACAGAAGAAAATTCTATCGACCCCACGGTTCAGCGTGAGTATGGCGCACATGCCGGATGGATATACGACATCTTTATCCAACCGTTGCTCTCATTAACCGAGAGATTACAGCATACCATAATTATTATGCCGAAAGGGCTACACGACCTTCCGCTGCATGCATTGCGCGAACCACGGGGAACACGTCAATACCTCATCAATCGTTTCAACATTTCTTATTTGCCTGCTGCAACAGTGCTAACATTTCAGTTACAATCGCCGCGAAACGTTAGAAATATTGCGGCATTCGGCAATCCCGACGGCAGCGATTGGAATGTTGACTATGAAATACGGGATATCCGCGGTATCTATCGTGATGCTCGTATTCACCTCGAAGCGAATGCCACTATCGAACGGTTAAAATCCGAGCGAGGCGATATACTCCACCTCACATCGGAGTTTTATTTTCAACCGCAATTCCCCGAACATTCTCATTTCCTACTCACACAGGAAGGATCGATTGCGGTCAGACAATTCGGACTCGAACTCCTTACCGGTTTGTACCGGTTTCCGAATGTTATCGTCTACAATTCCGGCGGCGTCGTTGAAGGACTTAACGTTATACATCCCTATTTATTTTATTTAAACGGAAGCAGATCGGTAGTCGTTAACTACTGGACACGCGAGGCACGATCGGCAAAATGGTTTAACGAGAATATTTATTCAAATCTCTCTATTGAACTTCAGTTCATCGATGCCTTCCATGAAGCGCAAAAAACCCTTATTTCTACGCTGGATTACGCACATCCCCATTTTTGGGCGCTATTCTTTTTATATTCTTTATAATTTTTTCTCCTCCCCTCTTGACAAATTGATAATTTTATCGTATTATTAAATCGTTCAAAACGCTCATTTATTAGTTTATAAGAAAAAAAATGCGACAGATTTCCAGCGTATTGTTAATATTGCTCTTAATTCATCAAGGAGTGTTATCTGCACAGGATGCACGGAGAACCGGCGCCATTACCGGAACGGTAGTAAATGCCTTGACCCGCGAACCGCTTGTTGGTACAAATATCATCATCCTCGATACTATGCTCGGTGCAGCGACCAATAGTGATGGTCGATTCACAATCGAAAACGTACCGGTCGGCACCTATGTCTTACGGGCATCGATGATCGGATTCTCGACCGCTGTGCGAACGGATGTTGTTGTATCGACTGCCCGTCCTGCCGAGGTTCAATTTACTTTATCCGAGACTGATGTAAAGATTGACGAAGTGACTATTACCGCCGGATTTTTTCAAAAAATTCCCGGTGCGGCGCTGAGCACACAAACCCAATCAAATGAAGAGATTCGCCGGCTTCCCGGCGGATTCGAGGATGTTGTGCGTGCGATCTCCATCCTGCCTGGCGTTGCGCAGGTACAAGCAGGACGCAACGATTTGATCGTTCGCGGCGGAGCGCCAAGTGAGAACCTTTTTATCGTCGAAGGCATAGAGGTGCCAAACATCAACCACTTTGGTACACAGGGTGCGACCGGCGGACCGCAAAGTTTCATCAACCTTGATTTTATCAGCGGTACAAGTTTTTCTACCGGAGGATTCGGTGTACAGTACGGCGACCGGCTTTCGTCGGTTCTGCAAATAGATCTCCGCGATGGAAGAAATGATCGCATCGGCGGAAAGGGGACGGTCTCCGCATCACAATTCGGATTGAATCTTGAGGGTCCATTAAACGATAACGGAAACTTCATCTTTTCGGCACGCCGCAGTTATCTCGATTTTATTTTTCGGGCAGCAGGATTCGGTTTTGTTCCCGAGTATTGGGACTTTCTGGCAAAAGTAAACTATCGCGTTTCAAACAACAACCGTATATCAATCCTTGGAATTACTGCATTAAACAATGTCAGGCAGTTTAACGATACGGATGAACAACGCTTTGATAATTCACGAATACTGTACAGCAATCAGGATCAATTTATCGGCGGGATATCGTGGCAGCGGTTAATTCCATCGGGTTTTCTAACCGTCACACTCGGGCAAACTTTTGTGGATTATGCATATCGCCAGAATGATATATATCTTGAGCCGGTTTTTCGGAATAATTCTTATGAACTTGAATCTTCATTGCGCGCCGACCTGGTCTTACAGCTCGACAGAAAAACTGAAATAAACATCGGAACCCAGGGGAGGGTTGCACGAATAAACAGTGATTTATTCCTTCGATCATTCGAAACAAATTTCGGAGATGAACTGTCGCTCGATCGCATAATCAGCACTACGGGATACAAGGGCGCGGTCTATGCTCAACTATCCCGCCGGTTCGGTGATCTGAACATAACCGGTGGTATACGAATGGATTATTTCAATCTAATTGATACCCCAACCGCTTTCTCTCCACGTATGTCGACGACCTACTCTGTTTCCGAAAAGACTGATCTGAACACAGCAATCGGAAGATACTACCAGGCACCGTCGTACATCTGGTTAGCGGCAAATCCGGTAAACCGGAACTTACAATATATCGGCGTCGATCAATTCTTGCTCGGTATAGAGCATTTGCTCCGCGAAGATACAAAAATCAGCTTGGAAGGATATTATAAAAATTATTTCGATTACCCCGCAAGTTTAAGCCGCCAGTTTTTGGTTATGGCAAATACCGGCGCCGGATTTGGCGGCGTTGAGGAGGGATTTGCATCGTTTGGTATAGATCCGCTTGTCAGCGAGGGTTCCGGACGTGCATACGGTGTAGAGATATTTTTGCAAAAAAAGTTGTCTGAATTACCCTTCTACGGAACTACGAGTATAAGTTACAATAACGCTGAGTATACCGCTCTTGACGGTGAATCGCGACCCGGCGCCTTCGACCAGCGATGGATTCTTAATCTCGGCGGTGGCTACATATTTAATGAAAAATGGGAATTCAGTACCCGTTTCCGCTTTGCGACCGGTCGTCCGTATACCCCGTTCGACTCCTTCGGTACACAGGATCCATCACAATATAACAGCGTTCGTATTCCTGCAAATCATAGTCTTGATTTACGCATTGATCGGAGATGGTCGTTCAACACATGGTTTCTTATCACCTACATCGACATTCAGAATATTTACAACCGGCCGTTTGTCGACGTACCGCGTTTCAACAGACGAACGGGTGAAATCGAACAATCGGGTTCAATCGGTATATTACCATCAATCGGCATCAGCGCAGAATTTTAACAACCGGCGCCCATTACCGGATGAAGACGGAAGACGAAGGATGCATAGCGGGATCCAAAACGGTAGGTGATGGGCGCTTATTATAAACATTCAATAACAATTTAAAATGGCAAACATTCTCGTTATCGGGGCAACGGGATATATCGGCGGTCGATTGGTCCCCCGCCTCATAACACAAGGACATATAGTACGTGTACTTGTACGTGATCCCCAAAAAGTTCGTGATCGTGGCTGGGATTCGGTTGAGATACATAAAGGAGATCTCCACAACCCGGAATCACTCCCCGGAGCATTTAAAGATATCGACATAGTATACTATCTCGCTCATGCAATATCGTCGGGGAAAAAATCATTTGAAAAATACGATCGCTCTGCCGCCTGGCATGTAATGACTATATGTCATCTTAACAATGTTAAGCGTATCGTTTACCTCGGCGGACTGGGTAAGCGCTCGGAAAGTCAATCGCCGCATCTACGCAGCAGACATGAGGTTGGGGATATCTTACGAGCCGGCCCTGTTCCGGTGACGGAATTTCGTGCAGCCGTCATTATTGGTTCGGGCAGTTCATCGTTTGAAATTATACATCATCTTGTAAACCGGCTGCCGGTCATGATCTGCCCGAAGTGGATCTACGTAAAGACTCAACCGATCGGTATCAGCGATGTTCTCCAATACTTAATAGAATGTATCGATAGGCCGAACACTACCGGAAGAATTTTCGATATAGGCGGACCGGATGTCATTACGTATCGTGATATGATGCTAATCATTGCACGTGAACTCGGACTAAAGCGTTATCTTATTCCAGCACCGGTCTTAACCCCGGCGCTTTCTTCCTATTGGGTTAATCTCGTTACTCCGGTCCCCGCTCAAATAGCACGGGTATTAATCGAAAGCCTGCGACATGAAACGATTTGTGAAACCAATCACGCACTTGAAGAGTTCTCCGTCCGACCGATGCGATTTGATGAAGCGGTAAAGCGTGCATTCCATAAAAAATATTTTCACGAAATTGAAACTGCGTGGACCGATGCCGGCCCGGTTATTCTCCATACATCGGTCGATCCTTCACATATCTTATCCAACAAACAGGTTGTAAAGGTCAACGCCCCCGCTGAAAAAGTTTTTTCCATTGTAACATCACTCGGCGGCGACAATGGTTGGCTTTATGCAAATCGATTGTGGAAAATTCGGGGTTTTATCGACAAACAAATCGGCGGGGTAGGATTGCGGCGTGGACGACGCCACCCGTCAAATTTAAGTACAGGCGATGCTATTGATTTTTGGCGTGTCGAAGAGTATATTCCAAACAAGCGGATATTACTGAGAGCAGAAATGAAAGTATGGGGAGCGGCGTGGTTAGAATTTGAAACTACTCCCCTGAGCAAAACACAGTCGTTATTAACACAAACTGCACGGTACTATCCAAAAGGACTTGTCGGATTTCTTTACTGGTATCTCGTCTACCCTGTTCATGTTATCGTTTTTCGGGGTATGGCGCGGGCAATCGCAAAGCTTGCACTATGAACGAAACAAGCAACACTACCACCCTTCCAATTAATATAGGAATTAGCACATGTTTATTAGGAGAACGTGTGCGTTTCGATGCCGGTCATAAACGCGACCGCTTTATAACCGACATTCTCGGCAACTATTTTAATTTTATTCCGGTTTGTCCGGAACTCGAGGTAGGAATGGGCGTTCCACGAGAAAGTGTGCGTCTTGTCGGTGATATTGAAAATCCACGATTGGTCGGAGTTAAATCCGGTGATGACTGGACCGACCGGATGATCCGGTATTCGAATGAACGGGCAAAACAGCTTGAATCGTATAACCTCTCGGGATATATATTAAAAAGCGACTCCCCAAGCTGCGGGATGGAACGAGTCCGGGTGTATAATGAAAAAGGAATGCCGGCAAAGAAAGGGCGTGGATTATTTGCAGAAATTTTCATAAAACACTTTCCATTAATACCGGTGGAAGAGGAAGGACGACTAAACGACTCTGCTATCAGAGAAAATTTTATAGTCAGGGTTTTCTGCTATCACCGCTGGCAAATATTGCGTTCAAATAAATTTTCACGCGGAAGACTGGTTGAGTTTCACACTATACATAAATACCTCCTCCTCGCTCACAGTCCGAAACACTATGAGGAACTCGGGAAATTGGTAGCCAACGCAAAAAAATATAAACCCGATAACCTGCTCGAGCAGTACGGTTTTTTGTTTATGGAGGCGCTTAAAGTAAAATCCACCTATAAAAAAAATGTTAATGTATTGAAACATATTCTCGGGTTCCTACGTGATCATTTAACCATCGGCGAAAAACAAGATATTTTAAATACTATAACGGATTATCATAAGCGTCTGCTCCCGCTTATCGTTCCCATTACCCTGCTTTCTCACTATATACGAAAACATAATATACAGTATATTCAAAACCAGATTTACCTCTCTCCACACCCGAAAGAACTTATGCTCCGAAATCACGTCTGAATGTGCGCCAAGGCATAGCATTTTTAAAAAATTTGTGTAATTTTTACATGCTGTACTTATGATTCGGTCAATTTTACCGTTTCGAAACTTTGTCATTTAAACAATTTACCAATTCAATCTATATGCGTAGTTTTTTTGTAAAAATTTCTGTTGACCAAATGGCATAGTTTTTGTAATATTTTATATGACCGACTGAATATTTTATTAAATCAGAAGGTAAAACGCTACGTTTTTAACAAACAGGCATATGCATGGATCCAAAGAATGAAGCACGTGAACATTTATTAGCTGCAGAGCGATATTTAAAAAATTCACTCTTCGATAAGGCACGCGATGAGGTTAAAAAGGCGCAGGAGATTGACCCATCGAATATATATACCTTCGCCTTCCTTGAAAGAATTGAATTCTTCCGTCAGCAAAGAGCCAAGGAAATGGAAGCTGAATCTCCCGATCCTCCGGTTAAAGAAGAGAGCAAGGGGAAGACAACGGAAGCCGAAATATCCGCTTCTGAAAAGAATGACGTTGCCGATAAAGTACCAACCGGTGCTGAATTGTATGAAGAACCACCCTCGAAAGAAGAAGAAATACCCGCTGAGCCCGCTTTCCGGGAAAATAGCGGTGAGGATATTTCAAATTCCATTCAAGAACTCAGATATCGTTTACGACATACCTCGAAGCTTGCTGAAGAATTGGAATCATCCAGAAGTTTCTCAGATATCGTTGAGAAGGTGAGCAACATAGAGGAGAAAGTACAAAGAGTTCACAATGAATTAGAACAACTTCCGGAAACAACCGAATCAAAAAAAACCAATATAGAAAACATTCGCGATATTGAAGAACAGTTAAAGTCGTTAAGCGAATATATTCACTCTTTTAATGAACGTACATCCTTCGATGAAACCAAATCTCCGGCTCATTCGACACAACTTGCCCGTTTGGAAAAAGAAATCAACGAAATGCAAAGCACGATAGAAACTCCGGATAATACTTTATCCCGTGAAGAAATTAAAGAAAAAGTTACCGGTATCGGTCACCGTCTCAATGAAATTTCCGAATCAATTACAGCCGAAACGGAAATCGGAAAAGATTACAATCGTATCGAATCATTATTAAACAATCTGGAATCGAAGGTTGACACAATCGCCTCGTCCTATACCCGTAAGATTGAAGATCACGATACGAAAAGCAAAATCGATGAGCTGTCAAAACGACTCGATTCATTACAGAAATCGATTCGCACGTCTGGTGAGATCGAGACGAGTACCGAAGATCTTCGGTCGTATCTCCTCGAACTTGAAAGCAAACTACAGGATGTATTCGAAAAGGTGCAAAATTCTTCTAATGACGATGCAATTGATGAATTACGTAATCAGATTAATGAGATCAAAACGCAAATTGACCCTTCAAAGACGCCCGTTTCGGATATTGAGCAACGAATTCAGAAACTAAGCCGGGAGATAGATAAAGCTTCGGCTATTACGGCGCCGGGTAAAGAAGTGAAAGAGTTGTTAGATAACCTCAAAACACGCATTGAGGAACTCGAGGATGCCGACAGACACTTGTTGACAAATTACGCAGATCTCGAACAACGTCTCCAGGAGTACATCTCCGGTGCAGAATCGAAATCTATATCCTACGCAGACATTGAGAAGGTTCAGGGTGATATCCGGGAGCTTCGCAATGAATTGGAAGAAGTGTCCGATTCAACGATACGCGATGATGAACTTCATCAAACACATGCCGAAATACTTTCATTATATACCGATCTTGAGCATCGTTTTAATGAGTTAATCAAAAAGCAGGATGAAAAACGTCAGGACTTGTTGAAGTCGATTGAAGAACGGCAAGAAAAAATTGAAAAGAATATATCGGCATTACAAAATGATATCCGGGAACCCCATGCCGACGTAGAATCCCGAATAAACAGAATTGCTGAAACTCTTTCGTCATTAACGGAGGAAATTGAACACGACAGGGAATTGCGAATCGATAAAGGGGAAATCGATTCGCGATTCTCTCATCTCGAATCGGGTATCGAGAAACTACAGAAGATGTATGAAGCAAAAGAAGCTGTGCCGGACAAAATCAACAGTGCAATAGATACACTATATCAACAATTAGAAGAGATTACCGAAACGCTGCACTTTGAGAAAGAGTTACGATCAAAACAATCCGAACTCGAAAGTAAATTACAGGAAATTTCACATAAAGTCGACGCTTTGACGGACACCTTCAAACTGCAGCATGATGACAGCGGTTCATTACTTGCACTGGAACAAAAACTGGCCGCTTTGCAAAGTAAATATGAAAGCGAACGGCGGGCTTATGAAGCAAAACTGGACAAGCTAACAGATATTATTGACAATCTTAAAAATAAAATCAAATTCGACATATCGGAAAAAGAGGAAGATAAAAAGCAACGGGGCGAAACGGGACTGAAATATTTCAGAACCGCCGTTGAAAAAGCGTGGGAATTGGGGGCTCCAAGCGACGAAAACGCCACCGAATTACAAAACCTTGCCGAGTTGTTCTCCCTTCCCGAATCCCTCGTAAAACAAACGATACAGGAAGTAAAGCTCCAAAAATACAGTATGGCTGTAAAAAAAGCGATTTCCGAAAAGAAATTATCACACAAGGAATTGCGCTCACTCGAACATCTTCGCAAACAATATAACGTCTCGATCGAAGAGTATATTGCGCATGAATCAAAATTCCTTGATGCACTTATTTCTACTCAATTCCTCGGAACAGTACTGTTGATATCGGGAGACAAATCGCTGCGGGAAGATCTATCCGAGCGCTTAAAATCGATCGGCTTTGCCGTTGTCAACGTTGCTTCACCTGCAACAGCGCTCGAAAAAATCGATGTAATTAATCCGCAGGTTATAATCAGCGACATGGAATTTCCGGATACAAAACATAATGCGCTTACGTTGCTCAGTGTCATACAGAAGAATAAAAAATTCAATTTCATCCCGTTTATTATCGTAGCTGAAGCGGGCTCCATTGACGGGATTAAAGATGCCATTTCAAGGCCGAATGAGACATTTATAATAAAACCTGTTGAATTTAATGAATTAGTAAATACCATAAACAATCAATTACAAAAGCTTCGCGATCATTTAAGCTCGCGGACATTGGAATAACATTATTGCTACGATTATTATCATGTTCAATTCAACTCTGCACAGGAAACTTTTCGGATATGTGGGCGCACTGATTGCCGTCATCGTGCTTTTGACGGCATTGGTTACGATTGTGTTGAAAAATCTGGACTCGGTTTCCAATGCAAGCACCACTATTATTACTTATATAAATATCACAAATTTTATAATCGTGATCGCTGCAGGCGTATTTGGATTTGTGCTTTATCGGTCTATAGTAAAACCGACCGATAAACTAATCAACTATACTGCACTACTCTCAAGCGGCGAAGATGAATCGGTCGATATAGACGGACCGGATGAAATCAAAAATGCAGCAAAGAATTTAACTTCAATATCCGGCTCACTTATTTCTCACAAACGCACTTTGGATGCACTCAATAATCTGGCATTTCAACTGGTCGAAACTTCAGATATAAAAAGTGTAGCGGCAACCGGTATTTCACATTTGTGTTCATCTGCCGAATGTGAAGCAGGTGCGATATACTTAGTAAACCATAAACAGAAGAACCTGCAATGCATCTATAGTCACCGGTTTATGACGGATGAAACCGCATTACATACCGTCGATTTTGGAGAAGGTATTATCGGACGCTGTGCCGAGACCGTTCAACCAATAGAAGAAATTATTCAGGATCATAAAAAATTATCATTACCGGGATTTCCCGAACATCAAACCGGTTATGTAATTGCAAAACCGGTAACATTTAACGGCGAGGTAATTGCCGTATTGTTGTTAACATCACAATCGTCGTTCGGTAAAGAGCAGCTCGATATAATTGACCGGTCGCTTCCGCTTATAGCCCTGACTATATCCAATGGAAGTTTATTTGAGGGTAATAAAGAATTTTCGGATGACCTTTCCCGTATAGAGGAAAAGATACGCATTCAGGAAAAAGAACTCGAGAGATCAAACCGTATTAAATCGGATTTTCTTAAAAGTATTCCGCACGAGTTGCGAACCCCTCTGAATTCGATAATCGGTTACAGTTCGGTATTACTAAACCCCGATGCGGAACCGGTAACCGTCGAACAACGGAACGTGCTCAATAAAATACTCAAAAACGGGAGATATCTGCTGCAACTAATCAACGACATACTCGATATATCAAAAATCGATGCTGGGAAAATGACCGTATCGGTTAATACCGACAGTGCATATAATCTTGCAACACAGGCAGTATCGGTTGTCGAACCCCTGATTGAAGGTGAGGACATAAAGATTGAGGTAGAGATCGATCCGAATATGAACAAGATAACAACCGATTCCCTTAAGGTACGGCAAATATTAATCAATCTGCTCAATAATGCGCTTCGATACTCGGAAAAGGGCACGATTAGATTACGATCTTACGAGAGAGATGGATTGGTACATTTCGAGGTTATCGATCAGGGAATCGGAATTGCAAAAGAAAATCTGGAGGTAATATTCGAAGAATTCCGGCAAATCGATATTTCAAAAAGACAAAAATATGAGGGTACCGGTCTTGGATTATCTATATCACGCCGGTTAGCCCGCTTGCTTGGCGGCGATCTGTCGGTATCGAGCCGTTTACAGGAAGGATCGACCTTCACGTTATCAATTCCTCCCGTTTTCAATGCAAAGCAAAATTACGTGAATACGTCTCACCGGATTGCTGAAGACTATCCTCATCCGGATATCATCGATAATGTACAACCCTATGCAAATCGAAAGAAGAAACCGCTGCATATTCTTTGCATCGATGACGATCCCGACGCCATAGATATTTTAAAAAAAATTCTCGTACCGGTCGGTTATTCGATTACAAGCGCTTCTACTGGCGAAGAAGGAATTCGACTCGCACGAACCATGAGACCGGCGCTCATTACGCTTGATATCGTTTTACCGGGAAAAGACGGCTGGGAAGTACTCGAAGAATTAAAACAATTCTCCGAAACACGCGACATTCCGGTGATTATTCATTCAATTATTGACAATCAGCCGCTTGCATTATCACTCGGAGCAATTAATCTTATGTCGAAACCGGTCGACCCCAAGAAGATGATGTCGCTTATTCATTTAAGTTGCATGCAAAAAGATCAATACGTGCTGCTGGTCGATGATAACCGGGAATTTATTTCGGTAATGAGAAAAATAATCGAAAGCGAGGGATATCTCGTAAAAATAGCAGAAAACGGGAAACGGGCATTGGAGTTGATCAATCAAGCCCGTCCGGGGATTATATTCCTCGATCTTGTTATGCCTGAGATGGATGGATTTGCATTTATACAAAATTTAAAGGAGAACGAATCGTTCAAAAAGATACCGGTAGTCATTCTATCGGGCAAAGAATTAACCGTTCAGGAGAAGAAATATCTCGAATCTAATATTCAACATTTAATTAAAAAACAAGATTTTTCATATGAGGCAATTTTAGATTCGATAAAACGAACAATAACACCAAATCAATAAGGTAGAAATCATTGCACCCGATCGTGCAAATCGGATGTTGTTAGGGCCAGGGCGCCCGGTGTACAACATAACTAATTAAAGGTACGGAATTCATGAAAAAACAAATTCTCATAGTGGATGACGAAAAAATTCAGTGTATGAATCTTCAAACCCGTCTCCATGCAGAAGGATATGAGGTATATATAGCAGAGCGCGGCGATGAAGCCCTACGGACATTGCAACAAAATGCAATAGAAGTGATGCTTATCAGTCTCCGCATTCCGGGTATGGAAGGCACTGAAATTTTAAGACGCGTCACACAAGGTCATCCGGGAATTGACGTGATCATGATGACCGGGTTTGCCGATTTTATGGATGCCGTCGACTGCCTGGAAAACGGAGCGAAGGATTACCTTGTAAAACCGATACATCCGACTGAACTGATTACACGATTAAATTCACTTTACCGAGAACGGGATCTGAGGAAAACCGTCCAAGAAGTGAAAAATAATTTTTCTCCGCTTGCTCTATTTAATTTGCTCAGCACAATGAATTCCATCATTACGATTATCGACCACATTTTAAAAGGACGATCGGGGCAAACATCGAAAGAGCAGGCATATCTGCTATCCTATGTAAGAAATTTAGGAGACAAAACGGTCGGGATGATGCGGCGTCTCTCGGGTATGTCGCAATCTGCCGATGGAAAATCCGACCAATACTATCATAAATTAACCGATATCGCCGCCCTTACCGAAAGCGTTTTTATCCGGTACAATATACTTGCGCGGCCGAAAGGACTAAAAATCAAAAACAGTATCGCACGGCCGTTGCCGAAAGTAATGTGCGATCCGGACAGCATTATACAGGCACTCAACAATATTCTGGATTACTCGCTTGAACATTCTCTCAGCGAAGGCACAATTTCCATTTCTGCAATCGAACAAAGGGATACAACGGATGAAAGAGGAAACAGACGCGTCATAATTTCGATCAGAGACAGTGGCATCGGAGTGGCGGGCGAAGGGCTTTCACATGTACTGGATGACCAAAACATTCAAGACGGTCTGTTCAATGTTTCACCGGATTTAAAAATTACCGAAATCGGACTCGCCGTATCGAAACACCTGGTGAAAGAAAATGGCGGAAAATTCGAGGTGAAATTCGATGCCGGAAGCGGTAATACGTTCGTGGTCACTCTACCTGCAGCTAAGTAACAATCGGAGGGACCATGCATGCCGACGCCCTGAATGCTTGAGCAGTGTTCGGGGCGTTTATTTTTTAATCTCCTCCTTCACCGCCAATTGACCACATGCTCCATCAATATCGATACCGCTGCTGCTGCGCAACATAACCGGAAAATCACATTGTTGTTGTAAACGATTCACAAATTTTTTTACCGAGTCACCTGCCGGAGGGCTCAATGTCTCTCGCAGTTCGGAATTCTCCGGCAGATAGATCGGATGAAACGGGATAATATTCAGCTTACACGCAACTTTACCCGATAATTTTCTGAGCATATTTATATCCTTCTCAGTATCGTTTAATCCTTCAAAAAAGATATATTCAAACGTTACACGTTGCCGGGTTTTCTTCCAATAATACTGCGCTGCATCGATCAATTCGTCCACGTTATGTTTCCGGTTGATCGGCATAATGCGTGTTCTCACCGAATCATCGAGTGAATGCAATGATATCGCTAATTTTGCTTTCCTCCCTTCATCTGCCATCTGCTTGATTTTTTTAACATACCCAACCGTCGATACCGTAATTCTTCTTGGACTGATTCCGATTCCTTCATCGTCACCGATTATATCTATCGACTTCATCACGTTCTCATAATTCAACATCGGTTCACCCATACCCATAAACACAATGTTGCTTATTCGCCGGGGCGTATGACGCCCCGCTTCGATAATCTGACCGAGAATCTCGCCGACAGTAAGATTTCTGAAAAACCCCATCGTTCCGGTCGCGCAAAACTTACAATCCGCAGGACATCCGACCTGCGTCGATACACAGAGCGTTAATCGACGCATATCCTCCGATATTTCCCGCGCCTCCGTTGGAGGAATCAACACACTTTCGACCTTTAAATTATCCTTTAATCGAAATAGAAATTTGATCGTCCCGTCATACACCGATACCTTCTTGTGTTCGACGGCAAGCGGAACGACTGCCGTCTGACGCTTCAATATATCACGGAATGTCTTCGAGATATTGGTCATCTCGTCTATAGATTGCACCCGGTCGCGATATATCCACCTGAAAAGTTGATCCCCGCGAAAAGCTTTTTCTCCAAGCGCAATTGCAAGATCGCGGAGTTCCTGTTTATCTAATCCTACAAGGTTATTATTCGATTCTGTCATAAAGTAATACTACAAGGTAAAATGCTTATTGTTTAAAAAAATTCTCAACGCTTTTTCATAATAACAATGCCGTATATTATAAGGTTGATAAGTACGACGGCAATTCCAAGATAAATCTGTATTTCTCTCGTCAGCGCTTCCGGATAAACAATCGGTAAAATGTAGTGCTCAATAAATCCTTCGGAATAGCCCTCGCCTCCGGCAAGGCGGCGCAAACGATTTTCAAGCGGCGTAAGCGGGCATATCCATCCCATAAACATAATGAGCGCCCCCCAGAAAGCTGCGGGAATATGGATGAGATATGACCATTTCCATTTCAGTACAAGCAATGCACCCAGTACTACGTAGAGTATAAACAAAAAATGAGCCGCAAGTACAATATCTGCCAGAATTTGATAAAGCATATAGTTGAAATTAACAAAAATTTTAGTAAAATAAATAGTGATAATCATATGAAAACGAAAAATTACAAAGGACGGGCTTCGCAATCAAACCCCGCCAACAGATTCGAGACTATTCACATCGAACCGGATGAATATATCACCGGCGACGATCGCGAAGAGTGCACTATTTCCGGGGCGACGCAATTTTTAGCCGACAACAGCAAATCGGTTCTGGCACACAACGAAAGCCCAGATATACCATTTCGTTTCAGCGTAAATCCGTATCGCGGCTGCGAACACGGCTGCATATATTGCTATGCGCGCCCCTCACACGAATACCTGGGATTCTCACCGGGTCTCGATTTTGAAACCCGAATTATGGTAAAATTAAATGCCCCTGAATTGCTGCGTCAGGAGCTGTCGGTACGGGCGTGGCAACCGCAGGTTGTGTGCCTTTCGGGTAATACCGATTGTTATCAACCAGTGGAACGGAAGTTAAAGATTACACGAAAATGTCTTAAAGTTTTTCGGGATTTCAGGAATCCCGTCTCTGTAATAACGAAAAACTATCTCGTTACACGTGATATCGACATTCTTTCAGATCTGGCAAAGTATAATCTGACCGCCGTAATGTTAAGTATTACTACACTGGATGATGAGTTAACAAATAAGATGGAACCTCGTACATCCGCACCCCGCCGCCGGCTGCAGGCAATCGAGGAGCTCGCCCAAAATAATATACCGGTCGGCGTGAACGTTGCACCGGTCATACCCGGTTTAAACGATGAAGAAATTCCTCATATACTCGGAAAAGCGAAGGAAGCCGGGGCAATGTTTGCCGGATATATCATGCTGCGGCTTCCCCATCAGGTAAAAAATCTTTTTACCGAATGGATACAACGGGAATATCCGTTGAAGGCAAACAAAGTGATCAACAGAATAAAACAGGTTCGAGACGGTGAGTTGAGCTGCTCGGTTTTCGGTGAGCGGTTGAAAGGAACGGGTACGATTGCACGGAATATCGAGCAATTATTCTCCGTTTCCTGCCGTAAACATTCACTCGATATCTATAAAGTTGAACTTGACGCCACACGGTTCAGACGGTATGATACAAAGCAAAAAGATTTATTCGGATAAACATTACATTTGTATGATGACAACAATATATTTATATTAAAGTACTATGACAAAAGATAAAACTATAGCAATAATAGGCGGCGGGGTAATCGGTCTCTCAATCGGGTGGCAATTGCTGCGCCGGGGAATAAAAGCAGATATTTTTGAACGCGGCGAGGCGGGAAAATCCGCAAGCTGGGTCTCCGCCGGTATGCTTGCACCCGTCTCAGAAGCCGGATTCGAAGAAATGGATTTACTGCAATTGAATCTTGCAAGCATAGCGCAATTTCCGAGGTTTGCCGATGAACTGAAAGAAGACACCGGTATCGATATAGAATTCCGCACGGAAGGGACAATGATGATTGCTGTCGACAGGGATCAATCTGAAAACCTCCGACGATTGTATGAGTTCCGAAAAAAGTTAGAGCTTCCGGTCGAATGGCTCACGGGATCCGAAGCCCGTGAACGGGAACCGGAACTCTCCCCTGCAATTAAATCGGCTGTGTGGATACCAAACGACTATCAGGTCGACAACAGGAAATTGATTCATGCACTGATTGATGCAATTAAAAAAAACGACGGAGCGTTATACGAACATACTCCGGTTGAATCGATAGAAATATCCGGAGAAAAACTAACCGGCATTACAGTAAACAGCGAGCATCGTAGTTACGACACGGTCGTTATTGCCAACGGCGCGTGGGCACGGGCAATCAAAGGTTTACCGGAACATATCCGCCCCCCTGTCAGACCGGTGAAAGGGCAAATTCTCACGCTGCGCATGACTGATGACTTTACACTTCGGAAAGTCTTACGATCACCCGAAGCATATTTTGCACCAAAAAGAGACGGCAGATTAATAATCGGTGCAACCGTGGAGGAAAAAGGATTTGAAACGTATCCAACCGCCGGAGGAATAAAAGATATCCTCGAATCCGCCTGGGAAGCGGTTCCCGGAATTTATGATCTTCCGTTGGAAGAAATCAACGTAGGACTTCGCCCCACCAGCCGCGACAATGCTCCCATTATCAGCGACACGCCGGTTGCCGGACTCTACATCTCGACAGGACATTACCGCCATGGCATTTTGTTAACTCCGGTAACCGCCTATGAAATGACTGATTTAATAATCAACGGCAAACCGTCTGAACTGATACAGCCGTTTTCATTGTTAAGGTTTAAGTGATGAAAATCTATGTAAACGGAGAACAGGAAACGCTTCACGATAATATAACGCTTGAGGAGTTTCTGAAAACAAAACGAATAGCAAAAGAAGACAAAGGCATTGCTGTCGCCCTCAATGATGATGTTGTTCCCAAATCGGATTGGAGTTCACGAATAATCGAGGACGGCGCGAGCATCGAAATCGTACGCGCCGTACAGGGCGGTTAAGCATTGTTGTGATCTATAAATACGATAAGGATGATGAAGTACATGAGCGAATTAAAGATCGGAAATAAAATTTTAAAATCACGTTTAATAGTCGGTACTGCACAATATCCTAATCCCGATATTATGTTAAAAGCACTTGAGGCAAGCGGTACGGAGCTTGTTACGGTTGCAATACGAAGGGTAAATATAAACGATGAATCCGAGGAGTCATTACTGAAACTCGTCGGAAATAAATTCGATGTGCTGCCGAATACCGCGGGATGCTATACCGCAAAAGAAGCGATTATGACGGCGAAACTCGCTCGCGAAGCGCTCGGGACCTCGATGATCAAACTCGAAGTGATCGGCGATGACGAGACGCTTTTCCCCGATATACCCGAGCTACTGAAAGCCACCGAGCAACTGCTCGATGACGGTTTCACCGTACTGCCTTACTGCAACGACGACCCGGTAACGTGCAAGCGCTTAGCCGATATGGGCTGTGCCGCCGTCATGCCGCTCGGCGCCCCGATCGGTTCGGGAATGGGTATACGCAATCCGTATAACATTATGATCATACGCGATATGATCGATGTTCCGTTGATAATCGATGCGGGTGTAGGCACCGCATCCGATGCATCTGTTGCAATGGAATTGGGATGCGACGGCATTCTGTTAAACTCGGCAATAGCGGGTGCACAGCATCCGGTTATGATGGCAACGGCTATAAAACTTGCGGTAGAATCGGGACGGCTTGCGTACGAAGCCGGGCGTATACCCCGTAAACTCTATGCAAAAGCAACAAGTCCGCTTGAAGGACTTATCTCGACGAGTGCTTCTGAATGATAGATTTTTCACTCTATCTGATCACCGACCGGAAACGAACCGGCGCCCGGTCTGTTATCAAGATCGTTGAAGAAGCATGCCGGGCGGGTGTGCGCGCGGTACAACTACGTGAGCCCGGTCTTGACGCCCGTTCTTTATACGATATTGCCGTCGAATTACGCACCATAACCCGCACCTATAATTCAAGGTTATTTATCAACGACCGGATTGACGTCGCACTTGCAGTTGATGCAGACGGCGTACATCTACGTGAGCGATCACTGCCGGCGAAGATGGTCCGGGCGCTGCTTCCGGACGATAAAATAATCGGTGTGAGTGTGCATTCGATTGAAAAAGCAATACAGACGCACACTGAAGGTGCCGATTTTCTGGTTTTCGGTACCGTATTTCCGACGCAAAGCAAACCCGATCACGATGCGCTCACCGGAACCGAACCTTTGAAAGAGTTAAAACAAAAAGTCTCGATTCCGGTATTCGCAATCGGCGGTATAACACCCGAAAACACACGACTGTGCACCGAAGCGGGAGCAAGCGGGGTGGCTGTTATATCGGCTATAATGCAATCGGGTACTATTCAGGAAACCGTTCAACAATTCAAAAAGGCACTTGGATCATTATAAATTATGAAACCGGCATTGGGACGATTGCACGTATTAACCGACACAATCTTACAATCAAAATACTCACACATCGATCTTGCACGCATGGCAATCGATGGCGGTGCGGATACAATTCAATTCAGGCAAAAAAAAGGAACTTCGCTTGAAATGTTTCACAACGCAGAATCGATTAAGAAGCTCTGCCTCGAAGCCGGAATTACTCTGATCGTCGATGACCGGATCGACATTATGCTTGCGGTCGACGCAGAGGGTGTACATCTCGGCCAGTCGGATTTACCATTGCCAGTTGCAAGAAGATTAATCGGGGATACAAAATTGCTCGGCGGAAGTGCGACGGACTTTGATGAGTTGCGAAAAGTAATCGACGGCGGCGCGGATTATGTGGGTTTTGGTCCGGTTTTCGGAACCCTGTCCAAAGAGAATCCCGGTACACCGAAGGGCATCGATTTTATGAAACAAGTTGTTGAACGATCTCCCATTCCCGTGGTAGCGATCGGCGGCATCAAATTAAATCACATCCACGAACTGTTTTCAACGGGCATTCACGGTATAGCAGTCATTAGCGCAATTTGTTGTACAGAAAACCCAACAGCCGCCACACAGGAATTTATTAAAAAAATCAATAAATTTTGAGGTGAAATCCCTCAATCCTGTCGATTATATTCTTTTTTTTCCTTAAATTATACCTTCGTAAGAAGTAGAGTATTACAACAATCATACTTCACCTCATTTCTACTCGATATACACATACGGATTTAATCGTTTAACATTGATAGGGAGAATACCAATGCAAATCACTTTTCCAGACTATATAAAAAATGAGAAATTAAAAGATTGGATTACGGAAATTGCTCATTTAACCAGACCTGAAAACATTCATTTTTGCGACGGCTCACAAGAGGAATACGATACGCTTTGCGACAATCTTGTGAAAAGCGGTACCTTTACAAGACTGAATCCCGAAAAACGACCAAACAGTTATCTTGCTCTTTCAGATCCGGGAGACGTTGCACGGGTAGAAGACCGTACATTCATATGCAGCAGAAGAAAGTCGAACGCCGGTCCGACAAACAATTGGGTCGATCCCGACGAGATGAAACAAACTCTAAATAAATTATTCGACGGTTGTATGCAGGGGCGTACTATGTATGTCATACCATTCAGTATGGGGCCGCTCGGCTCGCCAATTTCTCAGATCGGAATCGAGATCAGCGACTCGGCTTATGTCGTTGTAAATATGCGAATTATGACCCGCATGGGCAAAGAGATCTATAAATATCTTGATGATGATGGTGCTTTCGTGCCGTGTGTTCACTCGGTCGGTGTACCCCTCAAACCCGGCCAGAAAGATGTACACTGGCCATGTAATCCCGACAACAAATATATTGTTCATTTCCCGATGGAACGATCTATCTGGTCGTTCGGCAGTGGTTACGGCGGCAACGCGCTGCTCGGAAAAAAGTGTTTTGCACTACGCATTGCATCGGTTATGGCGCGTGATGAGGGTTGGCTGGCTGAACATATGCTGATTCTCGGCGTCGAATCGCCCGACGGCGAAAAGACCTACGTTGCCGCAGCTTTCCCGAGCGCCTGCGGTAAAACGAATTTTGCAATGCTTATACCACCAAAAGGATTTGACGGATGGAAGGTAACAACCGTCGGCGATGATATTGCATGGATTAAATTAGGACCGGACGGTAATTTATATGCAATCAATCCTGAAGCCGGGTTCTTTGGAGTTGCTCCGGGAACATCTTACGATTCCAATCCGAATGCGATGGAAACAATAAAAGAAAATACTATATTCACGAATGTCGCCATGACACCCGACGGAGACGTTTGGTGGGAAGATATGACAAAAGAACCTCCGAAAGAATTAATCGACTGGCAGGGAAATAAATGGACACCGGACAGCGACAAGCCGGCATCGCACCCAAATGCGAGATTCACTGCGCCCGCACGACAGTGTCCATCCATTGATGAGAAATGGGAAGATCCATCAGGCGTGCCGATCAGCGCATTTATATTCGGCGGCCGGAGAAGTGAAACGGTGCCGCTCGTCTTTCAATCAATTAACTGGAACTTTGGCGTTTACATGGCATCGACGATGGGATCCGAAACAACGGCGGCCGCAGCGGGCGCAATCGGGAATGTACGACGTGACCCGATGGCTATGCTTCCGTTCCTCGGGTATCATATGGCTGATTACTTCAATCATTGGCTGCAATTCGGGCGAATGATCCCGAATCCGTCGCGTGTATTCTTTGTTAACTGGTTCCGGAAAGATAAAGACGGAAAATTTTTGTGGCCGGGTTTTGGAGAAAACATGCGTGTATTAAAATGGATAGTAGAGAGAGTCAGAGGGAAAGCATATGCAATCGAAAGCCCGCTTGGCTGGATGCCGCGTTACGAAGATATGGAATGGTCGGGACTCGAATCATTTACCGAAGAAGATTTTACCGAGCTGATGACAGTCGACCGCGAAAAGTGGAAACAGGAGGTCATATCCCACGATGAATTGTTTGTCGGGAAACTATACGATAAACTGCCGAAGGAATTCATCCATATACGGGAACTGCTGTTATCGAGTCTTTGGAGAACACCGGAAAAATGGGGTCTTGCACCGGAAGATATACCGACATAAATTATACCGTATGGACTCAACTATTTTCATTACCGGAGCAACCGGATTATTTGGCGGCGCCCTTATCGAGCATTATTTAACTTGGGAGCGAGACACGAAAATAATGGCACTGGTACGAGCAGAATCCAAAGAAGCTGCGATTAATCGGTTATACTCACAATTAAAAAGTACCCCTACCTTTACTTACCAATTAGAGCTTGAAGCAGCAAAACGGCTAAAGGTCATTCACGGCGATTTCACAAAACCGGATCTTAATTTATCCACACCATACATATCCCGGTTGCAACTTTCGGTAACGGATATAATTCACTCGGGCGCATCGGTAGATTTCGGTTTGCCGGTCCGGGAAGCACGCACTATCAACGTAGAGGGTACAAAGAATGTACTCGATTTTGCATTGCAATGCAGGAAGCTCAATGCATTTCTTCATGTTTCAACCGGTCACGTGGCGGGAAAACGGGCAGGGTTAATAAAAGAAAATGAGATCGGCGTCGAGCAAGGTTTTTTAAATAGTTATGAACAAACAAAGGCGGAATCGGAACTACTGGTGCATACCTACATGACACGTTTACCGATTACTATCCACCGTTTAACTACTATTATCGGCGATTATACGACAGGATATATCAGACAGTTCGGATTCTTTCATAATAGTATACGGCTGCTGTCGAAAGGACTGATTCCTTTTCTTGCAGGCGATAGAAATGGTCATCTTGCCCTGATACCGACCGAATATCCCGTTCAAGCAGTGCATTATTTACATAGAAACAATTTTAAACCGGGTACAACATATCACATCTGTTGCGGACCCGAACGATCGTTCACACTGGAAGTATTTCTCCATGAAACGGTCAATCATCTTTCAAAACGCTGTAACAAAGGATCTCTTGCAGCACCTGAAATAATATCACAGGAAGAATTCGAGAAACGAATCGACGACAGCCGCAATGTTCGATTAACCGCCATTATGAAAGCACTCGGAACGTTTATCGGCCATCTAACCTTGCCAAAAGTATTCGATCAAACAAATGCCCGTCGCGATTTGGCGGAGAGCGGGATTGAAGCGCCCCCGGTGCAGTCATACTATTATAAAGTGCTCGACGAGTGTGTAAAGAGAGGTAGATAAATGGTAAACGTCGTGCCTTTCCCTTTTTCGCTCTCTACTTGAATGGTACCGTGATGAGCTTCGATAATCCATTGAACAAGCGTCAATCCCAATCCTGCCCCCTGGCGCACGTGTTCTCCATCTTTTGACGCTTGATAAAACGGTTCGAATATTTTTTCCAACTGATCGTTGTCAATTCCGCAACCGGTATCGGATATTTTACATTCGAGACTATTGTTAAAAACCCGGTATGTTATGTGAATTTTACCTTTTTCAGAGGTAAACTTTAAGGCGTTTTCAATGAGATTAAAAAACACCTGACGGAGTCTTCCCGGATCACAGGGTAATGTTACCTGAGGCCCGCGTGCAAGCACAACCGAAATGTCTTTCTCACGGGATAAGAGCAGCACCTCATCGTAAATCTCTCTTATAAACGAATGAAAATTGACATTGGTTTTTTCGATCTTCATGGTCCCCGACTGCAATGTGCTAATCGTCAGGAGATCATTTAATAGGTGATGTAACCAGATTATCTCGTCATATGTTGATGCGACAATCTCATTCAAACGATCGAATGTAATATCTGTTTGTAAGCCGTCTTCGAGTTGATTTCTGATAATTGAAAGGGGTGTGCGTAATTCGTGCGATGCAAGCGAGGAAAAATGCAGGAGACGCTGAACTTTTTCGTGTCTCCGTTTCATAAAGTCGTAAATCGATGCAACGGTAGCAGCACCATCGGAGTTTTCATTGAGTTGCAAATCTGGTAAATCAATGGATAACGGTTTTTGATCGGCTTCCTCGGTAAATTTTTTAAGGTCTCGCAACGGACCGAGTTGGCGGTTCACCAAAATATAAATACCGCTTATGACAGCGATAATGAGAACTGGAAATACTATGGCTTGAGCAATTAATAATGCCGGAGCCGGAGATTCAAATACTCCAAGAAAATAATAAAATAAACCGGCAACAGCAGCAAAAGCAATAACAATCACAATGGCTACGAACAGAGCGTACCATACAAACATTCTACTACTGAATTTCATAGCGCTATTGAAAATTAATTATCTGTCATAATAAAGCCCCGACCTCGAACGGTATTGATAAGCTTACGAGGGTGCCCTCTGTCTATTGCTTCGCGTACATAATAGACATAGACATCTACCAGATTTGTTCCTGTATCGAAGTTATATCCCCACACCTGTTCGGCAATTCGCTTCCGGGTCAGCACCTGATTTTTATTTCGGATGAAAAATTCCAACAGTGAGAATTCCTTTGGTGAGAGATTAATTTGTTTCTCCCCTCTTTTTACGATTCTGTTCTCAATATCCAATGTAAGGTCGGCGGCAGTAAGAACACTACGGGACGATATTTCGGATCGACGTAACAGCGCTTCGACGCGTGCAAGAAACTCACCTGAATCAAATGGTTTTACCAGATAATCATCGGCGCCGAGACGAAGCCCCCTTACCCTGTCCTCAACAGTGTCACGAGCAGATAGAATAAGCACCGGTGTAGAATCGAATTGCAATCGTATTTCATTAATGATATCAAATCCCGATTTTTTCGGCAGATTGATATCCAGTACGATAAGATTGTATTTCTTTTCAAGAACTTTATCAACAGCTTCTACACCGTCAAATGCCAGATCGACTACATACCCCTCACGCTTTAAATGCCGCTCAAGTGTACGAGCAAGCTTTTTCTCATCCTCTATTAACAGCACATAGTTCTTACAATTATTCGCTTCCCCCATGAATACCTCTATTTACAAAAGGTAATATTTAATTAATCACGTGCAACTTCATTTTTCAATGCAGCTACAAATGCAACCATAACTAAATATACAACAGATAGAGGTTTCGGGCAAATGACTGTGATCCAGCGCAAATTACAATATCTGCTATTTATTTCAAATAATTACGAATGAATTATTCATCAGAAAGTTGCCGGTACTTTTCACGATATCGTTCAAATAAATTCTTCTGCTTATCCGCCATATCTATTTTTCGCCCAAGAATGAACATTTGCTCTACACTGGCTCTTAGGTCGAGTATATCACCATCGGTAACGATCAGCGTCGCATCCTTGCCGATTTCGAGCGATCCGATGCGGTCGCTTAGTCCGAATATTTCCGCCGGGTATAACGTTATGGCTTTCAGGGCTTCGTCTTCCGGCAATCCGAAACCGGCTGCCGTTGCAGCGTGGTGGCGAAGACGCATTGCATTTGCCGATCCGTATTCTCCGGATACAGCAAATCGTATTCCGGCTTTGTGAAGTCCGGCAGCGTGCGAATATACCTCATCGTAACCCTGCCACGGTCTGCCCGGACTTGTGATCACCGGCGTAACGATGACGGGAACGTCTTTTGCTATCAATTGATCCGAGACATAATTTGCATCCCGCCCGCCGACTATTACAAGCCGGAGATTTTCAGATTCAGCCCAAGTGATTGCCTCCCGAATTTGTCTGGCATTGTTTGCCTGCACTACAACCGGAATTTCTCGCTGCAAGACGGGAATCATTGCTTCCCACCTCATATCGATACGGTGTTCTTCCGAAACTGATCGCGCTTTTTTATACGCCCGTGCATTATCAAACGCTTGCTTAAATTCTTCTAATTGATTGCGTGCATTATTGTCGGTGCCGGTAATCATAGGCCAGTTAATCATCAACCCGATAGGGGCGCGAAGTGTCATTCCCTCCCACGTCCAGCCATCCATAAGCATAGCCGCAGATAGACCGGAAATGGTGCTGCCGCTCGGAGAGGAAAGCGACACAGCAACTCCGTGCGATCGGGCGACGGGAATATGTTCGCTCTCGGGGTGGAACGCTTTTTCGGCCCGAACATTCGGATTGATCTGACCGAATTCATTAAAATCCGATGTAACGTCTACCGCACCGATTTCCGTCAACCCCATATTCGTATATGCATAAATCAATCCGGGATACACATACTTGCCGGTTGCATCATACCGCTCGGCATTTTCCGGTATTTCAAGTCCGGTTCCGATTGCGGTAATTTTACCGTCATCGAATAGGATAGTACCGTCACTTATCACCCCGTCTGATACGGTGTATATGGTTGCTCCTGTAATTGCAACCGATTGTTGCTGCGGCGGTGCAGGAATTTGTGCCTGCAAAGAGAAGCATACAATTAGTACGACACCAACTACCGTTAACGATTTTTTAATGATATTCATTGTGTTCCTCCGTACCTGAATAATCTTCTTCAAATGGTGATATTCCTTCCCGCCGTCCACGTCGCGGTTGTTCACCTGCCTCCAGTGCGGCAAGCGCACGTTGGATGAGCTGCGCACGCTGCTCACGAACTTCCCTGCGCATTCGAGCATCGTCTTCAATATCGAAATATTTTCTGCCGTCAACCCACGTTTGCACTGCCCGCGTATTCGTTGCAAGCGGGTGTCGTTCCCATATTACAAAATCCGCGTCTTTTCCCGCCTCCAGTGATCCTACCCGATGATCGATCCCGAGCATTCTTGCCGGGTTAATAGTTATCATAGAAAGAGCATCCTCTTCGGATACACCTGTTTGCACTACCTTCGCCGCTTCCCAATTCATTCTCGTTGCGAGCTGCGTATTGTCCGAATGAATGACGGTTAAAACACCCTGGTCATGAAGTAAGCGGGCATTATATGTAGTCGCATCGTAAGCTTCAACTTTAAATGCCCACCAGTCGCTCCACACTGCCGCACCTGCACCGTGTTCCTGCAGCACTTCTGCAACCTTGAACCCCTCTACCGTGTGCTGGAACGATTGAATCGTGACATCAAAATCCTCTGCAACACGAATCAGCGCGAGTATTTCATCCTGCCGGTAACAGTGCGAATGGATATGTCGTTCTCCTTTTAAAATTTCGAGCACTGTTTCCAGCCGGTGATCACGCCGTGGAGGTATTCCGTTTCTGTTTCTTTCCCAACGGTTCCACTCTTCTTCATATTCGAGCGCCGCCTGAAACTCATCGCGTATGATCTGTTCCACTCCCATTCGAGTGTTCGGGTATCGTCTCTGATCGCGTGTTACGTTTTCACCGAGTGCAAATTTTATACCCTTCGGCGCATCCTCGATCAACATCTCATCCGGCAGCGCTCCCCATCGCATCTTAATAATTGCATTTTGTCCGCCGATCGGATTTGCAGATCCATGCAGAGCGTTTGCCGAGGTCAACCCGCCGGCAAGCAATCGATATATCCAAATATTGTTGCTGTTCAACACATCACGAATACTGACTTCGGCAGTTATCGCATTTCCGACTTCATTGACACCGCCAGATATGCTCGTATGAATGTGCGCATCGATCAATCCCGGAGTAACGTGCTTTCCTGAGGCATTGATGGTAACAGCATTTCGCGGCGGACTAATATTTCGACCAACCTGTTCAATTTTACCGCGTCTGATAAGCATATCGGCATTCTCCAATATGCCCTCCGGTCCCTGCGTCCATATAGCAGCATTTTGAATCAATACGTGTTCCGGTTGATCGGGCTTCTGTAGAATACCGTATTCCATTGCAGGGTACACTACCGGTAAATCGACTTTCTCGATTTTACGATCGGGTCTCTCCCGTTGTTCCGGGGTGTAGTGCTCCCGTCGTTCTCCGCGCCATTCGAACGGTCGTCCGTCCGGCAAAGTACCCGAACCGAACATCTCTTCCGGTGACACCGCAGCGGACATAATGATTCTTCCTTCAACATTGATTGAATCACCCGGGAAACCGACCGATAATCGTTGCAGATCATAGTTAACCGGTTTAAGTTCAATTTCTTTATCATCTATGGTAAGAGTACCGCTTAAGCGAGGCAATTCGCCTTTTATCTCCATAATTCCCTGAACCTCCCGGTCGACTGCAGACACAAACCAGGCGCCGCGAACATCGACATCCGGAACAGTTTCTATTTCAAAACGATCGCCGTCTATCCAGACATCAATAATTTTGGTATCCGAAGAAAAAATATCACCGTCGGCAACGACGATGTTTGCAATTTTTCCACGTTCCAGTGTACCGAGCTTGTTTTGCAAACCAACCAATTGCGCCGGGTTTGTTGTTAATGCTGCGAGCGCTGCATTTTCCGGCAAACCTCTTTCGACTGCTTTCCGCAACTGCGAGAGAAAATTTTTCTTATCATCAAGTTCATAAGACGTGAATGTAAACGTTATTCCCGATTGCACCAGTCGAGCCGGATTATCGGGTGCATCGTTCCAGTGTCGAAGTTCCTCGAGTGAAACTTCGCGAGCGCTTTCAGGCGAAGAAACATCCGGAGGCGACGGAAAATTTACGGGGAGAATTACCGGCAATCCGGTTGCTTTAATAGCATCGAGTCGTTTATACTCGTGCCCGCTGCCGCGTACCCACATTGTAAGCGAATACTCCTCGGCGAGCTTTGCGGCGCGAAGCAGCGCAAGCTCGTCGGAGGTATCTATGATAACCGGCTGTCTGCCCCGGACAACATCGGTCAGCGAACCAAGTGCGATGTTCATCTCCGGTCTTTGTTTACCGGAGGGATTCCGGGCATACGCTTCGTGCGCTCTTATATACCAATCAGAATCTGAAAGCGCCTGGCGTATCAGTGCGATTGATCCCATTAACGACGTCGGATACCGACCGCCCAGCCGGTTCGAACGATCGAACGACATGTTCTGAGTAACATTATCCTGTATAATCAAATCATTACCGTCACCTTTGTCGAGCGACACAAATGCGCTGCTCCCGCGAAATATTCCATCCTTCGGTGCGACAAGAGCATTTGTAAAGCCCTGCGAACGAAGCCCGGATGCTTTTTTTTCGTCGGGTTTGAAAATCATTGCGGCGTCGATGTACGATCTGACCTGCGGATTCCAATACAGTGCACCTTCCGGCGTCTCCTCTGCTGCGATCTGTGCGGCTAAAAATGATCTGAATTGCGCCGGCACCTGACGTAAAAGTACATCAATATTCCTGCGTTCCCGGTCTTCTTCGGGATCGGGAATACCGATATCACTGTAGAGATCGATGAACCCGGCATATAATGTACGTCCGGACATATCCCACACACGGGCATCGTCAGGAGGGGAAAGATTCGATCCAACCGCTTCAATGACGCCGTCCCGGATAACGACGGTTCCGTTTTCGATAACATTTCCCGGGCTTACAACTATTCTGCCGTTTGTAAGCGCATGAACGGCCGGTGTATTATCACGTAATCCGACTGCGGGAGATGTCTGCGCTTCAACCAGAAACGAAGTTACAATGAACAAAAAGAGTAAACTAATGATGAGTCGATGAGTCATACGTCCTCCGGTTTAAATGATAAATCAGGGATATATTTTAGACGAAAACTTTATCTAAAAGTTTCTGGAAGCCAGTTGATTTCGCAATCGTTCTATGACATACGATATATCGTCCGGTAAGTCGGACCTGAAAAACACCCGTTCCTTCGTATCGGGATGTACAAACCCGATAGTTTTTGCGTGTAATGCCTGCCGCGGCAATCGTTCGAGTAGTGTGTGAATAAATGCTTTTCGTTTCGGAGTAACATCGCCGAATACAATCCGCCGTCCGCCGTAAGCCGGGTCGCCGAATACCGGCCGGTGAATATGTGCAAGATGCACGCGAATTTGATGCGTCCGTCCGGTCATAAGATTTAATTTTACCAAGCTCATACTGTCATATTCTTCTATAACTTCATAGTGTGTGATTGCGGGTTTTCCGTCATCGCGAACTGCGATTTTCTTTCTGTCGGATAAACTGCGGCCGAGACTGGCTTCAACGGTTCCTGTCTTTTCGGGAAAGCTGCCCCAGCAAATAGCCCAGTATTCACGATCGATGCTGCGACCGGAAAACTGTTTCGAAATAAACTGGTATGCTCTGTCGCTTTTAGTAACCACCATCAAGCCGGATGTATCCTTATCGAGGCGATGAACAATACCGGGGCGCATCGGATCGCCGGTTTCAGCCAGACCCGTTTGCGCGCGATAGAGCAATGCATTGACAAGTGTTCCGGAATAATTACCGTGCGCCGGATGGGTGACCATCCCTGCCGGTTTATTTACTATGATGATCGAGTCGTCTTCATACACAATCTCTATTGGTATATTTTCGGGGAGAGCTTCCGGCGGCGGTGGTTTCGGGAGCGTTATGGTTATCGCTTCGCCCGGCGAAACGATGTGGTTCGATTTGACGGTTTTGCCGTCGATGGTAACATATCCTTGTTTGATTGCATTCTGGACTTTATTGCGGGATGCATTTTCTATTTGATGAGCAAGGAAAACATCGATACGTTCTTTTTTCTTACCTTGCGGAACGGTAATATGAATAACTGTTTCCTTCACTGTTATAAGATTTTAACCGGCGGTTATTTATTCATTTTCATTTCGCCGTTCGCCATCGGTGGATTCACCGTTCGGATCGTCCTTTTCTACGCCGCTTTGCGGATGAAACGCTTCACGGTGAAAGATTATAAGAATAATAACGCCGATTGTTACCGCGGAATCCGCAATATTGAACACGGGCCACCGCGTCATTTCATAGCCGAAAATATTTATATTAAAGAATATCACGTCAATAAAATCGACGACGGCACCTCTAAACAGCGGGGCTTCGCCGTACAAAACACCGTAAAAAACTCTATCAATTAAATTACCGAATGCACCGCCGAGTATCATTGCAAACGGCAGGCGTACACGTAGACGTTCATGTCGAATAGTATGGAGATACCAGAAAATGCCGATACAAGCAATAATGGAAAAGAGTGCAAAAAAGATTTTTCCGCCGAAATCTATACCGAATGCCATACCCGGGTTCTCGATATACGTCAATCGCACAATGTCGCCAATGAGTGGAATGGTTTGTCCGTAGTACATCCCTTCCCATTCAACACCGAGGAATGGTATTGAAAATCCTTTAACAAGAATCTTCGTTATCTGGTCAGCAATGACAATTCCCAGCGTTACGTATAGTATCTTCAACCGCTTCTCTTCGTTCAATTACTTCGTTTTACTCTGTTTCGTTTTGCAATCGAAACATTGCTGGGCGATCGGCACGGCTTCAAGGCGTTCTTTTTCGATGAGCGTACCGCAATCCCGGCAGAAACCGTACTCATTATTTTCAATTCGCTGCAACGCTTCCTCGAGGTAGCGGAGATATTTTCCTTCCCGCGATGCAAACATAAATGTAATTTCACGTTCCATCTGCTCGCCGCCCTGATCCGCCATATGGATTGAGTATGATGAATTCTCGCCGGTATACTCGCCGGTCGATGTATCCATTATACTTTCACGCAGCGTTGTTATCTCTTCCATTATTTCCTTCTTCTGCTCAAGTATGATTGTCCGGAAATGGTCAAGATCCTTTTTGGAGTACCCCTTTCTGGAAGATCTCTTCGGTGCAGCGGTTTTCTTTTTCGTCTTTTCCGCTGCTTTCACCGGGCTCTTCTTCGTCTGTGTCTTCTTCTTATTTGTTGCTCTCTTTGCCATCTCGTCTCCTTTACGGCTTGAATAAAGTGATTAATTTACAACGGCGGTCTAACCACCCCGTATCTTTTTGCTATTTGCCGACAACCTCAACCCCTATTTTACAATCGATGCCATTAATCAATTGCGATTGTAGTTTTTCTCCATTCGACACAATATCCGTTAGCTCAGCAGCAAGGGTTTCGGTTTTTACATACTCCTGAAAATCGACTAACGCTCTCTTCAATAAAATATCGTCGCTTTTGTAAAAGATTCGGATCCGGTCCGTTACTTCGAACCCCGCATCTTTGCGCATATTCTGAATCCTGTTAACGAACTCCCGGGCAAGTCCCTCGGTTCGTAATTCATCAGTTAATTCCGTATCGAGTGCAACAGTCACCACGCCGTCCGATACAACAACCCATCCCGTGATATCCTCTGTGGCTATGTCGATATCGTCAGAGGTGAGCGTCAGGCGCTCATCTTCCGCTTCAAAGGTGAAAGCACCGCTCTTTTCGAACTCCGCCACTTCTTCATTGCTCATATCCTTCACACGTTGTGCAACTTTTTGTGCGATCTTCCCGAACTTCGGACCTATCGATTTGAAATTCGGCTTCGCACTCTTGTGCACCATTCCTGAATCATCGGCTGCAAACTCGATATCTTTTACATTAATCTCCTCGAGAATGACGCGCTTCATCTTCAGTATATCCTGCTCATCGTCTTTGTTCCGCACCGAAACGACAATACGCCGCAACGGCTGGCGTACCTTCAAATTCGATTTTGAACGTATAGACCTTGCAAGATACACAATACGCTGTGCAATATCCATTTTGTGTTCAAGATTTTTATCGACGACCGATTCGACTTTTTGCGGAATCATCGCAAGATGAACGGATTCCTCGCTTTCCGTATTTCCCACGGTTACAAGATTCCGGTACAACACCTCGGCGGTGAACGGTGCAAACGGCGCCATTAATTTTGCAATGCCGGCGAGGCACTCATATAACGTCTGATATGCAGCGGTTTTGTCGGCCCCTTTCTCGCTCTTCCAGAAACGGCGCCGGTTCCGACGTACATACCAATTTGATAATTTATCGATTGTAAAATCCGACACGGCGCGCGCTGCATGGGTAACGCTGTATTCATCCATTAAACGAGTGTACTCGTCGTACAGTGAATTCAGTTCGGAAAGTATCCAGCGGTCGATTTCCTGCCGCTGTTTGATGGGTATGCGTTCTTCCGAGCCGGTATATCTGTCGATGTTCGCATACAATGCAAAAAATGAATAGGTATTCATCAACGTACTGAAAAACCGCCGCTGCACTTCTTTTAATCCCTCTTCATCGAACAATGTCGGTCGCCAGGGCGGACTTGTCGTCACAAGATACCACCGCAGCGTATCGGCGCCGTAGCGGTCGAGGATCTGGAACGGATCGACGGTATTGCCGCGCGACTTCGACATTTTCTGTCCGTGCTTATCGAGAATCATTTCGTTGACGAGCACATTATAAAATGCCGGCTTATCGAATAATGCCGATGCAATTGAATGCAGGGTGTAAAACCAGCCGCGCGTTTGATCGATTCCTTCACAGATATAATCGGCCGGGAAATTCCGGTCGAAAATATCCTCGTTTTCGAACGGATAATGCCATTGTGCAAAAGGCATTGATCCGGAATCGAACCACACATCGATAAGCTCCGGTATACGCTTCATTTCACCGCCGCATTCGCACTGGAAGAATACCTGATCGACATATGGTTTGTGCGGATCGAATTTTTCCGGATCGATCGGTATTTCTTTTCCGTTTACGCGCCAGGTACCTTCTGCAAGTTCGGCAAGACTACCGATACTTTTTTCCTTTTCACAATCCCCGCATATCCAGATTGGCAGCGGCGTTCCCCAAAAACGGTCCCGCGATAACGCCCAATCTTTATTCTCCGCCAGCCAGTTTCCGAATCGTTTTGACCCGACTTCCTGCGGCACCCAGTTAATTTGATCGTTTAACTCCATCATTCGCTGCGCATACTCGGTCGTTCGAATATACCACGATGACCGGGCATAGTATAAAAGCGGCGAATTGCATCGCCAGCAATGAGGATAACTATGTGTGATCGTTTCTTTCTTGAACATCAACCTGCGCCGTTTCAGATTCATTATTATATTCTGATCGGCTTCTTTGACGAATTCTCCGCGAAAGTCGGTAATCTCTCCGGTAAATTCTCCCGATTTGTTCACCGGCTGCAATGTGGGCAATCCATATTTTTTACCGATTTGATTGTCATCCTCACCAAAAGCCGGAGCAATGTGTACAACGCCGGTACCGTCTGCCGTCGTAACAAATTCACCTTCAACGATATAAAATGCTTTTGTTTCAACCGGTACATAATCGAACAAACGCTCATATTCTTTGCCGAGCAATTGTTTTCCCTTAAAGGTCTCAATAACTTCATAATCGTCTTCGATCATGGAAAGTCGTTCTTTCGCAAGGATGAGGTATTCATCGTTAATGCTTACCTTCACATAGTCGACGTTGGGATGTACAGCGAGCGCAACGTTTGAGATGAGCGTCCATGGTGTAGTTGTCCAGACAAGTATAGAGGTTTTATCCTCGCCCTTTAATTTTATCCGGACGTAAATACTCGGATCTTTCGTATCCTGATATCCCTGCGATACTTCGTGAGATGAAAGCGGCGTCTCGCACCGGGGGCAGTATGGTTGAATTTTATGACCGCGATAGATCAATCCTTTTTTATAATACCGGTCGAGCGCCCACCAAACGGATTCGATGTATTCGCGGGTACAGGTCACATACGCATCGTCGAGATTAATCCAGTATCCTATCCGCCGGGTCATATCTTCCCAATCTTTCAGATACGTAAAAACCGATTTGTAACACTCTTTGTTGAATTTCTCAACGCCGTACTCGACTATCTCATCTTTATGTTTGATGCCCAGTTTCTTTTCCACTTCGATTTCGACGGGAAGACCATGCGTATCCCACCCTGCTTTCCGGCTCACCTGATACCCCCGCATTGTTTTATAACGGCAGACAAGATCCTTGAGCGTTCGGCTCACAACGTGGTGAATTCCCGGTTTACCGTTTGCAGTCGGCGGGCCTTCATAAAATGTGAACACCGGGCTACCGGAACGCGACGTAATGCTTTTTTCAAAAATGCCGTTCTGTTTCCAGTAAGAACTTACTTCTTGCTCAATTTCTAAATGACTTGTCTTGTATGTCAAACGTTTAAACATAATCCGATTACTTTCTTCCTATCAATGATATAATCCATACTATCGCGGTTAGTAAAATACTAAGCACTATGCTCGTTCCCAATGGAAAATAAAATCTGAAATTTTCACGTTCAATTCTTATATCGCCGGGCAGTTTTCCGAGAAACAAGATTTTGTCTGAAAACAAAAACGCTGCGCCGATTGCTGCTATAAGTAATCCCGCCACAATTAAAACTCTACCGATTGATTGATCCATATTTACGACTCTCTCAGTTTAAATGGATTAAAATCGGTATCGATATCGTACACATCTACTTTTTCACTACGCTTTAAAAACCCGACCACTCTGTAAATTACGGGCGTCGCTGCAATTTCGAATACTATCTTAAAGATATAGTTCGAGAGAAACACCGACACCAACAAAGACAGTGGAAAAACACCGGCAAATGCAATGCTAATAAAAATTGCCGTATCTAATCCCTGACCGATTATGGTTGACCCGATGGTGCGCGTCCAAAGAAAACGCCCCCCGGTGAATATTTTTAATTTCGCAAGCGTGAATGAATTTACAAACTCACCGACAAAATACGCTGTCAAGCTTGCAAGTACAATTCTGGGAGTCAGTCCCAGAATTGTTTCATACGCTTCCTGATGTTCCCATTCGTCAGCGGGTTGCAAAGCTCCCACGACCATCAAAGTTACAGCCATCAACGCGGCGCTGAAAAACCCCGTCCAGATTACTTTTCGTGCCTTCCGGAATCCATATACTTCCGTTAGTATGTTGCAAAGCACATAACTTAACGGAAATAACAGCGTGCCGCCATCGAATGTAAAAGCACCGAGCTTAAGGATTTTAGTAGATGCAACATTCGAAATCAGCAGAATCGCAACAAACAAGCCGAGAATTACATCATAATATTTAAGCGGTCGACCCGGAAGCGTCCTTTGTATTCGGTCGTTTTCCGAAACGCTGCCGGCGCCGGCTTGACGCTGCAGCACTGCTTAATCCTCCAGACGTTCCACCACATGTTTCATTATGGTGGTTAGATTCGGCTCGGCTTTGTTAGCTGTTGCAATAATATCCACCACATTCGCCGGCTCAAGCGAATCAGGGAAACATTCATCCGTCACAACCGACATACCGAGTACGCGCATTCCCATATGATTCGCAACAATATTCTCCGGGACGGTCGACATACCGACGACATCCGCACCGATCATACGCAGAAAACGATACTCCGCTTTGGTCTCGAGATTCGGGCCCGATACGGCAACGTATACTCCTTTTTGAACTTTTACCTTTTTATCAATCGCAACTTGTTCAGCGAGTTCAATGAGTTCGTTGCTGTACGGCTCCGACATATCCGGAAATCGCAGACCGAGTTCATCGTGATTCGGTCCGATCAACGGATTATCACCAAGCAGATTAATATGATCGGTCATAATCATGAGATCGCCTTTCCGGTATAGCGGATTCATACCGCCGCATGCATTCGAAACGAGCAGTGTGTTTACACCGAGAAATTTCATTACACGCACCGGAAAGGTAATTTGCCGCATCGTATATCCTTCGTACAAATGAAAACGTCCCTGCATTGCAACCACCTGTTTTCCGGCAAGCGTGCCGAATATCAGTTTCCCCTCGTGCGATTCCACGGTCGACACCGGAAAATGCGGGAGATCGGCATAACTGATCTCAACCTCTTTATTTATTTCCTTTACAAGTCCGCCGAGACCGGTGCCGAGTATTATTCCGATTCCCGGTTCCATTTTAGTATGGTGACGAATCGCTTCAATTGTTTCTTGTATTTGTTCTATTAAGTCTTCAGTCAATTTAGTTTATTCCTGCTCCTTATCCATTTTATCTACTAATCCCTCAACATCGACGGTTTTTTCTCCGACGGTTACTTTTTGATTATAATCGGTATCATCAATATTTTCTTCTTCGAGAGACCGAATGAGCTCAAGCTGGGACTGTAATAATATTTTCAGACGGCTCACCATCGTTTCACGGACCGTCTTAAATTGCTCGATCTCATTATGTAACTGCGATAATGAGCTTCGTGCATCATGGACGATCTCATTGGCTTGTGCTTCGGCCTGTTTAATGACGATCTCTGCTTCTTTTTGAGATTGTTGACGCGCTTGTGAAGCGGTTTCCTGAGCTTGTAACAATGCCTGCTGAAGCGATTTTTCGATCTGCTTATATTCCTTGATTTGCGCTTCCATTTCTTTTATACGCTCGTTATTTGCCTTATGATCGCGAATGAGTCTTTCGACTTCATTCGAGAGCATCTCAAGAAAGGTATTGACCTCAACCGGATCATACCCGCGCATTACTTTCTTGAAATCCTGGTTTTTAATATCCATCGGTGTTATTTTCACAGTGCGTCTCCAATGTTGTTACTCAATAAGAATTAGTAGGGGCGCTCACCAAAGATACTGCTTCCGATACGCACCATTGTGGAACCTTCTTCAATTGCGACTTCAAAATCGTTTGACATACCCATCGACATGTGCTTCACCTGAAATTCCGGGACGCCTTCGTCGAGCAGACGCTGACGGAGGTCGCGCAGTAATTTAAACGACGGTCG
>PWTU01000356.1 GCA_003562775.1 Ignavibacteriales bacterium
ACCGTTCGCAACCGATATTAACCGTTCCATCATATAATCAACATCGCATCGCCGTATGAATAAAAGCGATACTTTTCTTTGATGGCTTTTTTATAGGCGCGCATGATGAAGTCACGATTTGCAAAAGCGGCAACCATCATCAAGAGCGTCGATTCGGGCAGATGAAAATTCGTGATCATTCGGTCGACAATTCGGAATTCATACGGCGGAAAGATAAACTTATCCGTCCAACCGCGATTCGGCTTTAAATGTCCCGTCGTCATAACGTTTGTTTCGAGCGCTCGTGTAACACTGGTGCCCGCTGCATAAACCAACTTACCGGATTCAATAGTTCGGTTTACGACGTCCACGGTCTCCATCGGGATTTCGTAATACTCGGAGTCCATTTTGTGCTTTGTAAGATCTTCTACCTCAACCGGTCGAAATGTTCCCAGCCCTATATGCAAGGTGAGCGGAACGATCTTCACGCCTTTTCGTTTCAATCTGTTCAATAGCCGTTTGGTAAAATGCAAACCTGCAGTCGGCGCCGCGACCGAGCCGACTTTTTCCGCATAGATCGTCTGATACGTCTGCTTGTCTTTTTCCGTCGCTTCGCGTTTTATGTACGGCGGCAGCGGCATCGATCCGATACGTTCCACTACCTTATAAAAATCGCCTTCATAATGAAAACGCACTGTTCTGCCCCGGGAGGTAGTATTATCGATCACTTCACACCATACTTTACCATTATCGAAATATGTTTTATTTCCAATGCGAACTTTTCTTGCAGGATCGACAATAACATCCCATATACGCTCTTCGGGATTTAATTCGCGCAAAAGGAAAACTTCTATTTTTGCATTTGTCTTCTCTTTCCTGCCGATCAATCGCGCCGGAAATACCCGTGTGTTGTTGATTACCAGGCAGTCGCCCTTTTCAAAAAAGTCAACTACCTCTGTAAACTTTTTTTCTTCGATGCTCTCATCTGCACGATTTAATACCATAAGGCGCGAGCTATCGCGCGGTGAAATCGGATGTTTCGCAACTAAATTTTTCGGCAGCGGATACCGGAAATCAGACAACTTCATTGAGTGTATGTCACCCAACGGATTCAGATTCGGATCCGTTGTTTTCCACGCCTGTGATTTTCTCTTAGCCATTCGTTCCTATCACCCTCTTGATATTGGTTAATATCGGTCCCGATAGCTATCGGGATTAGTTAAATTCTGTTAATGACGGTTTCTTTAAACATGTGCGACGCACCTGCCCGTTTTTCGTAGCAAGTAACATTAATCTTATCTCCTACAGTCTTCCAAGCAGGTGCGTCGCACATTTGGTTGCGTTATTTGCCATAATGTGTGACGCACTCTTTTCTAATCATTTTCTACTAACAAAAACGTTCCTACTCCTCTCATCGGGCAAGTGCGTCGCACTTATTATGTACAACTACTTCTTCCGTCCGGAAGTACCTTTTTTGGTTCTTTTTGTTTTCGTTGTTTTCTTCCGCGCAGCGGCTGCTTTTTTCGCCGCTTCTTTCCGTTTCTGCGCTCTTGCAGCTTTTTCGGCTAACTTCTCACGAAGCGCGCCACGCGCTGCCGCAACCCGCGCTATCGGTACACGGAACGGTGAACAACTTACATAATCGAAATTCAGCCGGTGACACAGCTCGACCGAATTCGGATCGCCGCCGTGCTCGCCGCAAATTCCGATTTTCAGTTTCGGTTTAACCGAGCGTCCTTTTTCCGTACCTATACGCATCATCTCGCCAACACCGTCGAGGTCGACCGTTGCAAACGGATCCGTCTCCAGAATGCTATGATCATAGTAATACTGGAGAAAGTTTCCTGCATCATCACGTGACAGACCAAAGACCGTTTGTGTAAGATCATTGGTACCGTATGAGAAGAATTCCGCTTCCCCGGCAATCTGATCTGCCGTTAACGCGGCGCGCGGAAGCTCGATCATCGTTCCGACCAAATAATCGACTTTCACTCCATACTCTTCCATAACGTCTTTGGCAACCCGGTCGACAACTTGTCGCTGATGCTTTAATTCGTTTTTATGACCGACAAGCGGGATCATAATCTCGGGCAGCACATTCACTCCTTCTTTCTTCACCTCGCATGCCGCTTCGAGTATCGCTCGCGCCTGCATCTCGGTTATTTCCGGATATACAACGCCCAACCGGCAGCCGCGATGACCGAGCATCGGGTTAAATTCGTGCAAGCTCTCAATGCGCCGTTTTACCTGTTCGACTGGTACATTCATATATTCCGCCATCGAAACGATATCTTTTTCGTCGTGCGGCAGAAATTCGTGTAACGGCGGATCGAGCGTTCTGACCGTAACGGGGAATCCGTCCATCGCACGGAATATGCCCACAAAGTCCTCGCGCTGCATAGGCAACAATTTCATAATTCCCCTGCGGCGTCCTTCAATTGTATCGGAAAGAATCATTTCCCGGACTGCGGTGATACGTTCACCACCGAAGAACATATGTTCCGTACGGCATAAACCGATTCCCTCGGCGCCGAACTTGATCGCGTTCGTTGCCTGATCCGGTTGGTCGGCATTCGTCCGGATCTTTAACCGCCGGTATTCATCTGCCCATCGCATAACGGATTCATATTTTTGATATACATCCGAATCCTCGGGTTTCATCGTTCCGTCAAGCAATACCTGTAAAACCTCCGAGGGACGGGTATCGAGTTTTCCTTCGATAACTTCACCGGTGCTTCCGTCTATTGATATCCAATCGCCTTCAAGCAAGGTCTTACCGTTAACATGCATTTTCCTTTCGCGGTAATTGATTTCAAGCGCTCCGCAGCCAGCAACGCATATCTTACCCATTTGGCGGGCAACCAACGCAGCATGCGAGGTCATACCGCCGCGGGCCGTCAATATACCGTGCGATGCTTCCATACCTTTTATATCCTCCGGCGATGTTTCAACACGCGTCAGGATAACGGGGTCACCACTCTTAGCCATTTCAACCGCATCGGATGCGTTAAAGACTATTCGTCCGCACGCCGCGCCGGGTCCGGCATTCAAACCTTTTGCAAGCTGACGACCGTCTTCAATCGCAACTCGTTTCTGCTCCATATCAAAAATCGGACGAAGGAACTGGTTCAACTGTTCCGGTTCGATACGCATAAGCGCTTCTTCTTTTTTAATTAAGCGCTCTTTAACCATATCAACGGCAATCTGAATTGCTGCAAAGCCGGTTCGCTTACCTGCACGTGTTTGCAGCATATAGAGCTTTCCTTCCTGTATGGTGAACTCAACATCCTGCATCTCCCGGTAATGCCGGTCGAGTTTACTTCTGATCTGAAGTAATTCTTTATATACTTTTGGATTAATTTCTTCAAGCTGCTCGATCGGTAAGGGAGTGCGGGTGCCGGCAACAACGTCCTCACCCTGAGCATTCATCAGGAATTCACCATAGAATTTATTTTCACCGGTAGCCGGATCCCGCGTAAACGCAACACCGGTGCCGCTGTCTTCACCCATATTTCCGAAGACCATCGCCTGAACGTTAACTGCCGTTCCCCATGATTGAGGAATGTTGTACATACGCCTGTATGCAACCGCGCGTTCATTCATCCACGAGTTGAACACTGCACCAACCGATCCCCAGAGTTGTTCCATCGGATCTTCAGGGAAATTCTTTCCTGTCCGGCGTTTAATCTCGTCTTTAAATTCATCGACCAATTCTTTCAGATGTTCGCTTGTAAGTTCGATATCATTTGTAAAACCATGCGTCCACTTTTTTCGTTCGAGAATTTCTTCAAACGGGTCGGTATCTTCATGACTCTCGGGTTTTAATCCCATCACAACATCACCGTACATTTGTATAAACCGACGGTATGAGTCGTATACAAACCGCGGATTGTCCGTTTTCTCGATTAAACCCTGAACCGTCTCGTCGTTCAGCCCGAGGTTTAACACGGTGTCCATCATTCCCGGCATCGATGCCCTGGCGCCGGATCTCACCGAAACGAGAAGCGGATTTTTCGGGTCGCCGAATTTCATATTCATCGATTTCTCGACTTTCTTAATTGCCGCGATGACTTCCTTTTCCAAGCCGCGAGGGTATTTTCTGCCATGGTCATAATAATAAGTACAAACTTCTGTCGATATTGTGAATCCCGGCGGCACAGGCAACTTAAGGTTTACCATTTCCGCTAAATTTGCACCTTTTCCGCCGAGCAATCCCTTCATTTCGCCGGTCCCTTCAGCACGTCCGTCACCAAAATAATACACGTATTTTTTCTTAGCCATTATCTTCTAACCTCCATTAATTGATATTTACTGATCGTTTATATCTGTTCATTACCTGTTGCATATATTTATTTAGGACGCCCTTATCCCGGGTTGTCATAGTTAGTGATACACGCAATACATATAACGGTATTTGTTTAATGAACAATTTTTTATATGAGTATAAGCGTACTGCATCTTTTTCGGTCGTTAGTATAACTTCCGCACCGGATGCTTTCGCTTTGTTAAATATTTCGTTAATATCGTTTTCATTGAACCGGTGATGATCCTTAAACCGGTGTACGCCTTTAACCGAAATTTCAAGGTCACGCACCGTCTTATAAAAATTTTCCGGGTCTGCAATACCGGAAAATAAATATGCCGATTTTGTTTTCAAGCTCTCTATGGGTATCCCGGCATCCTGCACAATGTCAACACACACCACCGGGCTTATCGTCGAACCGATTACCGGAACCGTCGTATATCGACTGATTAATTTCCCGGTAGCGGTAAACGACAGATCGCTGTCGAATTTTGTCACAAGCACCATATCAGCCCGCCGTAATGACCGTAAAGATTCTCTTAACCTGCCGGCCGGCAGATGTGCACGCAGATGCTCCTGCCTTGACGCATTTACCAACACTATATCGAGATCACGATGCAAAGCCCTATGCTGAAAACCATCATCTAAAATTATTACGTCCACCTGAAAATTTTCGAGCATCGATTTTCCGCCGCGCGCACGATTCTCATCAACTGCAACGATAGCTCCCGGCAGCGAACGCGCCAGCATTACGGGTTCATCGCCCCCCATCTCCGCATCGACAATGACACTTTTCCCGTCGGATATCAGAACATATCCACGTGAAGAACGTTTATATCCTCTGCTCACAACGCCGACCCGGTAGCCGTCATCCTGCAATTGCCGTACAATAAAAGCAACCGCAGGTGTCTTCCCCGTCCCGCCCGTAGTTATATTACCGACAGATATAACAGGAACGGGAAGATATTCACACCTAAAGAAACCTATATCAAAGAACAAATTCCGCACTTGTATAATGAATGCATAAATAACACTGAAAGGATACAAAAAATATATAATTACTCTCAGCATTATGCACCGATGATCCCAGGTCTCATTCGTTCCTGAAATTCTTCACGATATTCATCCAGCGATTCACCGTTTAAACCGGGATCCACCATCTCCGGTGCTCTGTATTGCACTATTATTTTTGTAAACGGCAGCGGGACGGTGAATTTATCCCAGCTATTGAAAAATAGTGCATGCTTCACCTGAAAAGTCACGGAAATAACCGGTACGCCGGTTTTTTGTGCAGTTCTCAATGCACCCATTTTCATTTCATATCTTGGCCCCCTCGGTCCGTCAGGTGTAACGATGAGTACATAACCGTTCCGGATTAATTTTTCCATTTGTGCACGTGCATCTTTACCGCCCTTTGAACTGCTGCCTCGAATAACAATATATTTCCATTGTCGAAGTATTTCCGCGAGAACATCACCGTCCTTGCTCATACTCACGAGCGAGCTATAATTCCGGTTGCGGTGAAAATACCAGCCCATCAACATATCACCGTGCCAGAACAAAAGAACGAACGGCTTCTTTTTTCTGGTTAAATCGTTAATATACTCGCGGCCGACAAACCGAACGCGCCAGGTTAACGCGAGAAGACCGACCAGCTTGGTAAAAAGCCCTCCGATACATTTCAATTTCCAATGTCCCAGCCGCGATTTAATATAGCCCATACAAATATCAAATTTTTAATGACCAACATCGAAACCGGCAACTCGAAGCACCCGTTCTGCCGCACGACCCGATGCGCCCGGTTGACCGAGCATCGCCTTTATCGTTGATAACCGGTTTTTCATTTCCTCGCGTTTTCGATCGTCCCCAAGAAGCGCTTTTCCGTATTCGTACAGCGTTTTAGCAGTCACGTCCCTCTGGCTCAACTCTTTGACGACCTCCTCGCCTGCTAATATATTAACAAGCGAAAAATGATTCAGGTTGACGATCATTCGACCGACAAAATAATTAAATGCCGATGTTTTGTATAATACTACCATCGGGGTTTTAAAACAGGCAGCTTCAAGCGTTGACGTACCGGATTTGACATATGCAAAATCCGCGTGATGCATAAGATTATAGGTAGCACCTTGCAGCAGCGGTATATGCTCACTCCCATCCGGAATAAAAGATCGAACAAATTCCGTCGGTAAGTTCGGAGAAACACCTATCGCCGGTTGTACGTCGAATTCATCGCGCAATCGCATCGCAGCAATCGTTATCACCCGTAAGTGGTTTATAATTTCCCTTTTTCTGCTTCCCGGAAACATAGCCAGTATTTTCCGGCTGGGATCAAGTCCCGAAGAACGGCAAAACGATTCACGGTCAGCGGTCACTTCAAGCAGATCAAGCAGCGGGTGTCCTATAAATTCGGCGTCAATGCCTTCTTTTTGAAAATATTCCTGTTCAAACGGCAAAATCACCAGCGCATGATCGACATATTTCCGCATTTTCTTGAGCCGGTATTTCCCCCAGGCCCATACTTGCGGAACGATATAATAAACGACCTTCACACCACGCTGCTTTGCATACCGTGCGATACGCAAATTCATTCCGGGGAAATCAATCAGCACTATTGCCCTCGGCTTTTTCTTTTCAATCATGTCTATAATTGTTCGCTCGACCGATCGAATGAACGATAGATTCCTGATAACTTCGCTGAATCCCATAAACGATAAATCGTTTACGTGATAAAGTAAGTCAACTCCTTCCTCCTGCATACGGTTTCCCCCGATGCCGAACAAAGAAATTCCCGGCTGCTTCCGTATTAATTCTTTGACAAGATTACTGCCGTGCAAATCACCGGATGCCTCCCCGGCAACGATCATAATCGCTTCATCGACTTTTACCATAAACTATACATTCGCCTCTATTCGAAATGCTTCACGACGACGGATCTCCGCTCTATGCCGGGTATTGAGACGCTTCCTTTTTAAAAGTTCCTCTATTCTGCGCTGTACATCCTGGAAATCATTATATTCAAAATAACTGATATTGGATTCACGGCAGTATTGAATCAGCTGTCGTTTGGCAAAGACTATATCTGCATAATCGACGGCGCATCGATCGGAGAAACCGTCCCCGACAACTACCCGCAACTGATCGTCACCTGCATTATTCAATACGTGCGTCCCTTTGCAATTCGCCGCTCGATCACAATATCTATTCAAATACGGAAACCCGGGTACAAGTTTTCCCCCATTAATACGTAATGAATTCGCGTACACCGTCAGATCTTCCAGATTATATTTTTTCAATATTCGATCGATATAGTAACCAAATCCGTCACTGAGAATTTCAATCCCGATCTCATTCGACCTGCAAAATTCGACAAACCGGGGAAATGTAGGGTCAAGCTTCTGCTCATCGATAATTTTATTAAACTCTGTCAAATCAAGATCACGGATAGCTGCGCATTCACGGTGAATGCATTCATCCCCACTGATTTCGCCCCGCAACCATAGCCGCACCGCTTCATCTACCTCCTCGCCGCCGAGAGTCCGGAACAAGATCGACCGGACATCTCCCAAACAAACGGTTCCGTCAAAATCACAAAATATTTTTATCGATTGTATCATCAGTTTGCCGCTACATGTGATTCGCTAAATCTGACCGAAACAAGTTTCGAGACCCCCTTTTCTTCCATCGTGACGCCGTATAATGCTGCGGCAGATTCCATGGTGCGTTTATTATGTGTAACAACAATAAACTGTGTATTATCACCGAATTGCCTCAGCATATTGGTAAACCGGTCGATATTTGAATCGTCGAGCGGTGCATCGACTTCATCGAGGATGCAAAACGGACTCGGCTTTACGAGATAAATTGCAAATAGAAGCGCAATCGCCGTTAAAGTTTTTTCGCCGCCCGATAATAATGAAATCGAAGTAGGACGCTTCCCTCTCGGTTTTGCTATAATTTCAATCTTCGCCTCAAGAAGATCGAGGTTCTTTGGCGACGCTTCCGATTCGGTATCCGGGTCAATAATACGCAAATCGCATTCGTCACCGTCGTCGAAGAGACTCTTAAATGTTTTAATAAAGTTTTCCCGGATCAGCTTAAACGTACTGAGGAATTTTTCCTGCGCAGTAGTATTGATCTCATCGATGGTCTCGATTAATGTCTTTTCCGCTTCGAGCAAATCTTCGCTTTGACTTTTCAGAAATTTTAAACGCTCCAGTTCATTTTCATATTCTTCGAACGCGGCGAAGTTCACACCGCCGAGCTTACGGAGCCGGTTTTTAAGTTCAAAAATCCTGTCACGCACCGTAGTACTCTCGAACGGATCATCGTCGGGGAAAGATTTTAGTTCGAGGGACAATTCAAATTCTTCGCGCGCCCGTTCTTCCAGGGATTCTAATTTGAGTTTTAACTCCTTCAGTTTCATTTCCAGCTCATGTGTTACCGTCACCGAGTCGTCACGCAATTGTCTCTCATCATTAATTGCATCGACAATTTTTTGAATGTCCTTTCGTTTTGTGCTGTGCTCTTTTTCGATATCTTCCCTGCGATTTTCAATTGCATGTAAGTCTTCACGTAAACTTTCGAGTCCCTTTTCCGTTTCGGTCACTGTTTGACGCGACATTCGCAGCTCTTCCTCCGCCGTTCTAATTTCATTACTGCGATTTTCTATCAGCTCACGCAATTCCTGAATTTTTGAATCTGCAAACTCGATTTCCCGTTCAAGTTTGCTTTGCACATTCATTTTATCGAGTTTTCGCACCGATATTTGATTGACGGTTTCCGCCCGCTGTGTCCGTTCTTTTTCAAGATACTCGACTTCCTCGGATATCATACCCACGCGCTGTTCGGTTTCAGATCGCTTTCGTTCAAGCGTTTCAAGCTCGGGTTGAAATCCCTGCAATGTTTTCTCCAAATCAGCGATTTCTTTTTGCAGACTGTTCGATTCGGTATTATTCCTCCCGACAGCTTCTTCATCACGTTTTTTCTCAAATTGTAATTGTGCGATCTGGATTTCCAATTCAGTAATTTTTTTCTCAAGCGATTTAACCGCCTCTGCCTCGGCGTCGATATCGATGCTCCGGAATTCATCGTTTTTATTTTGAATTTCGGCTTCGCATTGCTTCCGTATTTTTTCGAGTGAGGTAAGTTCGGCCGTCAATTCTTCGACCTGTTGTTTTTTCCCTATAGCGCGCCCCTCATCTCTTCGCGCACTGCCCCCGCGAAGTATGCCTTGAGAATTTATTTTTTCTCCTTCAGGAGTTATACATTCCCTTATTCCCTGTCTGCCGAGTAAATCTCTGCCTGCTTCGATCGAAGGGACAATAACCACTCCGTCACACAGAACGTGCAACACCTGATATATCCGGTCCGAAGCATCAATTACGTCTGCCGCCCATGCCACTGCTTGCTCGGGTAAATCCGCCCGGTTCGATTTTGATCGGGCGATACCGGAGTCGATTCGATCGAGACAAATAAAAGTAGCTTTTCCTTTCCCTTCTTTTTTTAATATATCGATTGCATTCGCCGCCTCGGCAGAGGATTCGAGGACTATATATCCTGCGGCGTCACCAAGCAATGCCTCAGCGGCAATTCGATACTCGCTATCGGTTCTTACCATTTCACCGAGGGTAGTGACTTCTATCGATGATGATGACCACATTCGATTCTGCAGTAAATATTGTGCACCTTCGCTGACGCCGTCATTCGATTCAATCAGTCCTTTGAGAAATTGCATCCGGGTTTGAATTCGTTCGATCGTACTTTTTGTCTCATATAAATCCGCACGCAATTTTTCAAGCTCATTCAACACTTCCCGCCTGCGATTTTCTATCCGATAGAGTTTTACTTCAGCTTCAAGATACTGCTGACGGAGTTCTTTATGATTCTTCGTGGCTGCATTAATTTTATTATCGATATCGCTTATTTCATTCCGGTAATATGTATTTTCTTCCTCGGAACGCTCGATCCGGCCTTTTAGATTATCGATTCGCGCTTTGCTGCGTTCCTGTTCACGTCTGCTCTCTCCGATACTCCTGACAATCTCAACAACAGCATCCTGTTCTGATCGTAAATCTCTTTTCTTTGCATTAAGCGTTTCATCAAATCGATGAAGATCTTCTTGTTTCTGTGTTAACTCTTCATCGATTACTTCTATCTCTTCAACCACTTTTTCCACCTGAGCACGATGTTTTTCTTTTGTTTCTTCAAGGCGGTTAATCTGATTGTACGCACCTATTTTTTCCTGCTCATACCGTTTAATATTTTCGTGTAACGTTTTTGAGCGTTCAACGGCGACAATTCGCTTTTCTTCGGTTTTGTGTATCTCATCGCGTATGGAATTATATTCTTTTAACGTAAGGTTTAGCGCGGATTCGACCTCGCTCATCTCATTACGCAGCACTGCGAGCAACGCTTCACGTCTTTTTAATTCCTCCTCACGCCGGTTTTTATCGTCAAGCGCTACCGTTAATTTCTCATTGAGTGCGGTATGTTGCGCCGTTACGGAAGCATATTCGTGCTCGATTAAATCCACTTCGAGTGCTTTCAACTCATTAGAAATTTCGTTATGTTCCTCCGCTTTTTTCGCCTGCCGTTCCAGCGAATTAACGGTTTTCTGCACTTCTTTGATAATATCGTTTACACGCATCAAATCTTGCTGTACTTGTTCGAGCCGTCTGTACGCTTCTTTCCGCCGGTGTTTATAGCGGGTTACCCCCGCCGCTTCCTCGAACAACCGCCGCCGCTCATCCGTTTTATCGCTTAAAATAGTCTCTACCATTTTCAATTCTATGACCGAATACGCATTCGCCCCCATACCGGTATCCATAAACAGATCGATTATATCTTTCAATCTGCATACACCGCCATTGAGAAGATATTCACTTTCACCGGAACGGTACAAACGTCTCCCAATTGTAACTTCGGAATATTCGGTCGGCAGAATTCCCTTCGTATTTTCGATGGTCAGTTGAACCTCTGCCAAACCCAGCGGTTTACGCTTATCGGTTCCATTGAATATGACGTCTTCCATTTTATCACTGCGCAGCATGCTCGATCGTTGCTCACCGAGCACCCATCGAATGGCATCGACGATATTCGTTTTACCGCAACCGTTCGGCCCGACGATGGCAGTCATCCCCGAATCAAAGGTTACCTGCACTTTGTGTGCAAACGATTTAAACCCGAATATGTCAAGTTTTGATAAATACATAATTCACTTAAAAACGAAATCCTTCAAACATATGAACGAAAAAGCTAACATACGAAAGTGTAGAATGCAGATACTCGCCAATAAGCAGCATTATCCCGTTAATGAAGATTAATATTAAAAATCCAAATACGTAAACCCGGATCCGACGTGTGTCGTAAATTATCGAGACGCCTTTGAGGAGCCGTAAAAACACCCATAACAATATTATGCCGATCAAAATTAAAATCGGAACCACATAAAATTCCGTTTCGAGTACACTATACAAAATCATTGCAAGCGGAATAAAAATTACAAGCGGCAATGCCGACCAGAATGTTACGATAAAGGAATGTGATAGATATACTTTTGTTTTTCCAAATAACGAAATAATCTGGACTACGAGAGTGGTGAAAAGCAACATTATAAAATATAGCATTGCCAACAGTAATATGAGCTGCCAGGTTTCGTGGAGCGTGTTTGCAAGAAACGCCTTCACCGAATCGGTAATCAAAAAATGCGTGAATATATAATCGATAATTTGATTATATTTATAATGCTGCAAAAAACTGGCAAATATCATTGCCATCGTTAATGATATCAATAATCCAAGATAAAGTGTATGAAAACCGGAAAGTATTCGACGGTCCCGAACGTCGGCATAGAAATTATACGGCCGTATCAGCGAACGATTCACGTGTTCACGAAAACGCCTGCTGTAGTTTAATAAGTGCGCAAAACCGATGAGCACAACAAATCCTCCGACGATATATTCAAACGGAGTGGCACCGGGTTCTTCTCCCGCAATAAATGCCGGCGCTGCTTCACCGCGATATAAAGACCGCACTACCTCGAATCCGCGTCGCTGTTGTCTATCGGCGCTGAGGATTCCGCTGGTATGAAGTGTCAGATCACCGGTAAATCCTGTCATTGAAGGACGCTCGGCACGCCAATCGGTAAATGAATTCACAAGAATACCGTCCACATCATACCCTCGCAACAACTGCATCATTTGCATTAAATACCGCGCCTGTGCTTCATACGATGACCGGTTTCGATAGCCGCCGGTATTTCCCGGTTCGACATAATATCCTAATTTCCCGACGATGAGAGGTTTATCCGGAAACCGTTCTTTCCAGGCTTCCACCGACCGGGCAACCCTGTGGTTTAACCCCGGCGGAAAATTTAATACCGCAAGATCCAGATGTTCGGTAGCGGCATCGTTCGACGGAAATTGTGAACAGGCATATACAGGCCGGTTATCGATTTGTTGTACATAATCGCGCATCTCTCTCACATAGTCTACCGTACCGGGGTGCGGCATTTCTAAATTATGACCGATACCCCACGCAAAAACCGACGGATGGTGCCGGTCACGTTCAATCATTTCTATCAGATATTTTTGTGCGGTAGAGCGTAAACTTTCATTCCGAAGAATATTGCCGGGAATGTTAATCGCCGGTATTTCGATCATACACAACATTCCGTAGCGATCGAACAAATTTAACAAATAGGGATGAGGCGGACGAAATGCAACACGCACAAAATTAATATTCGCAACTTTCATCAATGCAACATCACGCTCGAGATCCTCATAACTTAACGCAGATCCTCGCTCAGGATGATATTCATGATATAACACCCCCCGTGCACGAAATATCTCATCATTTATGTAAATCGAACCGTCGCGAATCACTATTTCGCGAAACCCGTATATGATATTTTTTCTATCGTACTCGGCGCCGTCCCGGTATAATACCATCGATACGGTATAAAGATCGGGCTGATCGGGACTCCAGAGGCGGGGATTTCGTGCAATAACCCGTACGGTTTCCTTCACCGTTGGCATATCTCCGAACGATATAGGAACTCGTCTGCTTTGCACGAGAACCGTACCACGCTGCCGGTCAAATATTTCAACCGCTATATGATACGTATCGGTATCGATCAGTTCTGCATCGGGATGGACAAGATCCCCTGATTTGCCGACGACAAAATCGATATCCATTTCAGCAACAGAGTATCCGTCCAGAAAAGTGGTATGTATATTTTTATCAATAATCGCTGTCTCCGGCTGCACCAATAAATATATATCGCGATAAATGCCGCCGTAATTCTTCGGAGACCACATCTGGGCATTGATGGGTAATGTATTCCGTGTTCTCAAATGATTATTGACGGTAATTACGACTGTATTTTCGCCGGCTCGTAATACCTCTCTTGCAACAGAGAAATGAAAGCTGGTAGCCCCGCCACTATGATTTCCTATTTCGATTCCGTTAACAACTACATTAGCAGAGTAATTAATACCATATGCTACAAGAGTGAACGACTTGTCTTCAAGCAGTTCAGGCGGAACTTCGAAAGTTCGCTCATACACAATTTCCCCCGTCCCATCATACGCGCTCGGCACCTCAACCTCCTGAGTCAAGTCCCCCTGAACTGTTACATTCCAGGTACCGGATAAATCAATCTTTTGTCGTGTCGGAGTGATAGTATGTAACCCACCGTCTCTACCCGCCGCGGTTTGATAGCCACTGACACGGAACGGTGAATCGGCAGTTGCCGGCTGCAATAATAAAAGAAAGGCGCCAAGAAAAAAAACTCCCGGATTTATACATTTTTTTAAAAAATAAGTCAACGATCGAATATTATACCGGTATGAGATATTAAAAATGTCCAAATATTGAGCGGTTTTACACATATTAAAATTAGTTAAAACTAAAATATAATAAAAAACCGGCCTGAAATCAATGAAAGAATTGGGATAAATTGTTGTTTTTAGTGATTATGGAGTAATAGGTGCTTATTTACCAATTGTATGCCGGTAGGAATGAGCTATTAAAAAAAGGAGTTCTCCGAGCTGGATTTGGGTAAGTTCACTATCGTCATAATTCCCGTTTTTCTGTGCTTTTTCTACCATCTTGTTAAATATTTCCGGATCCCAATTATTCTGAACCAGGATTTTCCTTTTAATCTGTTCAGGGAAATTGGTCTGAACAAAATCATATACCACCGGAAACACCGGATGTTCCCCTACCTTTCCGAACCAGTAATCGGAATTCCAAATGTCCGGTTCACGCCGGTGAATGATCGCGTGGAAATAACTGCCTTCTGATGTGGGGATTTTCTGAGCGAGGGAGTGTGATTCATCTTCACAATCATTCCAGATAAGCAGTCCGCTAATAACTGCATTAGCAAAATCTTTATCTCCAATTTTTTCGGGATGAAATAATTCAGACGGGGATGAATTAAGTAATGTCTTTTTTATCTCCTGGCTATAAGCTTGTTCGAATACTAACCGGGGGCAATGATCACGGAGATTGCCCGCTATTTGTTTAATTTTCTCTGCTTTAATTGTAGCAGTAAAATCCGCTATCAATTGATGTATCATCAGGGTACCCAGGGGATTGTTTTACGTCCGGGTTTATGTTCTATTCTGAATACACCGTGGTCGTCAAATGCCACACCGTCGCTCATAGTATTCAATACGGTTAACTCCCGTGTCTCTCCGTCTATCTCAAAAACATGCCAGGCATTACCGACCGAATCCGCCGGACCATTCTCTCCAGAAATTGAAAACTCATGCTCAAGTCCCGAAGCGGTGAACACCCGTACAATTGCATTCGAAAGTGATACCAGCGTGGTGTCGTTCTCGGCTTCATTTCGGGAATAATTGTGGACACTGAATCGATATGCCCCGGGAATCAACGTTTTAATCGTTATTGTTTCCGGACCGAAACCGCTCCGCTTATCGCTTATCATATCTGCAAGCGTATCGCCATCGACAGATTTTGCGATGCGGTTATTCCAGTAGACATGAAATCTTGTCCCGTCTCCTTTCGGCCCGGTAAGATGAGCATCGAGATCCGGGGGTATGCTACCCCATGTGAGCACTATCCGGTACTCGTCATCGATATCCGAAGGGGGTAATGAAACGGTTCCTAAATCTATCTCATCGGGTTCACCGGTTGTCACAAATTGCGTCTGAATAAGGTCTATCAATCCGGTCCGTGAATAGACAATCGTAAACGTCTGACTCGATGCAGTCGAAACCGTATCCAGCCATTCTCCCTCGCTATCGGTCAACAAACTAAGAACATAATCATCCGCACCGATCACTCTGTTCTGTTCGTATATCGTCACCATAACATTCGGGAGTGGATTACCAAGATCGTCGGTAACGCGTCCAAATAATATTTTATCCACCGGATCCGGCGGCCGAAACGTTTGCCTGTCATCGCACGAAATCAGCAGTACAACCGATATAACAAATAATAATGGTACTATCCAACCGTATCTCACTTCCAACCCTTTCAAATATCGTTTTATGATTACTTTTAAATAGTTTAAAAAAAATAAGGAGTTGAACCACTCGCCCCTTGAGGAACTGTGTCGCAAATCCACTTTCAAATATACAAAAAAAAATGGTGGCTCTCAAGGAATCGAATCATCGCAACAGTTTTATCTCATACAGATCGCTTCTTCTGTCTCGCAATTGAACAACGCTTCCGGACCGTCGATGCCGTTTTAATACTTCTAAATCGACATCCTGAACAATCACCGTTTCTACGTTCGGGTTGCACTCATCGGCGATCCCGTCGCGCGGGAACGAAAAGTCCGACGGGGTAAAAATACCCGATTGAGCGTACTGGATATCCATATTCTGCACGTGCGGCAGGTTCCCCACTGTCCCCGCTATAACAGTATATATCTGATTTTCAACTGCCCGCGCCTGGGCACAATAACGAACCCGCAGGTAACCTTGCCGGTCTTCGGTACAGAACGGTACAAATATTATCCGCGCTCCCTGCTCAGTCGCAATGCGCGCAACCTCCGGAAACTCAATATCGTAACATATCTGGATTGCAATTTTTCCGCAATCAGTATCGAAGACCTGTACCTTCTCTCCCGGTTCTATCCCCCACCAGCGGCGTTCATTGGGTGTAATGTGAATTTTATACTGCCGCTCAATAGTGCCGTCCCTTCGAAAGAGAAATGAAATATTATACAACCTGTTGTCCTCCTCTACTATGTGGGATCCGCCGATGATATTCACATTCGATTTAACGGCAAGTTCGGTGAAGAGATTCAGATAATCGTCGGTATATTTCGCCAGCTCCCGAACCGCCAGCTCCGGCCGTTTCTCCTCGATAAATGAGAGCAATTGCACACTGAGCAATTCGGGAAACACCGCAAAATCTGATTCATAGCCGCCGGCAACGTCTGCAAAATACGAACATGCGTCTGCAAATTCCCTGAACGAATCTATCTTTCTCATCATATATTGAATCACACAAACCCGAACGGGAAAGGAAGTTTTGAAATGACGTCGTGTTCGCGGTTCGTATTCGATATTATTCCACTCGGCAAGAATAGCATACGTACGGGATTCCTTATCGCCCGGCAAATAATTCGTTAATATTCTGATAACATTAAATCCGTTTTTAACCTGAAACGTTAAAACCGGATCGTAAATGTTTTGCGCGAGAACTTCTTCTATATATTCGCGCACAGACATTTTCTCTGCATGTTTATGGTAATTGGGTATCCTCCCGCCAATGATAATACTTTTAAGATTCAGCTCCCTCGCAAGCTGCTTACGCGCTTCATAAATCCGATGGCCGATCTTCATTCTCCTGTACTCGGGGTGCACCATAACCTCCATACCATAGAGATTGTATCCCTCGGGATCGTGATTTGTAATATACCCGTTGTCGGTAATCTCCGACCATGTATGCTGGTCGGCATAATCATCAAAATCGACTATGAGACTTGAACTCGAGCCGATAATTTTTCCCTCGTATTCAACGCAAATCTGGCCTTCAGGAAAAATCCGGTGGTGATGCTCGAGTTGATCCGGTGTCCAGGGTTTCATATTGGAGAAGCACACTTTTTGCAACTCGATAATACTTTCGAAATCATCCGGACGAATGGTTCGGACAACTATTTTTTTCTCGAATTTCTTTAAGTCGATTCTGGGCATAAAAGATGCTCCTCGTCAGTTTATTGTGCTATAGATATACATATTTATATAAAGTACATAATATATAAAGATTTTAATGAAGAAAACAAGGCGTAGGGATTAATCGTTTTACTTGTTCGTTTGCGGAGCCGGTTTCCCGGACACGGAATCTTTTTCGACGTTCGCGACTCCGGAGAGTCGCGTAACAATGTTATGCAAGATTTTGCACCGGCAAGGTGAGGTTTATTTATCCATCTACTTCAACGCGCGTATCCTCCAGCATTTCATCAATGATAAGTTTAATGTCTCCCCAGGGAGTTGAAATAATCGAAATCGTAGCAACGCCCTGTCTCATACATCCTACCTGACATTCGGCCGGATTTATTTCAAGCAACCGGCGGTATGTATTGCGTGAAACGACAATCGCTGCCGGCGCCCGTCCGGATTCTCCGTAAAATAAGTTGATCATTTCCAATATCGCTTCGATAGGATCGAATACTTTTTTCATTGCTTTCCCCTCCTTTCCTTATCATTCGAAATAAAAGAGCACAAGTTTCGTGCCAGGCGAATATTATTAAAAAAACACTAAAAATGGCTGATTTGGAGGGAAATAATGTTTTGGTATGATACTTTGTACTTTGCAAACTGTACATTTAACTGGACACATGTATCTGTCCCGGCCAATCATCTCCGACCGTTTCAAGAATATCTTTTAAAAATCCCCGTTTGAAGAATTCTTTCTACCGCACGGCGTCGACTTCACCTCAATACCGTTATCGGGATCGAGAAAAACAAGATCGACATCCCGTGCCTTTTTTAAAAGCGATTCAAACCAATCGGTACGACCGGTGCGATCATCCGGCACAAACTCTGAAAAATATTGTGCACCCGACATGAGGCCGCTGTTCTCAATAAACCGAACATGTCTGTGACTGTTTTGCTTAAAGTATTGGTTTTTCATGGGGATATATAATGAAATTAATCACGGTAAGTTTTACCCGCGGATAAATCCGTGGACTGCGCTACAGCATTTCAGCTTTTGATTCAGTAACTTATGGGAGCGGAGGGTGAGGGACTCGAACCCCCAAGTCCTTTCGGACGGCAGTTTTCAAGACTGCTGCATTACCAATTATGCTAACCCTCCATAGGTTTGATCGGCAGTAGCATTATTCAGAAGTTTTTCCTTCCGATTCGCCGGGAGAACTGCATTGTCAATTCACTTTCTCTATAACTTAATAAGTTACAAATATTTTAGAAAATTGGCAAATTATTCCATAGGTTTGAGTTTGATTAGTTTACGAAAAGCGTCTTCTAATCTCATTAATCCGAAAAGAAATGTAAATACAAGAGTAAATTCAGTGATCGTTTTGAGCGTTTTCAACTTTATCTCCTTCAATATATGAGCGTTACAAGCGTTATGAATGTTATGAGCGTTATTATAACACAAAAAAATTAAAATGTCAATAGGTAGAGGGAAATAAATAGTGCAAATCGCTCATTTATATTGACAACAAAGCCAAATTGCCGTATATTAATTTCAATTACTAATTAAGATGTTAAACTAATATGGTATGATCATGGGTTCTAATTTGAAATATTTCAACAGCGAAGATGCCGCGAAGATATTGGGGGTAAACGTATCAACCATCAAGAGATGGACCGATACAGGTAATCTTGAATGTATCAAAACAGCCGGCGGGCATCGAAAATTTTTAATGTCTCATCTTTCGTCGTTTGTCGAGCGGAACAAAAAGAAAAATTCTAAAGTAAATCTCTTTACGCTCGAAAGTGAAGAAGATATTGAAATCAGTTACCGGATACTCAAGGGAGATTATCAGTTCCTCCATGAATATGTACTCAAACAATCACTTCAATGCAACAGAGACAAAGTACAGCAGGTTTTTAACGGACTATACCTCGGGCAATACCCACTTCATTTTATATACGATATTATTGTAACTCCGGTGCTTCACCGGATCGGTTACTTATGGGAGGAGAACCAGCTATCGGTAATACAAGAGCACCTCGCATCACAGACAATTAAAGACTGTATAATCCGGCTGCAAGGAATCATCAATATACCGGAGGGAAATGAAGAAAAGGCATTATGTTTAACTCCCTCGAATGAACTGCATGATATATCGCTAAAAATGGTAGACCATATTCTGGAAATACGAGGATTTACCGTCCTGTACAGCGGTCAGATAACCCCGCTTGAAAAAATCGAGCACTCATTCGATGCGTACAGACCGAACCGGCTTTACATTTCAAGTACAACTCCTGACAGCAGGGAAAGATTACGCCGGGATATTTTGCAATTATGTGATATAGCAATGGAAAGAAATTGCGACGTTTATGTTGGAGGACGCTCGTTCGATTTTCTTGAAATCGACCACTCCGCCATCAGGAGAAGATTATATACATTTGAAGAGGTAAACAGATATTAATAATGAGGGACATTTTCAGGTGCTAAGATAATAATTCCATTTTTAAGAGCACGTAATCCCTCCGAATCGAACCGTTGATTTCCACTCGGGTGATTCACTACTCCATGATGTGAAGTCCACATAGTCGTTGATCCCCCGCCGTCAAGATTGATCGCATACACACATCCAAGGTTCTGCATAAATAGTGCAAGTTCATGCAGAGTCATCCCTTCGGCATTGGATGGATGCCGTCCATCGACCGTAATAAGTATACCGGTACTGTCGGATGTCAAGCCGATTGCAGTTCGTGGGTGTCTTCTGCCTGCATGATTAGTTTCCCTATCGGTTACATAAACTTCATTCCCGACTATATGATATATTTCTCCTTTTGAAATCAGCATATGACCTCCCGCGAGAGCGTGTTCCACCTCCTCCCAATCATCTTCCCACCGTGTTCCGTTTCTTAATCGAAAATGCCACATGCCTTGTGCATCAAAACCCACAGCCGATCCCCCGACAAAATGTAACTCATCCGGTTCCTCCTTAAGAAAAGGAAGAATTTCACTATCGATTTTCAAAATTCCGGAATTCATTTTCTCCGGACCACCATGTCCGAATCCCCCGTTAATCGCCGAAATAGCCCCGCTTTGAGCTCCTAATTCAGGAATCGTCATGCGGTCTTCACCCAACTGCTTCGCCGTTGCAAACCTTGTCATAACATCGGATTCCTGTAGATCGATCGAAAGGACGTTCACGAATTGGGGGGCACCGAAAAGATCATCAAAATGTTGACGTAAGAGTTCAACACCCGGAGTAAGGTGTTCTCTCGACCAACTTTTATCATCGAGGTCCGGACAACAATCAGCGCTCCAAAGAAACTGGAGGAAGAGGGTAAGATAAATATATGTAAGGATAAATGTTTTGGTTTTTATCATTATATGATATTCGATTATAGAACTTGCCCGGCACCGGTTACTGAAAAAGTTATAGCAAATCCGATACTGTGATAGCTTCCTGCAAACCAAAGGTGCCGGGCAAGATTTTTTTTACTTCAAATATGTATCCATCCAGTCAAGCACGGTATTGTACCACAACTCTGCATTTAACGGTTTTTGTATCCAGTGTCCTTCGTCGGGGAAATACAACATCTTCGATTCTACTCCCTGACGCTGCAATGCGGTAAACATCTGGAATCCCTCGCTGACATCTACGCGGAAATCATAATATCCATGCACTACGAGTGTCGGTGTTGTAATATTTTTTGCATACGTCAGCGGGGACCATTTTTCGTACAGCTCAGGATTTTCATAGGGTGTGCCACGGAACTCCCATTCCGGAAACCAGAGTTCTTCAGTGGTTCCGTACATACTGAAAACATTAAACAATCCTGCGTGACTTACCAGGCATTTAAATCGATCTGTCTGCGTCGCGATCCAGTTAATCATATAACCACCATACGATGCGCCGGCCGCACCGATATTATCCTTATCTATAAAATCATAATTTTCAATAAGGTAATCCAGTCCTTTCATTAAATCGCGATATGCTTTCCCGCCCCAATCACCGCTTATCTGATCGGTGAAGTTCTGTCCGTACCCCGTGCTCCCTCGCCGGTTGACCATAGCAACTACATAACCGCGGCTTGCAAACATTTGAGCGTTCCACCGGTAATGGAATTGATCACCCCATTGTCCCTGCGGACCGCCGTGCGCTAAATAAATCATTGGATACATTTTGTTTTCATCAAATGCCGGCGGCTTTAGAAGCATACCATGCACCCGTGTATTATCGGCGCCGTCAAACCAGAAATGCTCAACGGGATTCATTTCGAGTTGTGCAATTAGTTCCCCGTTAATGCGCGTCAGTTGACGCAAATTTCTTCCGTTCGTATCCATACTAAATATTTCAGCAGGCATATTTATTCGTTGCCTTAGAAATATGAGCTTGCTCCCGTCCGGGGTTATACGCAACGATGTGTTATATCCATTATCGAGAATTTTTTCAATTGCTTTCTCCGCAACCGATAAACTGAAAACCGACATATTCCCCTTATCATCTGCATTGAAATAGATATATCGTGCATCCGGAGACCATATATATTCCCGGACACTGTAATCAAGATCCGCCGTTAGATTAGTTTTTTCACCGGTTGCTCTGTCAAAAAGCACGAGCTGATGCCGGTCGGCTTCGAATCCAGGACGCTCCATCATCAAATATGAAATGTATTTACCGTCTGGTGAGTATGCCGGCTGAAAATCGTTTGCCGGATTTGTAGTAATTTGTTTCATTTCTCCACCGTCAACCGGCACGGTGAATACATCATTATTCGTGCTGACGGCAACCATCTCATCGGTGTTACGTAAAAAGACCATTTCATTTCCGTCAGGTGAAAAATCATAGGTCCAGTATCCGCCGAGACTAACCGGCGGCGTATCATAATCGCCGGGAGTGAGAATCAGCGGCGTTTCCGCATCCAACGGTAAAACATAGAGATGATAGCGCGTATCGTGTTTCCAGCTATCCCAGTGACGGTATAAAAGCCGGTCAAATATCATTGCTTCTATTTTGCTTTGTTCTTTCTCTTCAAGTCTCCGTCGGTTACACTCATCGGTTTCACACTCCGGATATCCTTCCGTCCAGTATGCAAACCTGCTTCCGTCCGGCGACCAGAGCAAACCGCGTACACCGGTTGCTATATCGCTTCGTTTTTTCGCCTCTCCACCGGTAACCGATATTGTATAAATTTGCGGAGAGCCATCGCGCGTAGAAATAAAACCGATCGATTCACCATCAGGCGACCAGCGCGGACTATGATTCCCGCGCGGCACGGTTGTCAATTGCCTTATTTCACCTCCTTCAACGGATACAAGAAAAATATTGCTGTTGGATGTGTTTTCGGATTTGTTGAATGTAGTAATCATAAAAGCAATTGATTTGCCGTCGGGCGATACCTGCGGATCAGCGATACGCTCCATTGCAATCATATCGTCAAAAGTAATCGGGCTCTTTTCCTGTGAAAAAAGAAAAAACGGAACAAACCAGATAAAGTATAATATTGTTAATCGTTTCATGCGTGCCTCCGGTTTTGGGGAACTGATGAGTAAGTGGTTAGGTAAATATAAGGTAAAAGGGGGAAATTTGGAAGAGGGAGTATTGTTTTGTTATTTGTTCCTCACCATTCCTTTCGAAATAAATTCTTCGGCTGAAGGACATATATCATTCAAAACACAAGCCGTACATGCCGGCTTTCGGGAATGACACACCTGACGACCGTGGTGAATAAGCCAATTACCGAATGTAATCCAATGATTCTCAGGTACCTGCTCCATAAGCTCTTTTTCAATTTTCACCGCGTCTTTCTGTTTCGTCAGCCCAAGCCGGTTGGCAAGTCGGGTCACGTGTGTATCGACGACAATCCCGGAAGTGATATTATACGCTTCACCAAGCACACAATTTGCAGTTTTCCTTCCTACCCCCGGCAATTCGACAAGCTCCTCCATCGTTTCGGGTACTTTTCCTCCGTACTCTTCAATGAGCTTTTTACACATCCCCCGGATATTTTTTGCCTTACTCCGGAAAAAACCGGTTGAGCGTATGTCGTTTTCAAGCTCTTCCTGCGCTACGGCAAGATAATCGGCAGGTGTACGGTACTTTTTGAAAAGTGTTTTCGTAACGATGTTCACGCGCACATCGGTGCATTGCGCCGATAAGATTACTGCAATCAACAACTCGAAAGGAGTTCTATATTGTAAAGCAACTGCCGGATCCGGATATTCTTTTTGTAATCGTTTGATTAACTCGTTCATCAATATATTTTTACATCCCCGAACACTTGCGAAACCGAAATATGTAATTTCTTTTGAGCAGTCTCATAATCCTGTGATTGGTACGATAAGCTCTGCCCGATGCCGCTCTTTTTATATTCCCGAATTACAATATCGCCCGCGAGCGTATTTCCACTTACCCGTATGGGAAGATTTTGCGGGATATCGATCTTAACGTCGCCGAACACACCGCTGATTCTCAGCATGTGCTCGCCTTCTGCAACAATAATTTTGGACATATCGAGTTTTGTATCCCCAAACACGGTGTTGACCGAACCTCCCTGAAAATTTTCCGATTCCACGGTGACCTTTATATCCCCCATGACATTTGATTCACTGAGAATGTCCAATGCGGTGGTTGAACGATAGCCCGATCGACCGGATTCAGAACGTTCCCAGTCTTTTTTCGATGGTTCACCTATGACTTTTACCGATGCGCTTTGTTTTACATCCCAGAGAATTTTTAAACCGATTGCAACAAGGATGAGTGGCCAATAGGTCCGGACAACCTCCCAGGCGTCTATATAATGGTAATTGTGCAGCAGAAATACTATGCCTGCCGCGATAAAAATTAAACCCCATATCAGATTTGAGCTGTTTTTCATAGTCGTTGTCTCCAATAATCATAATTGATTACATATATACATCTATACGTAATCGACCGGAAAAAGTTATTCAAGTTCCAGAAATTTTATCACTTCATCGAGAGACATAGTATTAACAACATTCTTTGCCTCCAGCCATCCTTTTCGCGCAATGCCAACGCCATAGCGGACATCATCCAGCCCATCGGTATTATGGGCGTCCGGATTAATAAAAATTTTGACGCCTTTCTCTCTGGCATATTTTACCATTCGCCAGTCAAGATCCAGCCGGTACGGGTGTGCGTTTATCTCAATAGCTTTACCGTAATCCGAAGCAGCGTTGATAACCTGAACAAGATCGATCTGATAGCCATCACGCGACAACAACAGGCGACCCGTCGGATGACCGAGTATTGTCGTATGCCGTTTTTTGACCGCCCGGATAACCCGTTTCGTCATTTCGGCTTCCGGCATTTTAAATCTGCTGTGGACGGAAGCGACAACATAATCGAATTCATCCAATGTCCTGTCATCGTAATCGAGCGATCCATCGGCGAGTATATCGGATTCGATGCCGTGGAACAGTCTGAAAGAATCGGATTTTTCATTCAATGAATCGATTTCCCGGCGCTGCTTTTGTATATCCGCTTTCGATAAACCGCGTGCATATTGCGCCGACTTGCTGTGATCGGCTATACCGAGATATTCCCATTTTTTCTTCCGCGCCGCCTCCTCCATTTCTGCAAGCGAATTAGCCCCGTCACTGTAGGTCGTATGGCAATGAAAGGTTCCGCGGATATCTCTTTCCTCTATAAGATCCGGCAGTTTCTTTTTAGCGGCTGCTTCTATCTCGCCGGTATCTTCACGTAACTCGGGCGGGATGTAAACCAAACCCAATTTTTCGAAAATATCTTGTTCATCGCTGCAAGGTACGTTTTTATCATTTGACTCGCGGAAGAGACCGTATTCGTTTAATTTGAGTTTATGTTCCTTTGCAATCCGGCGCATTTTTACATTATGTTCCTTGCTTCCGGTAAAGTAGTGAAGCGCAAAGGGAAATTCATTATCGGCAACTATACGCACATCGACGTTGATACCGGTCTTGAGTATTACACTCGACTTTGTTTTCCCTTCGGCGACGACACGCTTAACGCCGGGAGCGGAGACAAATTGGTTCATAATTCCGGTGCTATCTTTTTTTGCAGCACTCACGAGAATATCGATGTCGCCTATAATTTCTTTTTTTCTACGCAAGCTTCCGGCTACCTCGGAACGCACGATTCCTTTTGCTTCCCGGATATGATCGAGCACTGATCGGGCGGCGATTTCGGCAACCGGATAATGAAACTTTTCGCTAAATTTTTTCCGGATGTCTATTCCTTTTAAAATATTCTCCTGTGTTTTCGCGCCGAATCCCTCGAGGTCGACAAGGCGATTTTCGTTGCACGCATATTCAAGCTCCACTAAAGAACTTATATCGAGCGTATCATAGAGTTTTTTAATTTTCTTCGGTCCGAGGCCGGGGATGCTCATCAACTCAAAAATGGTAGAGGGAAATTCGATTTTCAAATCTTCGTAGTACGGCAAATTCCCGGTTGTTACAAGCGTGGTTATTTTTTCGGCGAGCGTTTTCCCGATACCTTTAATATTTCCGATCTCACCACTTTCGACAAGTTCGTTTAAATCCGATGTAAGCCCGGATATTGTTCGGGCAGCGTTAAAATATGCGCGGGTTTTAAAAGGATTTTCACCTTTTAGTTCGAGCAGAATTCCTATTTCTTCAAGTATCGAAGCGACATCTTTCTTATTAATTTGAGCCATTGAGTCACGAAAGGATCTTTTTCATACAACAGACAGCTATTGTGTAACGGTCACAGTGCGTGAGGTTACGCTTACCCACTGTGTAAAAACATTTATCACAAAATCCAGAAACGAAGTCTCCGTGTGAATTGTATAATTATCGGCATTCCCTGCCAACATTTGTGTGTCGACGTCGTTGATCGGTACCAATCCCCATAAAATATACCACTGCCTCGCTTCCTGTTTTTGCATACCCTGCGCACCGTCGCCCACGATATGGGTATGTGCAGCACAACCAACCAATGTCAATAACAAAACAACAATTACAAGCAAAGAAATAATTTTACTATACATATTGCCTCCTTATATTTGGCTATTTGGTTAATAGGTGAATCGACCCGATCGATGACTCAATGGCTTTACTCTCAGAAAGATATACGGAACGCGGAACTATATAATCAACCTGAAGCAAATCATCCGCTGTGTTAGTAAATAAAAATTTAAAATTAACCTTATCCTGGCTTTGTACCAAATATTGATGAAATTGTATTTCATCTTTCAGGAATATCGTCTCCAATACATCCGTATCGTTGAATCGCTCCTTCAAAACCGTACGGAATGCCTTCATTATTTCTCCGGTACCGGGTAATAATTTCGTAGTTGTAATTTCCGATACTATCAATGTACTTCCGTTTTGAGGGTGAAGAAACATACGTATCGGTTGGATGGAAAAAGGTTCGTGATCTAATTGATTATTTTCCAATTGCTGAATAGCTTCATCGAAAACATCACCGGAAATATGCCCCCATTCGCGTGGTGGGTTAAAGCGGACACCTTGATCCTCAAGGTGAACTTGCTCTCCCAATAATTCGGAATCAACATCGAATATCAGTTCGGCAGGCCGATCCGGATCATCATTCTTTTGAGACGTACACCCCGCAATCAGGGTTAAAACCAGAAGAAGAAACAGTATCCTGTTCATTACAGCTCCGTTATTTAAAAAGCAGCCCGTATCCGCTTTACTCTAATGTGCGATATTAACAAAAAAATATGAATAAGGCAAGAGCTTTCGGGGATAAATCTGCATTTTACGATATCACAATCAATCCTTCAACAGATGCCGTGCAATAACTATTCGCTGTATCTCGGATGTTCCTTCGTAAATTTCTGTTATCTTTGAATCGCGGAGATAACGCTCAACATTATATTCTTTAATATAACCGTACCCCCCATGAATCTGGATTGCTTCGAGCGCAGCTTCGACCGCGATTTTCGATGCAAACAATTTCGCCATTGCTGCCTGCTTTGTGAACGAATTGACTTGATCTTTGACAAATGCGGCATTGAGCGTGAGCAATCGCGCCGCCTGTATGTTGGTCGCCATATCCGCAAGCTTAAACTGAATTGCCTGATGCTCGGAAATATATTCGCCGAATGCCTTCCGTTCCTTGGAATATTTTATTGATGCATCAAGCGATGCCTGCGCAATACCGAGTGCCTGCGCTGCAATACCGATCCTGCCGCCGTCAAGCGTTCTCATTGCAAACTTAAATCCGAATCCTTCTTCACCGATTAAATTCGCGGCAGGAACTTTGCAATCCTCAAAAGCTATCGATACGGTATCGGAACTGCGAATGCCAAGCTTATTCTCTTTTTTGCCAATCAAGTATCCCGGGTAATCTTTTTCTACAATAAAAGCACTTATGCCCTTCGCCCCCTTGGTTTTGTCCGTCGTCGCCATTACCAGTGCAACATCTGCATTATATCCGTTTGTAATCCAGTTCTTTGTACCATTCAGAATATAATAATCGCCATCGCGCACCGCAGTTGTTTTTTGATTGGTAGCATCGCTTCCGGCTTCAGGTTCCGATAAAGCAAAACAACCGAGTAGTTCGCCCGAAGCAAGCGGTTTGAGATATTTTTCTTTTTGTTCATCGTTCCCGTATTCGTTTATTCCCCATGTGACAAGCGAATTATTAACCGACATGATGACGCCGACCGATGCATCGACACGAGATATCTCTTCCATCGCAAGAACGTAACTGATAGTATCGAGGCCTGCACCGTTATATTCTTCGGGGACCATCATTCCCATGAATCCAAGCTCAGCTAACTTCTTCACTTCTTCTGTTGGGAATTCCTGTTTCTCATCACGTTCTCCTGCATTGTTCTGAAGCTCATCTACTGCAAACTTCCTCGCAGTCTCTTTAATGAGTATTTGCTCTTCACTAAATGTAAAGTTCATAATACGTCCCTGTTTGAGTTTATTGTTTGAATAATTATGACATTCCCAATAGTTCCAGAATATACCACCGAATAGCGTAACCGACAACAATTGCATATACAAAACTCATCAAAGTTCCGATAATGATATACTCTGCCTCCTTCCTATTTTCCGGGTTGCTTACCTCTCCGAATCGAAAAACCGATTTTGCTGTTATTAAAAAACCGATGCCAATAGGCATATTCATAAAAATAAACAAAAAGATAAGTAATCTCTCAAGATAACCAATCATTTTGCCGCCGTCCTCAAGTCCTCGATCCCGTCCTTCATTCTTTATCTGCATCTGATGCAAATACGGCTGTACGGCCATTCCTATTATTACCCCTCCTGCCCGAAGTATCAGAATAATTCCCGCTGCAAACAGCAAGATTGCGATAAATAATGTTCCTAGATTCTCGACCCAATAAATTTGTAAATCCTGCGGGAAATATATATTTATCAGATAAACAAGCACGAGAATAACCGCTATGTGCGCCGCTTGATCATATATAAAGAGTGAAATCGGTTTTTTTACGGTATGAGTTAGTTCATCCTTTATCCAATCGATTAATCCATGCGTTACAAAAATAACAACCGGAATAAGCCACACAGACCACATGCCGCAAATGACATACGCAAGCACCGCGTGCATGAGCGAGTGTTTTATCAGCACCGCTAAATCACGTTTATGCGCTGCATCGTTTTTGGTCTGAAAAACAAAATCACCTAAAATGTGAGCCGTAAAGAGCAGCGTCACTATATAATGTATATGCGGTTGTTCCAGAGTAAACATTATTAACCGAATCCAACAATGTATATATACCTTATTTTATAATCAGCCAGAATGACTCCTCACATAGTTGCATACAGACAGTACAACTATATTAGGTTGTAATAATATAATACAACCTATTAAGGTTGTAATTGATATATTGATTTGCACTCTCAATCTGGCGCCAACCCGCCTTGAATAGATGTTTTGCCACATTTTGCTGAGTAATCGGTGGTCTCCATAGTTTGGCTATTTCATCTTGTTTCAGTCCCTGCAATGCTCCCGACACAGCCAACGCTTGTTTATCGGTCCACCGGATGGCAATTGCATCAACCAGATGCGCAACAACATTAATACTCCTTTCCATTTCTTTATCCGGTATCACGAAATGCATACGTACGTGTTTGTCCATAGATTCAAGCGCATCGCCTGAAAAACGGAATGCATCACCGTCCCCTTCCGAGACGTGTTTCCCCGGTATGAAATCTACAGTTCCCACCCCTATGGCCACCCGTGTATCGAATTTTCCGGATCCCAGAAGATATTTCAATGTTGCACGAAAAAAAAGTGCAACTGTGAATGCAACTGAGGGGTCGGAGATGATCATTTGCCAGCTATCTCCGCGAAATACGTCGACCGGCAAAGGAGCAATATTCCCGAAAAATTTATGTAAGCGATTTGATACATTCCGGAGTCCGGCCGCAAGTTTTTTGCGCTCCGATACGGGGAGATCAGAGAATCGCACAATATCTCCGGTAATCACAGCGTAGTTTTTTTTCTTTTGGATTTTCAACTTACCGGTCTTTACATATCACTTGTTGTACTCGTAAAATCCCTGTCCTGTTTTTCTACCCAGATGTCCCGCGGCGACCTTTTTTTTCAATAACGGGCATGGGCGATATTTATCGTCTCCCAGACCTTCGTGCAGCACTTCCATAATCGACAAGCACACATCGAGTCCGATAAAATCCGCCAGCGTTAAGGGTCCCATCGGGTGATTCATCCCAAGCTTCATCACCGTGTCTATAGCGTCGGGTTCGGCAACTCCCTCCATCACACAATACATCGCCTCATTAAGCATAGGTAATAATACCCTGTTCGACACAAAGCCGGGATAATCGTTTACTTCAACCGGCGTTTTGTCGAGAGATTCGGCGATTCCCTTAATTGTTTGATACGTTTCATCACTGGTAGCAAGACCCCGTATGATTTCGACTAACTTCATAACCGGCACGGGATTCATAAAATGCATGCCGATTACCTTATCCGGACGCTGCGTTATAGCTGCAAGTTCGGTAATCGAAATTGAAGAGGTGTTGGTCGCGACAATTGCATCTGAGGGCGCTTTTTCATCTATGGTTTTGAAAATATCCGTTTTAATTTTGATATCTTCGGTAACCGCCTCGATTATGAGAGATGAATTCTGAACTGCAGATGCGAGATCGGTGGTCGCCGTAATATTATCGAGCGTTTCTTTCTTCCGGGATTCGTTGATTACTTCCTTTTTAATCTGCCGGTCGAGGTTTTTTGTAATCGTTTGAACTGCACGATCCAGAAAATCCTGCTTTATATCACAAAGATTGACTTTATAACCGAATTGCGCAAAAACGTGGGCTATTCCGTTCCCCATCGTCCCTGCACCGACTACCGTTATATTTTTATTCTGTGTCATAGTATTATCCGATTGGTTAATAGGATCTAAGAAATGAAAAAGCCCGTTATAATTAGCAACGGGCTTACGATTGATTAGATACGTTCTACAATGACTGCACTCGCCTCACCGCCTCCGATACAAATTGCAGCAAGACCGACCTGAACATTCTTATGTTCCATTGCGTGCAGCAGCGTCACCAGTATACGTGCACCGCTTGCACCGATCGGATGTCCAAGTGCGACTGCGCCGCCATGTATGTTCACCTTTTCAGGATCAAGTCCGGCAATTTTATTTACCGCGAGTGCTACAACAGCAAATGCCTCGTTTACTTCAAACAGTCCGATGTCGTCTTTATTCATCCCCGCTTTTTTCATGACCTTTGCGATTACATCTGCAGGCGCTGTCGTAAACCATTCGGGCGCTTTTGCGTGCGACGCTTGTGCAATAATTCGTGCGACCGGCTTGACGCCCAACTCATCCGCTTTTTTGCCGGACGTTATCGCCACTGCCGCAGCGCCGTCGTTTATTGTGGATGCGTTTGCCGGAGTTACGGTACCGTCTTTTTGAAACACCGGTTTCAGACCGGGAATTTTTTCAAACTTTACTCGCAGCGGTTCTTCATCCGTATCAACTATCGTTGACTCACCTTTTCTGCCGGGAATTTCAAACGGAACGATTTCTTTTTTAAACCACCCTTCTTTTTGTGCAGTCTGCGCCCGCTTATAACTCATTACTGCATACTCATCCTGCAGATCGCGCGGAATTGCACATTCTTTTGCACACAGTTCGGCTGCATTCCCCATATGGTAATCGTTGTATACATCCCATAAACCGTCTACGATCATCGAGTCGAGCACTTTCCCATGTCCGAGCCGGTATCCGCTTCTTGCTTTATCCAAAAGATACGGCGCGTTGGACATGCTTTCCATACCACCGGCAATAATAACCGACGAGTCGCCGTTATTTATTGCCTGAGCACCGAGCATAACACTCTTCAAACCCGAACCGCACATTTTGTTAATTGTCATACATTCAACCGAATTCGGCAAGCCGGCAAATATCGCCGCCTGCCGTGCCGGCGCCTGACCTAATCCTGCAGGCAAAACGTTTCCCATAATAACTTCATCGATTTGATCAGGTTGGAGTCCAGCTCTGCTCATCGCTTCACCCACTACTTTCGCTCCGAGCCGCGGGGCCGGAACGGCATTCAGGGATCCTGCGAGCGAGCCAATAGGGGTTCTGCATGCGCTTATGATAAAAACGTCGTTATTATTCATATGAATCCTCGTTCGTTAAAGGATGGAACATCAGGAGATTAGCTGTTCATCGCGCGGAGGAATTCTTTATTGGATTTCGTGCCGCGCATTTTTTCGAGCAGAAACTCCATCGCTTCGACGGTTGTAAACTCACTCAGGATTTTACGCAGTATCCATACACGATTCAACTCTTCTTCTTCGAGCAACAGTTCCTCGCGACGGGTTCCGCTACGATTTACATCTATTGCTGGAAATACACGCCGGTCACTTAGTTTTCGATCAAGCACAATTTCGCAGTTACCGGTGCCTTTAAATTCTTCGAATATTACTTCATCCATTCGACTGCCGGTCTCTACAAGCGCGGTTGCAATGACGGTCAAACTACCCCCTTCTTCAATATTTCGCGCCGCACCGAAGAACCGTTTCGGCTTGTGTAATGCGTTTGCATCGACGCCTCCAGAAAGGATTTTTCCACTGTGCGGAACCACAGTGTTATGTGCCCGTGCAAGGCGTGTAATACTGTCGAGCAGAATAACGACATCTTTTCCCGTCTCAACGGTTCGCCTCGCTTTTTCGAGCACCATATCCGCGACCTGCACGTGCCGCTCTGGCGGTTCATCGAAAGTCGATGATATAACTTCTCCCTGAACGGAGCGCTCCATATCGGTAACTTCTTCCGGGCGTTCATCGATAAGCAATACCATTAATATAACATCGGGGGAATTTCTCGTGATGCTATTTGCAATTTTTTGCAACAGGATGGTTTTACCTGCTTTCGGCGGAGAAACGATCATGCCTCGCTGTCCTTTGCCGATTGGTGCCAGCAAATCGATAATTCGCGTCGCATAATCTGCGGGCGCCGCTTCGAGCGGTATTCTATCCTCGGGATAAAGCGGCGTTAAATTATCAAATAAAGGACGATCGCGAATGTTTTCGGGATCTACCTGATTAACCGACTCTACCCGCAACAGGGCAAAGAATCTTTCCCCCTCTTTCGGCGGTCTTACCTGCCCGCTGACGGTATCACCGGTTCGCAGTCCGAATTTCTTTATTTGCGAAGGCGACACGTAAATATCATCCGGTGAGGGAAGATAGTTGTAATCTACCGATCTAAGGAAGCCATAGCCACCGGGGAGCACTTCGAGCACCCCTTTGCTGAAGCGCATACCATCCTGTTCCGTTACCGCTTCGAGTATTTTGAATATGAGATCCTGTTTCCTCAGATCACTGTATCCGGTGAGCTTCATTTCCTTAGCAATCTTCTGAAGCTCAACAATTTTTTTTGATTGCAGTACGTTTATGTCCATTACCATTAACTATTACCTTGTTTATATAATTTAATTAATTACTTATTTTCTTTATCCTGATTAAAACACCCAGATTTAATATCAAATTTACGTTGGATGGTCCTATATCTTTAAATTGAGATTTTCCCGATGTGATTTCCTGGTGGCTGATTCGTGAAGCCAATTAAAATATACCTGTTTTTATTTATTTTGTCAAGATTATTTCCGCTTTATTCCAAAAATTCTAATGCCTCGCCGATTACAAAATGTGAACCGGCCACCAGGATTACCTCACTATTTTTTGATTTTGATGCCGCCATCCGTATACCGTCCGGTACGCTGCCGCACGCAACGACCGGAAAAAAGATGCCCTCCGATATCCGGCGGAGCTGTTCTCCGGAAATCGCTCGTTCGTTTCTCGGTTCAACAAAGTACATAACCCGTGCAATTTTCGATAGGGTACGCAGCATTGACTTGACGTCTTTATCATTTAAAACACCGAACACGACAGGAATGTTTTCATATCCCATTTCGGACAGAGAGCGCACCAGCTCGCGAATAGCACCCGGATTATGGGCGACGTCAAGCACCCACTGCCCTGTTTCTTTTTGTAACAATTGTAAACGGCCTTTTATTCCCGTCAAATCTTTGACGTGCTCCATTCCATATCGCAGTTGCCGATCGCTGATATTCCATCTTTTTTCTACACCATCGACCTTCCCTCGCAGCACATCCAATGCTCTGACCGCAATAAGTGCATTTTGAATCTGGAACAACCCCGGCAACCCGACGATAAGCTTTTAGTGTTGTTTGGCATCACCATAATACATATCGACAATCGATTTATTTAAGTCTTTTTCGTGTAAAAGCGCCGCCGCGTGGGGATTGACTTCAATAAATGGCGCCTTATTATATTTCGCTATCTCCCTCAGCACTTCAATCGCCCGTGCACTTTGAACACCGGAGACAACCGGTGTATCCTCTTTTATTATTCCTCCCTTTTCATATGCAATGCGTGCAAGGGTACGGCCAAGATATTTTTGATGTTCAAGACCAACGCTCGTGATGACAGAAATTACCGGTGTTAATACATTCGTTGCATCGAAACGCCCGCCAAGACCCGTTTCAAAAATTCCAACATCGATCTCATTATCGGCAAAGTATTTCATTGCCATCGCGGTTGTAGCTTCGAAGAATGTAGCCCGCAGAGTATCGACTTTCGATTGTATGCTCGAAGAGTACTCAACAACATAGTCTTCCGGTATCTCCCCTCCGTTAATCTTAATTCTTTCCGAGAAGCGAACGAGGTGTGGTGAGGTATATGATCCGGTTTTTAAACCGTGAGTCTGTAAAACGGCGTCTATCATTGCAGCAACCGATCCTTTACCGTTTGTGCCCGCAACGTGAATAGAAAGATACTTATTGTGGGGATCACCGAGATCCTCCAGCAAAAGTGAAACTTTTTCGAGCCCAAGTTTAATGCCGAATCTCTGTAAACCATATAACCAATCGATGAATTCCTGATACGATTGCGCCATATAAAACTATTCTTATCGGATTATATATTTTGTTTTAAATTACAACCAGCTTTTTACAACGGAAATTGTATGATCGGTCTCTAATGTTCCGATTAGATCCTGTACATCGGATATTTTGTTATCTTTACAATAATCGGTAATTCCATATGCAATCCCGACTGCAATACCCGGGTTAATATAATTCGCCGTTCCGATTTCAACCGCAGCCGCCCCCGTTATCAGAAATTCCAGTGCATCATTGGTGCAGGCGATTCCTCCTATTCCGATGACGGGTATAGAGACGGATTTGACTACTTCATATACTTTTGCCAACGCCACAGGACGTATTGCCGGGCCGGATAATCCTCCGGTAGTGGTACTGATTTTCGGGCGGCGTGTCTTTACATCAACCGCCATTCCCACCAATGTGTTTATCAACGATACCGCATCGGCGCCCTCCTTTTCCACGGCACGGGCAAATTCGGATACCGATGTAACATTCGGTGTCAGCTTTATGATGAGCGGTTTGTCGGTTAACGGTCGCAACTCACGCGTTATTTCCGCGGTCATTCGTACATTCGTTCCAAATGACAATCCCCCTTCTTTTACATTCGGACAAGAGACGTTAATCTCATAGCCATGACAACAGTCTCCCGCTTCGATTCGTTCAAGGACGGCTCTATATTCCTCGACGGTACTTGCAGCGATATTCACAATCACGGCAGTTTCGAGCGAGCTTAGAAAAGGCGCTTTTTCTTCAAGGAACTTATCCACTCCAATGTTAGCCAATCCTATAGAATTTATCATCCCGCCGGGCGTCTCGACAATTCTCGGAGGTGGATTGCCATCGCGCGGTTTTAATGAAAGTGATTTGGTCACAATAGCACCGATCTTATTCACATCCACGAGATCAAGACATTCGTCGCCATAACCGAATGTGCCCGATGCAACCCACACACGATTCCGGCAATGCATTGTTCCTATATTGAATTCCGTTCGAACGTCCGTCATTGTATTACCACCGAATGAATATCAAAAACGGGACCGTCTTTACACACCAGACGATATTTTGTTTGACTGTTTGCCGATTCAACCGGACAGCCCTGACATATACCCACACCACACGCCATGATACATTCTAGTGAAACCTGACCGGATAGAGAATATTTACAAAGCATCGACTGCAACGCCCGCAACATCGGATTGGGACCACAGGCATAGACATACATCTCTCTATCGGTATTTTCAGACAACCATTGTTCCAGCAACGAAACAACTGTTCCGTGAAAACCCTTGCTGTTATCATCAGTTGCATAATGTATATTCGTGAGATTATAATCTATCAGATAATTCTCAGACCGCGCTCCTAAAAAGGTTTCTATACCGTAAATCTTCTGTTCCATAAGAAACTGCGTAAGAATCGGCATCGGCGCCATTCCGAGCCCGCCGGCAACCAGTATGGCGGTGGTATCGGGTTCGGGCATCTTAAACGACCGTCCCAGCGGTCCGAGAACATCGACGGTATCACCCGGATTTTTCTCCGACAAAATGCGGGTCCCCTCTCCAACCACATCGAAGATAATTGTAATAATATCCCGTTTTTTAAATGCAACACTGAACGGTCGCCGAAGCAGCGGATATACACCATCCTGAACTTTGATATTTATAAACTGTCCCGGTTTTATGAGACCGGAAAAGTACGCACTTCGCAAATGCAATGCATACACAGTCGGTTTGAGCTGTTCACATTGCACGACCGGAAGTATTTCAATTTTCATTTTGTTCTTCTATCCGGGTGGTATCGGGTTTTTCTTCAAGTTCTTTGACATCGGATGGTCGTGCAAGGGGAATTCCCCGCTGTCGAGCCGGTTCTTCCTCGATTGCTTCCTCTACCGTTTCTTCCTGTTCCTTTTCGGCAGTTTCTGCGATCTCCGCTTCCTGCCGCGCACGTTCTTCTTCAGCGATTTTCTCATTCCAGGCATTCACTTTTTCTCTCACTACCGAGGCAAACTGCGTATCCGGATGAATTTCTACCAGTTTTTGATAGTGTACAACCGCGCTGTCAGGTTTTTGCAAAATGTTTTCATAAATCCATCCGACTGCATAACGCGCTTGCGCCGAATAGTGTGAGTCGCTGGTGTCATTCATTACATACTCAAATAAAATTAACGCTTCTTCATAGTTTTCTGTAAGCATTGCTTCTTCCGCTTGTATATATATTTCTTCAAGCGGATCCGATTCAACTGTCGGAACTTCCATTCCGAGAATTCGTTTTGCTTCGATGGAAAAATCCGAATCGGGATATCTCTCGATTAACAAACGGTAGATGGAATTACGCAAATACTGCGGTTCATCGCTCACAGTCCGCGATTCGAATAGTAATTCGGCGTCCGACACCGAGTAGCCATCTTCGGATGCTAACCTCACAATTTCTGCAAGTGCATAGAGTGCCTGCGGTGCAAACCGGGATTCGGGAAAATTGTGTGCAAGCCGGGAGTAGTAATAAGCCGCAGAATCCGGACGCTCCAATTCTATATAGAACAACCCCGCAAGTTCGTTATAATTGCGTGCAAGTTCAGCAAGGTTAGATTCAATTTGTTTTTGCAACTCCTCCGGTGTGATAGCAACGTGCTGTTCGGAATAGTCCTCAGCATCAAGCGTATCGCTTACTTCTATTTCGGTAGTATCCCTGACGAGTGACAACTGTTCTTCGAGTTCAAACAACTGATCTTTTTTTGCCAAAACTACCGAGTCGAGTCGTTCTATTTCATTTTTATGGTTCCAGTACTTATTAAAATTATCGTGTTTCGCCCAGGCGCTCCGCGTAAGATCAGACGGGGGAGTTGCCCGTGAAACCGTTTCATAGTAATCTTTCGCTTTCTTAAAATCACCGAATTTTTCACTATATATAGCAGCAAGTGTATATTGCGCCTCGGTGGATACGACGGTCCGCGAGTAGGTAGTATCTACATACACATATTGATCAATTGCTTCTTCTATCAATCCTTGATCGAGATAAATATGCGCCGCTTCAAGCTCAATTCGCGATACGTATTCGTTTAACCGCAAATCGCTGAGCAGATCGGCAAGCAAATCGATAGCAGCGTCGTGCTTATTGTTAAGCGCCAGAATCCGCGCACGCGCTTTTTGAGACTCGAATAAAATCGCAGGAGTAGGCCTATCATCGACAACGTCAGAAAACTCCCTGTATGCATTTTCATACTGCTCAAGATCATGATAAACGTTCGCAAGGTAAAAGCGTGCTTCACTCCGAATCGTTCTATCGCGGGCAATTTCAACTGCCGAGGCGAATTCCTCGATTGCGTCTTGCGAATTGTCTGCATTTCTTTCTATCCTGCCCAATTCAATTCGCGCCCGTGCAGCAATATCACGGTCGCTACGTGAATCTAACCTTTCGACAAGGTCCCGTAACGCGACCTGAGCTTCTCTGATTTTATTCATTCGCAACTGTGTTTTCGCCAGAAGAAGTTGTGCTTCCGGTATATACCTGCTTTCCGGAAACTCAGCAAGCATTTCAAGATATTTCCGTTCCGCCTGTATGTTCTGCCGCATATGATAATATGAGTTCCCAATCATAAGCACAGCATCATCGGCGTATCTGCTTGTTGGATGTTGATGCAGCAGACGGGAACATTTCTCAATTACATCGTTAAATTTTTGACGTATTTGCTGCGGAATTTCAAACTGACCGGAACGACTTTGTTGCCGATGACGAGTCTCTGCCTGCTCCAATTCCTCAACCGCTTCTTCATACAACTTTTTGGCATTGTAGAAGGTATTAAAATAAGACACCGTATTGACATACTGTCGGCCGAAAAAATCCCCTACCGGCCGCATGACCGAACATCCTGCAAGGAGAAATGATAAGAATACGATGAGGAAACCTATGCCTGCACGCGGGAACTTCACTCTGCCTCCATACCTTCATTTTGTATAATTACTTCCAGTTTCACAAAATGCAAGATACCCACTAAATTAAAGAAAATCAACAGGTTTATTCAATTATCGGCAAATTGAGGCAAGATCGGAACTATGATCTCATACGGAATGGTATCTCCGGCGAGATGTGCTCTAATGACAACTTCCCCTGTTTCACGCTTTGCACGCAACGTAATGGAATTTTTATCCCGTGAGATAATTTCTACCTTACCGCTCCCCTCCTTAATTTCATAAAATACCCGGATTGATTTGAATTTCATGGGTAATCCGACGGTATTATACGGTATTGCATTAACTGTTGTGGTAGACCGACCATCGGGAAACATCGACGGTGGGTTGGCGACAAATTCGATGTGTGAAATATTAAGCAATAGCTTTACTCCGAGCGCAACAATAAATAAAAGTGATATACTTATAAGTATGAAATTCTGAATTCTTGTCGCATTCCAGGGTTTCCCGATATCACGATATTTATTTTCTTCTGCCATTTCCCGACTGACTCATTTATAACCTTAACAATTTTTAGGTGTACATATATATGGTATAAAAAGTTTGTTGATTTTTCAAGTATAAAAAAAGATAACGCGATTACGTATATCAATAGTCTTTACTCTGTCTCCCAGCTTTCGATACGCTTTATTTTTTTTCAAATCGATTAAACCAATTCGAGGGCATATGTATCTAATAAGTAAATAGATTAAAATAACCCCCAAAAATAATTAGGAGATATGTTATGAGAACACAATATTTTGCATTAGTGCTGGTCGGTTTATTTCTTCTTACATCCTCACTTGATGCGCAAATGCGAGGTGGTTTTGGAGAGCGCGGTATGCGAGGAGAACGCCCACATCGGATGTGGTTGCACGAGATGCTCGATTTGACAGCCGAACAGGAGTCCAGACTTTCGGCGCTTCGGACTGCTCACCAAACACAAATGATCGATAAGCGGGCTGAGTTGCAAAAAATCCGAATTTCAATTCGGGAAGAAATGGTAAAAGATGCTCCCGATATGACTGCGGTTGAAAATATGATAAAAAAGCAGGAAGAAATTCGTACCAATTTACAATTAGCGCGGGTAAAGCACTGGAACGATGTCCGTGAAATTCTTACACCCGAGCAGAGAGAAATATGGCAAAAGCACCGGAGAGGGTTTGGCGAATTCGGTGACCGCCGGGGTTCCTGGCGCCGGCATTCGCGTGGTAGATGGTAAACTATAACCATAAACTTAACTACGGCGCATCCGAACGGGTGCGCCGTGTTGTATTTATTTTGTAATATCACGAGGAGCAATAACCAGTAATATCCCCTCTAACATTTCTTCAACTCGCTTCGAAGATAAAGTGCCGATTTTTCTTACCAAATCCATTTTATCGACGGTAAATATTTGAGACACATTAACAACACTCCGTTTACGAAGATTAGCTTCCCCTTTATATAAAAGAACATTTCCGGGTATCTTGGCTCGTTCAATGTTTGATGTAATTGAGCAAACTACGACAGTATTTATCCGACTCTTATTAAATACATTATTCTGGACAATAACGTGAGGATGGAGGTATGCCGGTTGTGATCCAATTGATTCGCCTAGATCTATCCAAAACACATCACCTTGATTTATTACCATGTTCCCTTAACTATTTTTCTGTGCATCTGCTTACGTTTGCTCCGATTCTCTACTGATATTTCTTCATCAGGGAGTGAAGAATTAATTTTATTCAATAATTCGGCGTTGTCTTTTTTTTCGATGAAATCTTCTAATGCAATAGAGACCACTCTGCTCCTCGGTACCTCCATTTCGCTTGCTATCTCATCAAGGACATCAAGTAAATTAGGTGAAATCGATATTGCTATTTTAACCTGTGCCATATTTCATACCATATTCATACTAACGTTCATACCACATTATACGAATTAAAGCACAATAAATCAATAATTGCTTCACTCAATATCGCTTTTCCTTATCTACTACATTTAACAATTCCTCTCCTTTTTCGAATCGGTGCAAATTTTCGATAAATAAATCAACGACCGTACCCCAGTAATCAGGCATCAATCCGCCTATGTGAGGAGTGATGAGTATCCGCGGATGCAGCCAGAATGGATGGTCTTCCGGAAGGGGCTCGTCACGAAAGACATCAAGTGCGGCATAACGGACTATGCCATCGTCAATCGCTTTTATCAGTGCATTGTCTACAACCGTGGCGCCTCTACCAAGATTAACAAACATAACGCCGGGTTTCATTGCAGTAAACCGTCTCTCATCGAAAAATTTTTCAGTCGCAGGTGTGAGCGGAAGAAGATTCAAAACAATATCGCTTTTTGCAAGTGTATTCCCCACTTCCTCAACAGGTACAATTTCCTCTGTAAAGGGATCGCTTCTCCGGTTTTCTGCTTCAACAGACGAACGAATACCGATTACACGCATATCGAATGTCTGAGCTATCATTGCGATTTTCTTCCCGATAGTACCGTAGCCCACAATTGCAAGTGTTTTCCCGCCGAGTAAAAATGTTTCTTTTACCGGTTGCTTATCCCATCTCTGTTGTAAATTTCGCTCGTTCCAGGCGGGCATATTCCTTCCGAAGTATAACACCATAGCAAAAAATAACTCACTCATCTGAGTATTGTGAATGCCTTTTGCCGAAGCGATCACTAAATCGTTTTTGCTGAATGCCTCATCCGGCAGAGCGTCGACTCCTGCATATCCGGCTTGAATGAAGACCAGATTTGGAGTACTTTGTATCTCGGTTTTATCCGGAAATCCGAGATATACGGTACAAGTTTCGTGATGCATTGAAACCGAATGATCTGCCGGTGAGAAATAAATAGCAGCGTCAGGAAAAGAATTTCGAATTTTATCGACGTGCCGATCTTTTAACGGAAGCGTGATCAATATGGTATGTTTCATAGAATTTACTTTGAACCGGGAGGCGGTTCCATATCACTGCTATGTCCGGGGAAAGCTTTCGCCGAGGGGTCGATGTACGTTTTTGCGTTGTTAACCGCCGTCGCTGCTTCGCCGAATCCGGTTGCAATAAGTTTTAATTTACCGGGATAGGTAGCAATATCCCCCGCGGCATAAATACCGGGTATGTTTGTCTCCATTTTACTTGAGACTTCTATATCGTTTTTAACAATATCGAGTCCCCATTCTTTAATCTTGCCGATATTGGCAACAAATCCCAGATTGAGCAGGATATGATCTACCTCAAGTTTTTCTTCTTTTTTTGTTTTATTGTTAAAGATAGTTACCTCTTCGACTTTTGCATTACCGTAAATAGATTTTACTTCATACGGAATTTTTATCGTTACGGGGGATTCGAAGAGTTGTTTCACGCTGTCTTCATGTGCGCGAAACCGGTCGCGGCGATGTATCAATGTAATTGAATATGCAATTTCATGTAAATGAAGTCCCCAATCGACGGCACTATCGCCTCCTCCGACGATCAACAAACGTTTGTTCTTAAATTTCGATTTATCCTTGACAAAATAATCCACCCCATTACCTTCGAACTTCAGGGCGTCTTCAAGGTTCAGCTTACGAGGGGCAAACGCTCCGATGCCGATAGTCAATACTATCGAGAAAGTCTCGTGAGTAGCACCGTCTTCGGTATCCAACTCAAAATATTTCTTCGGTCTCCCTTCCGGCGAATTTTCATCTTCCCGGATGCGCATATCGGTTATCTTTGCTCCGAGATGTACGGCCGGATTATACTGCAATGCCTGATCGATAAGATTTTGTGCAAGAACTTTCGAAAGGATCTTCGGAAATCCCGCGACATCATAAATATATTTTTCGGGATATAATGCGGTTAACTGACCACCTAATTGCGGCAATGCATCGATAATGCTGGTTTTCATACCGCGCAATCCCGCATAGAATGCGGCGAACAAGCCGGTCGGACCGCCGCCGATTATTGTGACGTCGTATCGATCCATCGTAATTAACTCTTCATTTTATTTTGGGTTGGTCGGACGCAAATCTATCTCACTCATAAGCGCGTTCCGAGGCAAACGCAAGACTGCCAGAACAGCATCGGCAACATCCTGCGATTGCAAAATTTTAGCAGGATCTTTTCCGCTATGTGGGGAGAATTCAGTTGCGACTGATCCCGGCCCGACGATTGAAACACGTATATCGTACTCGCGTGCTTCAAGCATTAAGCATTTGGTAAACCCGTTCAGCGCCCATTTAGTAGCAGCATAACCGGCTCCTCCCTTAAAAAAGTTCTTTCCTGCGAGCGATGATATATTAATAATAGCACCCGATTTTTGTTTTTTCATATACGGCAGCACGGCACGAGTACATAAGAACACACCGCGCATATTTACAGCAAACATACGGTCAAAATCTTCCACCGGGAGTTCATCAACCGGCGCAAACATCCCCAATCCAGCATTATTGATAAGTACGTCAATTCTCCCGAACGTTTCAACTGTCTTTGAAACCAATTGTGCAACATCCTCATCTTTCGAAATATCCATAGCTACAGGCAGTGCATTTCCACCAAGCTTATTCACCTCTGCCGATGCTTTTTCCAATTCCGATTTCGTCCGTGCTGCAAGCACGACCTTCATTTTCTCTCGTGCAAACGATAATGCGATTGCTTTTCCGATTCCTTTACTTGCTCCCGTTACGATTGCTACCTGACCATCTAACGACATAAACTTCCTTTCTAACGTTTACCTTAGTTATAAATCACCGAGTTGCGGCCTGATTGTGATCTCCTCGACCATAACATTCTCAGATGTACGTAGCATCGTTGCCACTACGTCTGCTACATTTTCAGCGCGCATCATTCGTTCGCCGTATTTTTCTCGGACACCATCCGGCCACATGTCGGTTTCCGTTGCTCCCGGAACAATTGCCGTGACTTTTATCCCCTTATCTCTTACTTCTTCGCGCAATACATTTGTCAACGCCAGCACGCCTGCTTTGGATGCCGCGTACGCGCCCGAGTTCGTAAACACTTTATTCACCGTTACCGATATGGTGTTGATAATCCACCCCTTCCTGTTCTCTATCATATACGGCAGCACCGCTTTAACACCGTGCACCACTCCTTTTAAGTTTACATCGATTATCTCATTAAATTCATCGATTGAAGTTTCAATAATCGGCTTAAACCTTGTAACACCGGCATTGTTAATGAGTACATCAATCGAACCAAACTTTTCAGCAATCAATTTTGCCGCTTCGTTAGTCCTATCAAAGGAAGCCACGTCCAGCGGTACTCTATACAGTGAATCAATATGTGCAGTATCGACAGCTATAACATCGAGCAACTCCCGGTTTCGTGCGCTCACCGCGACCTTATGTTCCTCACGCAACAATTCTTCGGCAATGGCTTTACCGATACCTCTGCTTGCGCCGGTTATCCAAATATTCATTGTTCTTCTCCTGTTAAATTACAGCGATATACGACGATCGATCAGATCAAGGAATTCCGCACGTGTTTTTTGTTCTTTTTCAAAGACACCAAGCATCGCGCTTGTCGTCGCGAGAGAATTTTGTTTTTCGACACCTCGCATCATCATGCACATATGGCGTGCTTCGATAACAACCGCAACGCCATCGGGCTGCAATACGTCGTATAATGTTTGTGCCACCTGCTGGGTCAATCGTTCCTGAACCTGTAAACGTTTCGCATATATATCAACAACACGCGGCAGTTTGCTCAACCCGACTATCTTTCCGTTCGGAATGTATGCAACATGTGCGCGCCCGTAGAAAGGAAGCAAATGATGTTCACATAGACTGAACACGTCGATATCTCTCACAATTACCATTTCGTTATATTTTTCTTCGAAAATGGCGCCGTTGAGAACCTGATGAACATCCTGATGATATCCCGATGTCAGGAACTTCATTGCTTCCGCAACACGATGCGGTGTTTTTAAAAGCCCCTCTCTTGCGGGATCCTCGCCAATCTCCTGAAGAATAGTTTCTACTGCCTGCTCAAGTGCATTATTGACAACAACCGTTTCTTCCATGATTATTATTGTCCTCGATAATCTACAAAATTATTTTGTGACTCATATAATTTTACCGAATATAGTTTCCCGTTCTCTATATGGGGTTCGATTTGTTCCCATATTTTTATCGCAATGTTCTCCGCCGTCGGTACGACTCCTTGCATAAACTCAACGTCATAATTTAAATGCTTATGATCCAGCTTATCAATGACGTGCTCCTGTAGCAATCGCTTCAATATTTTCAAGTCGATTACCATTCCCGTTTCCGGATCCGGCTCGCCCGCAACGGTAACTTCAACATCATAATTGTGACCGTGTCCGCTCGGATTGTTACATTTATCATATATCCGCCTGTTCTCTTCTTCACTCAATTTCGGGTTGTGAAGCCGATGGGCTGCGCTAAACTGCGCACGTCGTGTAACATACACCATATTATCTATCGCCCTGATCGTTATGTTATTTTAATTCTTCCAAAACGTTTGAAACTTCTTCAACATGACCGTTTACCTTAACTTTCGGAAATATATGAGCTATTTTTCCTTTTTCGTCTATAATATGGGTAGTTCGTTCAATTCCCATATATTCTTTTCCATACATTCTCTTCTTTTTCCAAGCATTGTACGCCTTTATCATGCTCTTCTTTTCATCACTCAGCAACGGGAATTGTAAATTATATTTATTCGCAAATTTCTCGTGCGAGGTTACGCTATCGGCACTTACCCCTATTACTTCCACACCCTTTTTCTTTAACACGCCTAAATTTTCCTGGAATGCACACGCTTCCTTGGTACAACCGGATGTGTTATCTTTCGGGTAAAAATATAATATGAGCTTTTTGCCTTTAAAATCTTTTAACGACCGCACCGCACCGGTTTGATCCGGCAGGGAAAAATCAGGTGCTTTCTCGCCTACTTTTAATGCCGGCATATTCTATTTCTCCATTCTTGTAATATCGTTATTAAAATTTTTGAAACGGGAATTCATAATGAGGTACCGTTATTTCAGCACATCCCGGATTTCATCGAAAGGCGGCTGATCGCCGGGATTGTCGGTAATCCAGGAATAAATAATCTTTCCGTTTTCATCAATCACAAACACGGAACGTTTCGCAACATCATATCCTTTGACGTCCCAAAAATTTTCATGCACTCCTCCGTACTTTTTGGACGCTTCTCTTGTGAAATCACTGAGTACGGAAAAATTCAGTTTATTATGTTCCATAAATGCTTTATTTGCTGCAGGTCCGTCGACACAAATCCCAAACACCTGTGCATCGAGCTTATTAAATAGATCGAGCTGATCCCGAAACGTACACATTTCTTTGGTACATCCACTTGTAAAAGCTCCCGGGAAAAAGGCAAGCACTGCTTTTTTCCCGAGAATATCCTTTAGCGTTACGGGGTTTTTATCCGTATCGTACAATAAAAAATCCGGCGCATTTTGCCCAATATCTAACGGCATATATAGTTTCCCCGTTTTATTTACCCTATTTTCTTGGCTGCGATTTTTAATACAACCTGATATTGAATGTCTCCATTGTCATTAATTCCGCCCCGGAATTCAACCACCTCAAACCATCTGAGTTCACTGAATCTGTTTTTTGCTTCATTAACTGCATTTTGTATTGCATCTTCGTAAGATTTATCAGATAAGCCGACAATTTCGATTTTTTCGTAATATGTACTCACGTCATTAACCTTTCAACTATATTGATGAATGTAGATTTTATTTTGTAGCTTCTTCATAACGTTTCTGTACAACACTCCAATCGATGTTTTTTAGAAACGCATCGATGTATGCACCTCTGTTAACTGCGTAGTCGATAAAATAAGCGTGTTCATACGTATCGAGTGCAAGAATAGGTGTTGCATTCCAGATTGGAAATGTATTCTGTGCATCACCGAGATAATTGAACAACGTTCCTGTATCGTGATCATGTGCCAACCAGACCCAGCCGCGCGCAGCCATTCCGGTTCCTTTTAGATCGGCAGCCCATGCATCAAAGCTTCCGAAGTTCGACTCAATATCGGCAAGGAGACGACCTTCGGGACGTCCGCCTCTTCCGCCAAGGTGATCAAAATATATTTCGTGATTTTTGACGCCGCCAACAGCAAATGTCAGTTCATGCTTTAAGACGCGTATCTCACTATATGTTTGATTTCCTTTTGCAGGATCTGCATTTTTAAGTAGCCCGAGTATCTCATTTGATTTATTTACGTATCCCTGATAAAGTTTGTAATGCTCTTCCATCGTTTTGCGCGAAATACCATCCATGGTAAGCGTCGTTTCTTTTAGCGGCTTTGCCTCAAACCGGTATTCAAGATTTGAGCCGGTGGTAATTGTTGATGCTCCTGCAACTGCGGAATTACCCACAATACCGCTGCCGGCAATGCCCAGCGAGGCGGCGCCAAGCGCCGAAGTTTTAATAAAATCTCTTCGCCCGGTATAATCTGACATAGCAAATCCTCCTTAGTTAATCTATAGCATTAATAAATAAAATTAACGAATGTTGTATAACGATCAGATAAGATATAAAATTCCATTAAACAATCGGGAATGTGATATTCGGTATTAAATTATAGTTAAAATATATTGTATAGGTCGAAAAAAGTCAACCAAGTTAACGAATATTGGAAGTTACCGGACAGGGAGAATCAGGAACAACTTGACGGTTTGATGGGTGTTTTTGAATATTATAGGTATTTTTATTATATTAAAAATCCTATATCCGGAGAGGTGGCAGAGCCTGGTTGAACGCGCCGCACTCGAAATGCGGTATACCCTTGTGGTATCGGGGGTTCGAATCCCTCCCTCTCCGCTCTACTACGCTCCGCCATACAGCGGCGGAGCTTCGTAGAGCAAGCTCTTCTCTACTTCACCACCGCATACTCGATCGCTTTACTGTCCCATAACGGTGCGTTTTCTATTGCTTCAATGACGTTCTTTGGATCGTCTACAAATTCCCACATTTCCCTGTGTTTCTCATTCATAAAATTTTCACTGATACATCGCTCGAGCATTTCCTTAAGCGGATCATAATAGTTATTGGAGTTTAAAATTACGATCGGTTTGGTGTACAAACCGAGCCGTTTCCACGTGATTGCTTCCAGCAGTTCTTCAAGCGTACCTGTGCCGCCGGGAAGTGCAATCAGGCCGTCGGTTTTCTCAAGCATTTTGTGCTTGCGTTCATGCATCGTTTCAACAAATACGATATCGGTCAGGCCGGGATGTGCCCATTCGAGGTCTTTCATGAAATGCGGCATCACGCCGGTTATTTTTCCGCCTCGCCTGATGACGGTATCCGCAAGTTTCCCCATCAGTCCGACAGCGCCGCCGCCGTATACTACCTCCGCACCGAATTCGACAAGCGAGTTTGCCAATCGGCCGGCGTCGGAAAAATAGCGTGTATCAATTTTCGAACTTGACGCACAGTACACTGCAATCCGTTTCATTTGATCACCCCTTCCTTTCCGAGTAATCGTCGTAATAATGCAGTTTGTCCAACGTGATACGCTTCATGAAATGAATAACCGGCCAGACTTTTTTCCTGTTCCTCACTTAACTTCGAGGATTCGTACTCGATAGTATCAAGCATTTTCCATAGATACTTGTTGGAATTTTGTAATCTCTCCCGTAATATTGTTAATGAACGAATATTCTCATCTTCTTGAACAATTGCATCGCTTCCGCGTTGATATTTTTTCCGTTCGGCATCGCTCATTATCACCGGACCGGAAAATTCCTCAAACATAAAATCACGGGTCGCGATAACGTGCCCGACAACCCAATTAACACAATTGCCGCCCGGTTCGGGTCGAAAGAGAGACTCCTCGTCGGTGATACCTTCAATTAGGGTATCGTTATCAATGCATCCCATACCGATCGCTGGAACGGTGTACCCGGTGTATAAAATTCGACGTTTTCCCGTTTCGGCTTTCTTGCTCTGCACGAGGGACGGCAAAATATTCCGGTTGTCTTGATCGCCGAGTAAAAGATACCTTCGTATGAGGTATCCTTCCTCACTAACGCGCGGTACATTTCGGCAAATTTTAGATGAGTCATTATTTTACTCTTTCATCAGACTTTTTAACCACATAATACGCAACTTGTGATCAATTTTACAACCGGAACGAGTAATTTAATGCATAGAGAACCAAAGGTATTACAATTTTTTTATCTGGTATCTATAAAATGTATCGGGAATTAACATCCGGACATATACTTATTCCTCTACTACATTCTACTCGTGTGGTAATCCACCACGTAATTTCTCCGGCATCTTTGAAACGTCCTCGTTTATCTTCGTCGTCTTTTTTCACCGGCTCCTACGTCAGTAATTTTCCCTTCCGCCTTAATGTAGCATAAACAACCGATTTTTTACTTCATCATCCAGTCATATACAGCTCGCGATATATCGGCGATCGCATTTATTCCGTCCTGAGCGCTGCTTAAATTCCTCGAAAGAACCACCAGCACATAGACGCGACCGTCGGGGAGAAACACAATACCCGCATCGTGCTGTACCCCGGTTATCGATCCGGTCTTATGAGCAACCTGTACATCGTCGGGTAATTTTGCCGGTATTTTGTTTCTGTATTCCTGTCGTGATAAAATCGAAATCATTTCCGCACAAGCTTCCGCCGAAACTATATTTCGACGTGCTATGTTTTCGTATATCAATAAAAGATCGTATGCAGTTGTGGTGTTGTTGAGTCCCTGTTCAAATGCCTTCATATCTTCGACGCCGCGAAGCACTTGTATATCCATTGCATCCAATTTTCTCATTGTTGCATTAACATTTTTAGCATCCACCAGATCGATAAGTATATTTGTTGCAAGATTCCCGCTCACGGTAATCATATCATCGACAAGATTAATGATCGGGACCTGTTTCCCGAGAAACTCATATAATCGGTCACCGCCGTCCCGGTCGATATTCATTTGATAAGTACTTCCATCGACAATACTTTTAAATTTATTTTTAACGACAATTGAATCCGACAGAGAAAAATTCCCCTCCTCTGCCTGCCGGAATACTTCTATCATTACCGGTGTTTTCATTGTGCTTGCAGCATGAAAAGATTCTTTTTCGTTGATGAAGAACGAATTTTCAGTATTCGATAAATCGCGAAATGCAACGGCAAATATCCCGTCGACCGATTCTATGATTTGAGTAACCTCTTGTTCAAGATCCTGAGGGCGTTGTACCACTCCGTCCCTTTCAATATTGCTGCCGATTATCATAAGAATAATATATAAGTACATTGTATAGATCGATTATTTTATTACTGGATTTATTTAATTTCATTGGAAAAATCAATATATATTTTTTATTATACTAAATCCACATTTAATATACTTTTATTTAACGGTATTCTCATGACACGCTTATATCATCGATCTCGCCAAATGCATCGAATTATTCTGCCATTCATTTTAATTGCTTTATTATTCATTCACTGTGGACCTGCAATTGTAGAGCTATCCGAAACCAATCCTCCCGACTATGGAAAGCGCGCGATAGGCGCCAACGGCATGGTGGTTTCAGCTCATCCACTCGCAAGCGAAATAGGTCTCGAAGTCCTTCAGAACGGCGGGAATGCCGTTGATGCCGCAATAGCCGTAGCGTATGCTTTAAGCGTCGTTGAACCGATGATGGGCGGACTGGGAGGCAGCGGTAGTATGTTGATCTGGCGTCAAAATGAATCACAAGCAGAGTACCTTGATTTTTATGCTCGCTCACCGATGAATCCGGATACCAATGTTTTGCACTATACATATGATGATATGTCGCCGCTCGGCGCTGCAATTCCGGGAACGGTGGCAGGGCTTTCCGAAGCTCACGATCGATACGGAAAACTACCGTACGAGCGTCTTATTAATCCGTCTATTGAATTAGCCGAGAACGGGTTCCCGGTTCACGGATTACTCGCGCGTATTGTCCAACGGGATTCCACGAAGTTAAATCTTTACAAGCGGCCTGCCGAACTATTCTGGCCTGACGGCAGACCTATTCAAGCCGGTGAAATTCTCAAACAACCGGAACTTGCTGCGACATTACGTCTGATTACCGAATTTGGCAGCGACGGTTTCCATAGTGGAAGAGTAGCGGAAGAAATCATCGACGTTCTCAACAAACTCGGCAACCCTATGACATTAGAAGATCTTGAACAATTTACACCAAAATGGAAGCGGCCTGTTTGCGGGGTGTATCGTGATCACGTTGTACTCTCTGCTCCGCCGCCGCAATCGGGTTTTCAAATCGTTCAAACACTTAATCTTCTGGAATCATTCGATATCTCTGCAATGGAACCACCGATTCGATCGTATCAATCACTGCATCTGTTAGCGTCTGCATTGAGATTATCCACCTCAGATCGAATGCAATTTTTAGGCGACCCGGACTTCCATCCTGTACCTGTTGCACAGATCGTTTCAGGTGAGTACACAAAGAAACGCATACAGGAATTCGACCCGAACACCGTCGTCCAAACCCAGACGCCCGGAAATCCGGAATCAATCGACCATCCGACCATTCCTGAAAAATGCAGAAAATTTGACCCGTACCAAACAGTTATGAGCAACATTTTTCACCCGGCAGAAAAAAGCAAAGAAGGGAACTATTTAATAGTAGAGGAGAACGAAAGCCAAACGACGCATATTTCCGTGATAGATAACGACGGAAACGCCGTCTCCCTTACCTTTACCGTCGGGGTATACTTTGGAAGCGGCGTATGGGCTGCCGGGATATTTTTAAACAGTTCACAACATATCTTCAGCGGCGATCCCGAAAGTCCGAATGTTCTCGGTCCGGGACGCACGCCGCGTTCGACAACGACGCCGACAATCATACTTTCCGGCGATAAAGTCCGGCTCGTTGCCGGAGCCGCCGGAGGAAACCGAATACCCACATCGGTTATTCAAAATATAATTTATATTCTCGATTATTCGATGGATCCGATCGATGCCATACGCATGCCCAGGTTTTACCCCTTCGTATCGTCGCCGGAATTACATCTTGAACACGGATTTACCGGAGCTGTTTTTCACTCATCACGTGTCAATGGATATGAACCGGAATCAAGAGATCCATTCGAACTTTATTTCGGCGGCGTCCATCTCATCGAACAAAAAAATAATACATATATCGGTGTTGCCGATCCGAGAAGAGACGGCGAAGCGCGAGGGTATTGATCATCCTATCTACTGATCTTATATCCCGGCGGCGGCTCTTTACCGAGTAAATGACTCACAAAATAATCCCACGTTATCCGGATATTATATGGTTCATTAAAATATCCGTGTCCTCTGTTCGGATACACCATAACATCGAAATCTTTATTATGCTTTATAAGTTCATTGATTAACAGCAGCGTCATATTGGGATGGACATTTGAATCCATTGTGCCGTATGTAATCAACAACTTACCCTTTAAATTGTCTGCCAACAGATGGTTCGCCTGGTTTTCATACGTATCGGCGCCGTCAGGATTATGCTCGAGCAATCCCTGATATTTTTCACCCCAGTAATAAGTATAGCCGCGATTGTCATGATTCCCCGCACTTGAAACGCCGACGTGGAAGAAGTCGGGAAAACGAAGCATCGCACCGGCAGTTGCAAAGCCGCCCCCGGAATGTCCGTATATTCCAACACGATTGAGATCGATCCATGAATATCGCGCCGCAAGATGACGCATTGCAGCTATCTGATCCTCAAGTCCGTTATCACCCATATCGCCATACCAGTCGGTATGAAACGCCTTCGATCTCAACGGCGTCCCTGTCGCATCTATTTGAACGACAATAAATCCCAATTCAGCCATTGCGTGCGCCTGTCCGCGACCCGTAACCGAAAAACTACGTGAACCGACGCTGCCTACCTGCGGACCGGGATAAATCGAATTAATTATGGGATATTTTTTTGCCGGGTCAAAATCCGATGGCCGGTATATGACCCCATACACATCACTGATGCCGTCGCACCCTTTTGCAGAAAACGGAATGGGAGGCGTCCAGCCGATTTCTTCGAGCGACGAAATATCCGCCTCTTCAAGCGTTAAAACTATTCGTCCGTCCTGTCTTCGAACAACACTCGCCGGAGGTGTATCGAATGTGGAATATGAATCGACAAAATATGTTCCTGAAGGTGAAACAGTAATTGCGTGATAGGCATCTTCAGCGGACAACAACGCAAGCCCGCTTCCGTCAAACCGGACTCTGTACAAATGCTCAAAATACGGATCGCGGCCTTCTTCTTTACCGACTGCCGTAAAATAAATCCACCGGTTTCTCTTGTCAATATGCACTATATCGACGACATTCCATGCTCCTGATGTAATGCGATTTTTCATCCGGCCTGTATTCAAATCATATAAATACAAATGTCCCCACCCGTCGCTTCGTGTAAACCAGATAAACTCGTCCCGATCATGAAAAACCCTCCAATTGGGAATTCCGCGCGACGTTAAATTGGATTCAAAAAATGTATTTGCCCGTTCTTCATATACCGTCCGAACATCGCCGGTGTTGGGATCAGCGATGCGAAGTTTAACTTCCTTATAGTCACGTGATGTGGAAACAAACGCAAGATGTCCGGAATCTTCACTCCACTCAACATCACCCCAGTTGCCTTCACGCGTCAATCCACAGCAGTTCGAGGTGCGCTGGTGATCGGGATCGACATCAAGTCTTACGACACGCGGCTCATCAACATGGATGACAACTCTTTCGTGCATCGGCACTACGGTATCGCCGGGCAAAGCATAAGGCCAGTAATGTAAAACCGGGCGTCCTTCCTTCATCTCAATCAGAGGCATTTTTTCGACGCCGCGTTCGTCCAGTTGATATGTTGCTATTTTACGGGAATCCGGCGACCATAACAATATCGGACGTTCACTTCGTGTCCAGCCCTGTGAATCGGTCGCATATCCGTAGTATTCTTCGCCATCGGTTGTAAGTTGTATATCGTCTCCCGATTCAAGATTTTGAACCCAGAGATTATTGTCATTTATATACGCTGCTAACTTGCCGTCAGGAGATGCTACAGAGTTCGGAACCTGTACCGGGCGATCATAAGGACCTGAGCAGGTGTAATTCTCGATGTTGCATCTCCATTCACTACCATCGAAGACAAACTTGATTGAACGACGGTTATCGAAATATTCAAATGATCGAAACGGAAGGTTATATGGTTCATACGTTTTGTCGGCAATTGTTGAAAGTGATGATGCAAGGCGTTCGTGGTCGAAAGCCCGGCTGCGCGTTCCCGCTCCCGGATCGACGTAAATGAATTCATATCCTTTTGCAAATCGATTCCGGTACCAAAAACGATTATCATCAACCCAATTAGGTGATACGTTTCCACCATATACTTTACCGGTCAGATTCCAGCTTAAGAACCGCTCGGCCTGCTGGTAATCGGCTGATGTTAGATACGGGGTGCCACCTTCACTTGAATATACAGCGGTGAGAGCGAAAATTGTAAGAATCGTAGCAGAAACAAATAGTCGTAAATACATCTATACCTCCTATGGTTGTGATGGTAATGTTTGTTCCAAATATTTAAATCCGAGAGTACACAGTATATCGATTATCTTACAATTATTTCCGGTGACACAATAGCTGTCAAACTCCCGGCGCACAGGATATTCATTGCGAATAGCATCGAAAAAACTCGCCCGGTTTGATTCAGGTTTATGTAAAATTTCCCTTAAAACGGCGTCGTCATTGAGTATCGGGTAAGCATGCAGTAATACATCTATAATTGCGGTGGATTTATCTATATTTTCATTCAGGGTAATAACCGGTTTTGCAGGGGACGGTAAATTCGCAGGTTTCCACTCCGGCATCAAGTCAAGAAATTTACACAGGTCATTATACACCATTACCGTCGCATTTACCTTGCCATCGATTGAATGACCTGCTATGTGCGGTGTGCCGATAACGACATGCTCGAGTAAACCTGTGTTGATGGCGGGCTCGTTCCTCCATACATCGAGGACAGCACCTTGTATCCGTTTGGTTTCAAGTCCCGCGAGCAATGCATCTTCATCAACTACCGCTCCACGCGAAGTATTGATAAGAAATGCGCTCGGTTTCATTGCCCCGATAAAAGATGAATTAACCATTCCGATAGTCGGGTATTTACCTTCAGTGAGCGGCACGTGTAACGTCACGATATCTGTATTTTGTAATACCGTTTTGAGCGGAAGGTATTCTTGGCTTCCCGTGCGTTCTTTCAAAGGCGGATCGTTCAACAATACCCTCATACCGATTGCCCGGGCTTTTTCGGCTACACGGGCGCCGATTTTACCGACGCCGATTACGCCAAGTACCAATTCATCAAATCTGAGAACAAACCGTTTACATAACAATACAATTGCCGCTGCAACATATTCGGAAACTGCATTTGCATTACATCCCGCGGCTGAAAAAAAATGTATCCCCTTATCTTCTAAATACCGGATATCGATATGATCGTATCCCGTGCTTGCCGTTGCAACATACCGCACGTTGCTTTTATCAAGGAGCAATTGACCGACAGGCGTCACCGACCGTACAATAAGCACATCCGCATCGCGAATGGTAATTGCATTCATATCGCGTCCGGAGAGCGTGATGAGTTTTCCTAAATGTTGAAACGCGTCCCGAACATACGGAATTCTTTCATCGGCGATAATGGTGGGATGAGAATTCATGGAGATAAAAAACTAAACTTTTCCTTTTAATAATCAACCGGTATTATACAATATACATGTTTGCGTGATAAAAATGCAATTCGTATCTTACTACGTGTTTTAAGAACTCGTAATCATCGCTCAACTTTTTCACTATTAACCGCGAGGAATTAATGGCAGATTATTCTACACTCTTGTATGATGTTAAAAATAATACCGCCTGGATCACCCTAAATCGCCCCGAGGTATTAAATGCATTTAACGATCAATTGACATCGGATCTGCACGATGCGCTTAAATCGGCTGAAAAAGACGATATGGTACGGTGTTTAGTGATAACCGGCGCCGGGCGCGGTTTCTGTTCCGGACAGGATTTGAAGAGTCATACGGGCGAAGAACGCCGATCACTAAAAGAGTCTCTCAATCGACGGTATAATCCAATAATCAGACGAATGCGGAATATGAATAAACCGGTTATCGGAATGATTAATGGTGTTGCCGCAGGGGCGGGATGCAGTCTTGCTCTCGCCTGTGATATGAGAATTATGGCCGAGAGCGGCAGTTTGATAGAAGTATTTATTCGCATCGGCCTTGTCCCGGATACCGGTTCGCATTGGTTTCTTGCGCGATATATCGGCCTTGCCAAAGCATTTGAGCTTGCTGCTCTCGGTGATAAAATCGATGCCCGTCAGGCGCTTGAACTCGGCCTTGTAAACAAAGTTGTATCTGACGACACACTCAAACAGGAAACCGAAAATCTTGCAAACCGGCTTGCCGCATCCCCTACCAAAGCTATAGGATTGATAAAGCGGGCACTGAACAAAGCCGTTTACTCGGATCTCGAATCCATTCTCGAATACGAATCATACATCCAGGAGATTGCCTCTTTAACCGAAGATCACCAAGAAGGGGTAAAAGCATTTATCGAAAAACGTAAACCTGAATTTAAAGGGAAATAATTATGGCAAATATAATCGGTGTTGTCGGTGCAGGAACAATGGGCAACGGTATAGCCCAGGTAGCAGCTCTCGCCGGTTACAGCGTTATACTTTATGACATCGAACAATCTGCGCTTGAGCATGGTCAAAAAGAAATTGGAAAGAACCTTGAAAAGGGAGTTGCAAAAAAGAAGCTGACCGTAAAACAGTCTGAAGAGGCCGGTAAGAGGATCCAAACAACGGTTGATTTTACTCTTTTAAAAAAATCTACAACCGTAATCGAAGCAGCGGTAGAAAGATTTGATATTAAAAAGGGAATATTTCAACGACTGGATGAAACGCTTCAACATGAATCGATCATAGCAACAAATACATCGTCTCTTTCGATCACCGCGCTCGGAGCCGTCACAAAACGGCCCGATCGAGTCGTTGGCATGCATTTCTTCAATCCGGCGCATATTATGAAGCTGGTCGAGATAATCAAAGGGCAAGAAACTTCTCATACGACTGTCAGCAGAATAACCTCGCTGGCGAAAGAATTCGGCAAAACGCCGGTGCTTGCATCTGATACGCCGGGATTTATAGTTAATCGCGTTGCTCGCCCCTTCTACGGCGAAGCGCTGCGTCTTCTCGGTGAAGGAGTTTCCGACGCTGCTGAAATAGACCGCATCGTAAAAAAGTCCGGCGGTTTCAAAATGGGACCGTTCGAACTGATGGATCTTATCGGGATCGACGTCAACCTGTCGGTATCCAAATCCGTGTATGAGCAATATTTCCACGAATCACGTTACCGGCCGCATCCAATTCAACAGCAAATGGTCGATGCTAATCTGCTTGGAAGAAAAACAAAAAGAGGGTTTTATGGGTATGACAGCGAAGAAGCGTAGATCACGATCTGCCGGAAAAATATTTCTCATTTGCGGCGATGAAAAACTAATACAAGAATACGGCACATTACTTTCACAAACGGATGCGGATATATATATCTGGCACAAGCGAAAACCTGAACTGCCGAAACGGAAAAATCTCATACATACACGTACGCTTTCCCGGGTTCCCAAAAAAATCATTTCAGCATTTGAGCTTTCCAATCTATCGAATGAACAAAAAATCAAAAACATATCCAGTATCGAAAAACATTGTCCAAAGGAATCATTGATTATTTCTTCATCAATCACACAAACGGTAACTGTGCAAACTGCTCATATGCAACACCCTCATCGTATTATCGGACTTGGCGCATTTCCGACATTACTGCAGAACGAAATGGTCGAATTAAGCCGGGGTCCATTAACGCAAAACGAAGCATTAAAAGCCGCAGGTGATATATTCTTCGATCTAAAGAAAGAAATTTCGCTTGTTGACGATCGTGTCGGTATGGTTATGCCGAGAATTCTCTGTTGCTTAATCAATGAAGCAACCTTCGCATTACAGGAAGAGGTCGCTTCGACGGAAGATATCGATACAGCGATGAAGCTTGGTACGAATTACCCGAGAGGGCCGGTAGAATGGGGTGAGAAAATCGGTTTTGAACACGTCCTTGCAACGATGGACGCTCTTAATTTTGACACGGGAGAGGAACGGTACCGACCATCTCCATTATTGCGAAAACTTGCGGCAGGCGCTGATTTTGCGAGCCGGTTTTTGACTTAACCGATCGGCCGTTGCTTTTTAGAACATCTATTCGTACTATGTATTTTAATGAAAAATTGCATTGATTAGGTTTTCATTATTTTTAAAATATCTTTTTATGAAATATTGATACAATTATGTCCGTTGCAAAAATAATGACAATTGCCGGCTCGGATTCAGGGGGAGGCGCAGGAATTCAGGCGGATTTAAAAACTATTGCCGCCTTAGGTGGGTATGGAACATCCGTCATTACCGCTTTAACCGCTCAAAATACCCTATCGGTAACAAAAATACACGAAGTTCCATTAGATATGATCAAGGCGCAGTATGAAACAATTATGGAGGACATCGGCGCTGACGCAATAAAGATAGGGATGCTGAGCAGCGCCGCGATCATAAAAACGGTGGCCAAGCTTCTGCAACACCAGTCTGCACCGAACGTCGTTATCGATCCGGTTATGGTTTCAAAAAGCGGCGCCCAATTATTACAGGAAGAGGCAATCGAAGCGCTTATCTCCGAACTTATGCCTCATTGTACATTATTAACTCCCAATATACCCGAGGTTGAAAAATTAGTTGGATTTACCGTTACCGCTGATGAAGATATCCGGCGGGCTGCGATGTTGCTAAAAGACAAAGGCGTTTCGGCAAGTCTCATAAAAGGAGGGCATTTAAAACGCCCGAATATTATAAACACACTGTTCGACGGATCATCTTTTCATATGTATACAACAACCAGGTTAGATGATACCTATACGCACGGAACCGGATGTACATTATCTTCGGCTATTGCCACCTTTCTCGGAATGAATAAACCGATAAATGAAGCTGTTGAGTCGGGCATTCAGTTTGTATCCGAAGGGATAAAAGAAGGATATTTGGTCGGCAACGGAACAAATCCGCTCAATCATATGCATAAACTTTTACAATACCATCGGATGAGTTGATCCGTTCAATATTATCTTAATGATTTGAGGGAGAATGATCGATTGGTTAATTATAAAAATATAATAACATCTCTATTACTTTGTGTACTATTAGTGAGCACCGTATGGGGGCAACAACGTCCTCAACCGGGTCGGGGAAATGTAGTTACATTTGAAACGATAACATTACCGACAGAGTCGAACGACCTGATAAGACTCGACATTAATTATCGGATTATGAAAAACTTTTTCATTTTTACCAGGTCATCTACGACCGGCGCCGAACTTGAATATGAAGGTGGTTTTGACTTAAATATCGAAATATTCGATATGCAAGGTCAATCCGCAGCACGGGAGATTCGACAACAATCGGTATACAATGATACTCCAACAATGGAATTCCCCGATATTGAATTCGTAGAGGGAGGATTTTCGTTTAAGCTTCCCCCTGCCGAGTATCGCTTTTTAATTCGATTGCTCGACCGGAATTCCGACCGACGATATTTTGACCGTGATCGCCGGATTAAACTTCCCGAATTACCGGATGCACAAGCTCAAATATTCGATATAATTTTTATAGAATCGATTACACCCGAGACCGGCACGACTATATTCCGACCGGTCAATTTAGGCGGAAATATATTCTTCAATGAAGATACCGATGTACTAATTCCATTTATTGCAAACCCGGAACCGGGAACTTCCCCAACGGTTACCGCTATGCTTCATCGTCAATTACCAAAAGAAAGAACCGGTGAAGAAATATTTTCTATAGCCATTCCTCCGGAACGAATATTTTCCGCTGCAACGATAGGCAATATTAATTCGGATAATAAGTTGCAATACAAAAAAATAGATACGGTTAGAGAAGATTTACACATTGCTTTATTCTCAATGAACGGCCGCACATTGGAAGAGGGCGCTTACCGCCTTTCAATACAAATGAATACGGAAAACGGAACGGCAGAAAAATCAACAGCGTTTAACGTAGTCTGGGTTGAGAAACCGGCATCGCTTCATAATCTTGATTTTGCAATCGAGATGCTCGAATACATTATGTCCCCGGATGAATATCGACAAGTCCGACGAGGATCAACGGAGGAGAAGCGCCGGAAATTTTATGAATACTGGAAAGATAAAGATCCAAACCCCGAAACCGCGTTCAATCCGGTTATGACCGAATATTACCGCCGTGTCGATTATGCAGCGAGAGAATTTACCACTCTAAGAGAACGCAATGGAGCACGAACAGACCGTGGTAAGGTATATATAATTTACGGCCCTCCGACAGAAAAAACGCGTGATCTAAGTCCCGGACAACCGCCGCAGGAAATTTGGGAATACCGGCATTTAAACCAGAAATTTATTTTTGTTGATCAGTCTCGGCAGGGGAATTACCGTCTGATAACCAGAGAGGAACTATGAAACCTTTAATTGCGATTACGATTGGCGACTTCAACGGTATCGGTCCGGAAACCGTGTTGCGTTCAATAACCGAGCCGGATATAAATGCAATATGTCGACCGGTACTCGTGGGTCCGTACGATATCTGGCAGGAAACTGCCAACCTGTATATACCATCCGCAAATCTTCAGCAGATCGACGACCCAAAAGCTCTCGATGCAGATTATGCCGGCATACCGATCATCGATATCGAAGGGTATACAATAAAAGATCTCAGCCCGGGGCGACCGTCGAGAAAGGCAGGAATTGCAGCAGTCGATGCCGTAAAAAAATCGCTCGATATTTGCCAAAACGGTTATGCACATGCAATGGTAACTTCCCCGGTTTCGAAAGAATCAATAAATCTTGCCGGTCATTCATACGTCGGGCATACCGATATGCTGATGGACTTAACCGGCACCGAAGCGGTAACAATGATGATGGTTGCCGGAGGGTTTCGTATTGCACTGGTCACCGTACACGTCCCGATAAAAGCGGTTTCCGAAACCATAACCGAACGGGAATTTATGTTAAAAACGAAAACGGCTATCGATAGTCTAAAAAACGATTTTAACATTATCGATCCTCGAGTGGCGGTTCTCGGCTTAAATCCACACGCAGGTGAGAGCGGTCTTCTTGGCGACGAGGAGAAAGAAATAATTACACCCACAATCAAACGGCTGGGTAAAGAAGGGTATATCGTTGAAGGGCCCTTCCCTGCCGACGGCTTTTTCGGCGCTAAATTACATCATAACTTCGATCTTGTGATGGCTATGTATCATGATCAGGGATTGATACCATTAAAACTGGAAGGTTTTGATTTTGGCGTCAATTATTCTTCCGGCTTGCCTGTTATCAGAACATCACCGGATCACGGGACTGCATACAATATCGTTGGCCGTGGAATCGCCAATTTATCAAGTATAGTAGAAGCTATAAAGCTTGCAGTTTCTATCGTCCATAATCGAGCAGCGAAGGCGAAGTAAGAGTATGGTCAGTTTATCAAATGTTTCGGTTGCTTACGACAAATATCAACTACTCGAGAACATCAACATCACAATCCATCAGGGTGAATTCGTTTTTTTAGTCGGCAGAACCGGCGCGGGTAAAAGTTCACTTCTCAAGCTGCTCTATATGGATGTTCTCCCGGCTTCCGGCATGGTAACGGTCGGCGAGTATTCATCGGATACCATTCGAAAACGTGAGATCCCGTTCCTCAGGCGTACCATAGGTATTATTTTCCAGGATATGAAGTTGCTCGAGGATAGAAATGTGTTCGACAATATTGCGTTTGCATTACATGTTACCGGCGCCAAACGAAATAAAATCAAACAGCGAGTCTTGACGGCGTTGGCCGATGTGGGGTTAAGTCATAAACGAAACAGCATGCCCCTTGAACTATCGGGCGGCGAACAACAACGATTGGGAATAGCACGAGCGCTGGTAAATGATCCCTGGCTGCTTATAGCCGACGAACCGACCGGCAATCTCGATCCGTCGACATCGAACGACATTCTTGATATGTTAATCAAGATAAATAATCGCGGGACCGCTATCTTGATGGCAACCCATAACTATAACCTGGTAAAAAGAACACCTGCCGCACGTATTCTACAAATACGAGATCGACAGGTGGTTGAAGTCGAAATGCGTTAACGGAGTTTTCAAACATCGATTACAATATCTCCCCCACTTCCTTCCGGACGAGATTCATTATATTTCTTTACCTCTTCATGTAAATTACGGGCTATCCCGATGAACTGCTTTGCATGTTCGGAATCCGGTTCAAGAACAACGATCGGTTTTCCGGTGTCGCCTCCTTCGCGTATTTTAGTGTATAACGGAATTTCACCGAGAAACTCGGTCCCGAGTTTCTCGGCTGAACGCTTACCGCCCCCATAACTGAATATTTCTTCACGATGCCCGCACGAAGTACAGATAAAGTAACTCATATTTTCAACGATTCCAAATACCGGAACATTTACCCGCTCAAACATTCTTAACCCTTTTCGCGCATCTGCAAGAGCTATATCCTGCGGGGTCGTCACAATAACCGCGCCGGTCAATGGGATGGATTGTACTAAAGTCAACTGTATATCACCGGTGCCCGGCGGAAGATCGAATATAATATATTCGAGGTCTCCCCACTCAACGTCCGACATAAATTGGCGAACTGCGCCGCTTGCCATCGGCCCCCGCCAGATCATAGCTTGTTCTTCATCCACAAGAAATCCTATTGACATTACCTTTATGCCGTGTGCTTCAAGCGGAAGTAATTTTTGTTTATCAACAACGGGTTTCTCATTTATCCCAAGCATTAAAGGGGCACTCGGACCGTACACATCTGCATCGATCAAACCGACCGAATGGCCTTCTTTCGCAAGGGCGACTGCAAGATTAACGGCGACCGTCGATTTCCCGACGCCTCCTTTCCCGCTAGCCACTGCTATAGTATTTTTTACTCCGGGTAATAATGCTTGTTGTTGCTGCTGTGTTTGTGGTGCGTGTGGTGTCATAGAGATTTAAATATCAATTTTAAGATTAAAAATTTATAAGATAATGTACATTATAAACGATAATGTTAATTTCTTCGTTCCGTCGAATAATTTATATCACATTGAATTTCTTCCCGGTGCGGTCGAATGCATCGAGCGCCCGGTCAATATCATCACGCGTTAATGCGGCTGATACCTGAGCACGCAGCCGGGCCTCGCCGCGCGGAACAACCGGGAACCAAAGACCTTTAATGTATACACCCTCTTTGAGAAGCTCTTTACTCATATCCATCGCAAGTGCTGCTTCACCGAGCATAATGGCAACTATCGGATGCGTTCCCTCGATAATTGTGTATCCAAGATTTTTTATCTCTTTCCGGAAGTACTCGGTGTTCCTGTGTAATGTATCGACAATGGCTCTATCTTTCGACAACATGTCGAATGCAGCCATCGCACCGAATATTATTGACGGAGGAAGAGAGTTCGAAAATGTATACGGTCGGGATTTCTGACGCAAATAACTTATTAATTCGTTGCTTCCGCTAATATAACCCCCTGCAGCTCCACCGATTGCTTTGCCGAGCGTACCGGTAATAACATCTATCTGTCCCAGAACGCCCGTTGCTTCGGGAGTGCCGCGTCCATAGTCGCCGCATACGCCGATCGCATGCGAATCGTCTACGAACAACAATGCGTTATATTGACGAGCTAATTCAACTAACCGGGGTAACGGCGCCATATCCCCTTCCATGCTAAACACACCGTCTGTCGCAATAATTTTAAAGCGAAAATCCTTGTCTTTATCTTCCTCGAGAAGTTGCTCAAGATGTTTCGTATCCGCGTGGTTATAGATTCTCTTTACCGTTGTATCTCCTTTACATAGTCGCTGACCGTCGATAATGCTTGCGTGATTCAGCCGATCGCTGTAAAAAACATCCTTAAACGATTCAAAACCCAGTTTTTCATTGGTAAGGGACGGGAAAAAACCTTCGTTGGCAGCAAAGCATGACGAGAAGAGAATCGTATCTTCACATCCGACAAATTCGGAGATTTTCTTCTCAAGCTCGAGATGAATATCCTGTGTACCGCAAATAAACCGGACACTCGCTACTCCGTATCCATACTTTTTGATCCCTTCTATTGCTGCTTCTTTTACAACGGGATGATCAGAAAGTCCGAGATAATTATTTGAAGCAAGCATGACGACTTCCTTCCCGTTGACCCGAACTACACCGGCTTGCGGACTGCTGAGAGGGGTTTCATATTTGAATGTCTTCGATTCTTCAAGACGTTTTAGTTCATCGTTAATAATTTTGTTATATGCTTCCACGATAATAACTCCTTAATGTATATAATATTCTTACGGACGTAATAAAACCTTTAATCCTTCACCGTCGATGAGGGCGTTTATTCCCTTATCGACTTGATCGAGCGGGATGTCGTGTGTTATAAATCCGGTATCGATAAACTTTTGGGCAAGACCGCTGCGCAATATTGTTCTCATCATATCCCATGTTTCAAAAACACGCCTGCCAATGACACCGTGCACCGTTACCCCCCGGAATATGATATCTTTCGAAAAGTCTACAACCATTTTACCTCCCGGTATACCGAGCAACGCCAGCATTCCGCCCATTCGAACTATACGAAATGCATCTTCATATGCTTTATAATTCCCCGACATTTCAAGAACGGCATCGACCCCCGCACCTTCCGTCTCATCGAGTACGGTTTGATAAAATCGTTCTTTCTCATTATCGACGGCGACATTGAATGTATAATCGGCGCCATATTCACGTGCAAGTCTAAAGCGTGACTGCTCCAATTTATCCGCGGTAAACATACCGTGCGACACATCGGTTGCATATATTTTTTCTGCACCTGCGTATTTCGCCACCGCAATCGCCATCAATCCCTGCACTCCGCATCCCAGTACCGCGATGTGTCTCCCTTTTACATCGGCCGCTTCAACAGTATGAGTGGCATTGCCGATTGCATCCATAAAAGCAATGATATCGGGTGGTATCTCATTCGCACCGAACAAAAGTACATTTTCAGCAGGAATTGTTAAATAGGAAGTAAAACTCCCGTCTTCATGGATTCCCTTGATGATAGTATTTTTACAAACGTGCTTATCGTTTCGCCTACACTGCAAACATGTACCGCAAGTCACATGCATCTCGGCAGTCGCATACAGATGTTCATTTATAAGATCGATAAAGTCGATCATCGACACAAGTTCCGAGACCGACTTTCCCTGAAATATCTCCGGTAGATATTTTTCTCCACCGTTATTGAATGTATTTGTCAGCTTATGCGCTAATAATTCTTTTGCGTCCTTGCCTGCCTCTACAATTTTCCCGCAAAACTCGTGTCCGACAATGACACTGTCGTAATCGATCACCTGCATCGAATCGCGAAGTGAATCTTTCGAGCTATAAATACCGACATCGGTCCCGCACACAGCGGCGGCTACAACTTTGAATTTTACATGGCTTGTATCTTTGATTTCCGGAACGGGACGTTCCAAAAAATCAAATCCCTTTTTCCATTCCTTACCGGGAAGAGGGCGTGGTTTCACAACTGCTTTCATAGTACTCATAATATTACTCCGTTCGATTTCTTAATAGAGACGCTTGAGTCGTGCCGCAAACGATCCATCGATATTGTGTATATGCGGATATGTTTCTATCGTTTTGCGGGGTGTTACAAAAGTTTTGTTCACATACGACGCCGGGTCGTCAAGAGCAAAATTCTTATTATTTTCCAAGAATCGTTGTACAATTGCTTCGTCTTCCTCAGGTTCGATTGTGCAGGTACTGTAAACCAAAACTCCTCCCGGTTTGGTTAATGATCCGGCTTTCTCAATCAAACGATATTGCACTTCGGTTAGCTTTGCGATATCCGAAATATCACGCTTTAATTTTATATCCGGTTTTTTCCGAAGAACCCCCAATCCACTGCAGGGCACATCCACTAAAACACGATCTGCAATTTCTGCATCAAAATTAATTGCATCCACTGCGACAATTTTAATATTTTTTAATCCGAGCCGATCGGCTGAATTTCTGACCAATTCCGCCCGAGACGGATATTTTTCGACAGAGATTACCTCGCCGGTATTGTTCATTAGTTCTGCAAGGTGCATTGTCTTACCACCGGGCGCTGAACAAAGATCAATGATTCTCTCATATGGCTGCGGCGCTAAAAGCTTACCAACCAAACCCGCACTTTCATCCTGTATTGAGAAATAACCTTTCCTGAACAATTCGAGTTGCGCCATTCCGCCGGATGCACGCAATTGCACATAATAATCTAAAAAGGGTGACGGTGTGTACTCGAGTCCTTCTTTTTCGAGAAGTGATATAAACTCGGCAGGTTGAATTTTTATCTTGTTTATCCGAACCGTAATTGTCGGTTTTTCGTTGTTGGCGACAAGTAATTTTTCGGTTTGCTCCTCACCATATCGTTCAAGCCACCGCTTGACAATCCAAATCGGATGAGAATACACAACCGACAGATGGTGCTCCAGCGATTCATTTCTATCAGGATATCGTATTTCGTGAAGGTGACGAAGTATATTCCGTAAAACTCCGTTGACGACGCCGGCATACCGCTCGTTTCTCAGCCGTTTTACAAACTCGACTGCTTCATTCACCGCCGCATGGTGAGGAATACGATCAAGAAACATTAGCTGATATAATGCAATCCGCATTGCATTCTTCACATTAATGTCGGCTTTGGGAAAATTCCCGCGGTAAAAACCGTTCAGCACCCAATCAAGTTTGATTTGCCACCGTACGACTCCGGTCACCAGTTCATTTAAGAGGCCTTTATCCTGATCAGACAGGTCGCCCGATCGTAATTCATTATTGATGAGTTTATCAAGATATGCATCGGTTCGTTCGACGCGATTTAAGATTTTAACCGCCAAACCCCGTGCACCGCTGAATAATACACTGCTCCTCTTATTCTCATTAAGATCGTTTGCCGGTTTTGTGTTATTATTTTGATTTTCTTGATTCATAAATATTCCGTAACAGTTGTATTTCTTCGTCGGACAGTGTTACATCCCGCCGTTTAGTCATAGCTCTGGCGCTCTCCAGAAATTTGTCAAATTGATATAATCTCAACAATTCGCTTCCGCCCCACGAAAAATCCGGGATATATCTTGGAGGATAATTTGCTCCGAATATATTACATGCTACTCCTATTATTGTCCCGGTATTAATCATAGTATTAATCCCCGTTTTACTGTGGTCACCCATTACCATACCGAAAAATTGCCGGCCGGACTCTACGGATTTTCCGTTAATGACTACAATGATCGGTCCGTAATTGTTCTTGAGATTACTATTATTTGTATCTGCGCCGATATTTATCCATTGACCTAAATAAGAATGTCCGAGAAATCCTCCGTGTGCTTTATTGGTGTAACTTAGTATGATCGACGACGATATCTCACCCGCCGCTCTGCAATTAAAACCTATCGAGGTACCACCATAAATCCGGGCTCCCGACTTTACGATCGTTTTTGAATTAATCCACACCGGTCCCTGAATAAAGACGTGTGGTTGCACCATAACATCATCTTCGATTATAACCGGACCTGTCGATGCATCTATAACTACATAGGGGCTAATGACGGTTTTTTTCCCAATAAATATATTTCTTTTGGGGGTTAAGTCTGCACGGGTGTGAACACGCCCCTGTATTTTATTTTTTACCCGTTTAACTTTTGATTCAAAGTCGTTGATGATACAATCGGAATTCGAGTCAATAATATCCCATGGGTATGAAATTATTCTGGCATCATGCTCTAATTCTATAACCCCATCGGGAGACAAAAGCAGTTCAGAATTAAATATATCTTTCGAAATTGTATGAGAGGAAGCACAGTACAACGCAATCCAGTCCTCTCCGCTGCGGATGACGGTACTTTTTTTATCAGATACAACTTTCCGTATGGTTGTTCCTAATCCTTCATCCCATAGAACCCTACCATTTAGAAACAAGCAATCGCCATTCAATCTCGCGTCTTCATTCAGAAGCGGATACCGTTCAGAGAAAATATCTCGAAGATTTGAACGGTACAAAAACAATGTCCTGTCCGACGTTATATGCCGTGTTATTCGATCCGCAAACGACCGGGTTCCGCATAGAAGATCAAAGACCGGCCTTGTAGCCGCAAGCGGTAAGAGGTTTTTATAGCCAATGTCTTCTACAATTATAAGCTGCAAGGGTAAATCCTGATGTGGTTGAACGGTCGGGGATTCTATTTGTACCGGAAAAATTAAAAACGGAATGCATTGGTGATACATTCCGTTTGTCTACAAGTTTGTTATTCTTACGAGGATGCAGGTGTATCCGCAGCTTCGGTTTTTGTCCCGGTAGTCTTACCGTATTTTTTCATAAATTTCTCGACACGACCTGCAGAGTCAACCAACTTTTGTTTACCCGTGAAAAACGGATGGCATTCCGAACAAATCTCCAATTTCAGATTACTTTCGGTCGAACGTGTAGTAAATGTATTTCCACAGACACACGTTACAACCGTGGGATTATAGTCAGGATGAATTCCAGCTTTCATAAAATTCAACACCTCTTCTAAATTGAGTTAATAATTGTCTTTGTTTTAATCAATGAAAGTTACGAAATAAATCAGAAAATTGCAATTTACCGTTCATTTATTCTGTTATTCCGCCTTTCTGCCTGTTTCATCCTGCTCTTGCTTCCAGGAGGTGTACACTTTATTGACTAATTCTGCAATATCCATTTTTTCAGAATATGGGTTGGTCGTCTCGGGTTGGTCATCCATTTTCAGGTAATAGTTTACTAAAGCTTCCTTACATTTGGTTTTGGTTTCAGCAAGTCCGCTTCGTGTATGGCGTTCGGTGATTACAAAACTCTGCCAGAACTCTTCGACTTCTCTGCACTTTTTTTCGGCTTCATCAATACGGTTTTTTAATGCAATTAATTCTTCATTCCCGGGATTTGAGAGGAGGGCGTTTTCAAGTAACTCCCGTGCTTTTGTAAACTCTTCCAAAACAAGATATTGTTTTGCCTTGTTTACATATCCATTGATCGCATTTGTTCTCACGGCACCTTCTTAATATCGATATGTGGTAAAAAGAATTTCCCCAACGTTGCAATAACCAATGCCATAAATATAAAAACTTGTATTCCTACAATTATCGAGCAGAAATTATGCCAAACCAACTTGAAACGGAAATACTAAAAACGGTGTGATTTTAGACACATGAAAAGTATACAAAAAAGGGTATCGCTGGATCGAATGCAATTTCTACAATATATAGCTAATCTATATATTATATCTGACGCCAAGTATGACCATTCTTCCTGCGGGAGGCATGCCGCTATATTCACGCGACATATCATTCAGAAGATTATATACATTGAAAAATATCTCATGTTCTCTGAAAAACATATATCTGCCGAAGAAGTCAATCTTCAGATAGGGATGAAACATTTTCTCATAATCACTCAACCGGTTCGATCTGCCTTCGGAATGCCATGCTTCTACATCGACATCGAGCCGCTCACCGACGTAATACACGTCCATATTAAAACTAAGATTGCGATACGGCGTTATAGCAACGAAAAACGAACCGGCAATATCCGGAATCCGCAGCAATGTAAATTCATGCGGTTCTTCCTGCCTCAGATCTATAGCTCTGTTCCAGTGAAAAATATGGGTAATGCCAAATTGAATCCACTCAGTCGGCATAACGTTCGCTTCAATTTCGAGACCCCGGTTTGTAACTCTGCCTCCGTTTATCCACTGATACGCATTAGGATTTTCCACAACCGAAACCGCGCGGAATGCATCGCGCGTTTCCTGGGAAAAATATGTAGTCGAAAGAGATAGTTTCCCATCGAGTAGGAAATTACTCAACCCCGCCTCCCAGCCGTCCATTATCTCCGCACTTAGATCCGGATTAGGAACTTCTACCGGAGGACTCCCGAAAATCATCGAGTAATGAGGATGTCTTATTCCCCGCCCCACGCTGCCACGCAACAAGGTAATCCAGGAATCCGATAAATCTAAACGATATCCCACATTCAAAGAAGGACTCATAGGGTAATTAAAGACCTTACCTTTCGCATGTATCTGGTCGATCCGAAATCCAACCGTAACATCCAGCTCATCAGCAGAGTAAAACGACCAACTTAAATACTTCCCTACTATGGTTTGTTCCGATCCCTCGTCGAAGACACGTTCAAACACATTGTTCTCTTCTCTTCGTATATCGCGGCTGCGATCTTCGCGTTGTATTTCAATACCCCCGGAAAAGGCGGCGTGTTCGGTCTCTCCTATCGAAATAATAAACCTGGAGTTATAATGAAGTGTCGGTCGAATATGCATATCCCGGACACGTTCTGTGATCCATCGTTCCTGCATAATACCGTTTTCGCTCATTATTGATCCTTCATTGGTATTATACTCGAGCGTTCCATACATATACTCCGAACCGACGGTAAATTTCTGTTTCCACCAATCGAATAAATTAACATTAACGTTTACACTTCCGATACCTCGCTGTTGTCTCGACGATGCATCGGGATTCATAAACGATATATCAGTCAGCGTCTGGATATTCTGGGAATATGGCCATCCGCTGTCTAATTCACTGAACCGGAACGATCCCCTGACGGAAAACTTATCGGATGGTTTGATTGTTGTACCCGCTGTCACTGCAGATAGCCTGCTTTCACGGTTCACGAGGATTCCCTCATCTCGTGTATGTCGAATGGTAATTCCGGAAGTAATGACATCGCTGCCGCCCCCGACACTGCCGAAATATTCCTGCCATAATGGATCAAATTCATTCGCACTGCTTTTGGCCAGACCACCGGCTGCCGACAACCGGGCGCCGACTGCACCTTCCTTACCGGTATCTGTATAAAGGTTGATGACACCTGACATCGCATTTGCGCCATATTTACCGCTTGCCTGCGGTCCACGAAGTATTTCTATACGAGAGAGATTATCAGTAACAAATGTCTCCCAATAGATTCCATCTACCGGTATGCCATCCACATTTATGCGGACATAGTCCGTAGGATTGTAAAACGATCCCACTCCCCGGAATTGCAAATGACCGGAACCGGCACCCGATCCATATTCAAAAAATGTTACTCCCGCGACCCGTGTCCGGAGCACCTGCCCTATTCCCGATCGTCCGGTATTAGTTATTTCATCCTGACCGATATTCGTACCCGATACACCCAGTCCACCCGGGTGAGCAAAATTGCTGCGGTCGTCAATAAATATTTCGCCAAAGTTGAAAACGGCGGGATTCAACGCAAAAGATTTATAATCACGATCAGTCGATGAAACAAGTATCTCCTGTTCTACCGTTTCATACGCAACATGGCTTGCACGAATTGTGTATCGCCCGACCGGCAAGTCATTTATGTGAAATTGACCGTTGCTATTGGTTATAGTTCCAAGCTGAAGTTCTTTGAGGAATATATTAACCCGCGGAATCGGATTACCGGTTACATAGTCGAGCACTTCGCCAGCCACACCACCGTTCACTTTATATTCAGTAATGCTTGGAATAAGGACAATCCTGCCGGAGGAAGATAACATAATTTCGAGACCGGTTCCCGCAATTATCTTTTGCAAAGCCGCAACAGGGGGCTGAAAATGTATGGTAGCAGTGACCGGCCTGTTAAGTTTTTCTTCATTCATACTGTAAACAAGGATGATGCCGGTCTGATCGCTGAACGCCTTGAGCGCATCAATGAGCGGTGTTCCGTTAAAAGAAAATGCAACGGTTTGTATTAATTCCGTTCGTGAATCACCCGATAGGAATGAATTGGAATAGAGGGAATTTTGTGCGTAGCTTTGCGATGCTGTCAAAAAAGCTACTACCGATATGATTAATATTTTAGGTAAATGAAACGATGAATTCACCGCTTCCTCCTCAAAAACGTTTAATACAAATAGCCGATATTAAACGAATGTAGTACTACGATTATGCGCATATTTGGTGTTCAGTCGGGTTGATATAAGATATAAGTATTTTCTTCCCGACGGTAACGAAGGTTTGCCGACCAGCAAATTTCGTTTAGTATTTGCGTGAGAGGTTCTTGACCGAATTCACCGGTCACCCGAATATCTTCAAGGTTGGTGCCGTGTAAATCGATACGGACATTATACGCACGCTCAAGATTTTGAATAACATCACTGAGCGGTGTTTGCTCGAATACAAACCGCCCTATCCGCCATGAGAGATATTTTTCGATATCGACGGGTAAGGGTTCAACAGCGGGAGTGTTTCTCTTTTTCATGCTCTTATGTCCCGCTGGTATCCGAACAACCGTATCAATGTCTTCGTCCGGTAACCCTCGTATTGACACGAGACCCGATTCTACCGCCACTTCAACTTCTTGCTCATTCGCTCGGACATTAAATGCCGTACCGACAACTTGTACAACACCTGCATCAGTCATAACCTCGAACCCCTCAGGTGCTTTACTTACATTAAAATAAGCTTCTCCGGATAAAAATACAAGTCCAGGAGCAATCTTATCATCGTCCGCCACGACCTTCAGATCGGTCTCGGAATTGAGTTGAACATAGATGTGATCTGTGATATGGAATTCATACTTTTCACCGCTTCCTGTACTATAGAGCACAGTATCATATTGCACGGATGTGATGTCCATCACATCATTCTGAGTGGTATAGAAATAGATAACACCTGCACCGATTAAGACTAAAAATGCGGCTGCAGCCCTGTAAATCCAGGAAAATGAAATATTTCTATCCACATCCCGACCGTGGCTGACGGCCGTTTCAGTTAAAATCCTACTCTCCAAATCATCCGATGGGTGGGGAACTGAATTGAAGATATGCCACACTGCATCAGTTTGCCGTTTGTTCTGATGCTTCGAATCGCTATTTTTTCCCCGTTTTGTCATATTTTGGTTTTTGTACTAAAATTTTAAGGCTGTTATATAGATAGATACAATGAGTATGCCAAATTCCCTATTCAACCTCTATATGATGTCTTAATTTTTTATATAAAATGCTAACGGCACGTTGAATTTGATTTCCGACCGTTTTAACCGAAATATTCAATTCTCTGGCAATTTCCTTTTGACTGATCCCTTCAAATCGATGCATCCTGAAAATGAGTCCGCACCGCTCGGGCAATGCCTGCAGTGCTTCGATAATGTCTTTTTCCAGCAATGTATTCTCAATATGAGCCGCCGATTGAATATCGACGGCAGACACTATTCTCTCATCGCGATCATCTTGTGAAGCTGAACCTATACTGCTGCCCGTTATGGGACGTTGTTTCTGAATATACCGTATGCACCGGTTTTATATAGATTTTAACAAATAGCCCTGTAAGGTTTCATTCGGGTGCCAGGTTTTTCGCTTAGTCCAAATTTCAGTGAAAAGATCCTGCACAATGTCTTCAGCCATATGTTGATCACCCAAATACTGCCAGGCATAAAAGTACAGGCGCTTGGTGTAGTATCTCACAAGCTCCTTAAATGCTTCTTCACTGCCTCCGTTAATGAGGTCTATGATGCGTGATTCTTCTTCTTTTGTCAGATTTTTGTTGACACTCAATAGAAGATCCTTACTGTGATAAGAAGTCATGTCTTAATTAAAATCTTTCTATAATCTAAGATACTCTTTATAATCCCACAATGTCAACGGTGTATCAATAGATACCCCTTACACTACCGCGCTTTGTGACTTTTAGATCACGAAGATGAGCAGCTTTTACCTGTATTTCAAGACGGTAATGCTGGTTAAATCCGGTCGGCACCCATTGGAAAAATAATTCCCAGCAATGCAAATCACGCGTAATCGTGATGGAGGGTGTAGTAAAATCACCGTTAATCATATCATACCCGCTCGATGCACGAATGTTCCACTTCTCAGTTAAATTGATATTCATACTCGCGCGTATATTCGAACTCCTCCTGATATTACGCGGATCACTCTCATTGTAATTAAAATTCCAGGAGAAAGAAATATCCCAGGGTATCCCTACCGCCGGGCGATGATGATAATCATAATAATGAATATCTCTTGCATATGGATTCATCGGATGAATAAGATCCGGAAAACCGTATGGCAACTGTGCACTATTTGAACCGCCGCGAAGCGATGTACTTAAGCTTATACGAAAATCCTGAAACCGCACCAAGGATCCTGTTTCATTGAATTGATACCGGTTAACTCTTCTTCCAAGCTCATTATCAAAAGCATACACCGAAAACGATGCACCGCCGGATATCGACAAGCTTCCGATTGACGTTCTGAAATTGGTGGATATATCACTAAACCGTAAGCTGTCTGCCGCAAAATTATAACCGGTTGTAAAATTAAGATTTAAGAGCTGATACCGCCGTTCATCTTCAGAGGTATCGGCCGGCGCTGTTTTCATCTCAAACAGATTACCCACCGATACCGAAATCCGCTGCTGTTCACCCATTGGAGCACTCGGAAACATCTGCCCTCCATACATATTATACTTTTTGCGATCTCCCGTTTCGGGATTCTCAAAGTAATCATAATATCCCCACCATGTTGATGAAAAATCGGGACGGAAACTATACGATATGTTCGGGGTAATGGTATGTCTGAATCCGGTTATATTTCCGATCCGCGGCTGAAAGATTCCATAGATCGTCGTCTGCAATGAAACACCGGTGTTAAAATATCGTACCGGGAAAAATCCACGCTCCGTACGCGTTGCCGTTACACTGTCTTCTTCATCCCAGTATCTTATCTCCCGTTCGGTAAACCATGTTTCAGAGTACTGGAAATTCGGCGTATAGGTTATAAATCCTCCCCGTTGCGACGCTGAGACATTAATATTGTGCGTTGCACCTGCTTGATACTCGGTCGTTAGCGAAGCATCGTCGGCATCATTCTCGAGGGTTGTATTTATAAAATTTCTTGCATTGCCTGAATACGTATATCCAATGAGCTCGTACCATTTATACGGTTGCCCGGGGCTTCTGCTGCGGGCATCGCGCCTGAATGGATATGCGGTGGTTCTGTTGAAGGATATATTCGGCAATATCCATTGCACCTCATCCGTCCGGATATTATGATCACGATTCACGTTTATCGTCATGCTGTTGTTCGAGCCCTCCCAGCGCTTAGAATATGTTGCGTTGGAGATGATATTCTGTGTGAGATATTCATCGAAATCGAGACTCGTTGCCCGGAAATATTCTCCCGTCATATAATTAAAGTTCACATCGATTCGCGAAGTCGGATCGATTTCCTGACTGTGACGTACAAAGATCCGATAATCACGCTGTTCGGTTCGCTGCGGATCATCACGTTCTCCGCTGAATGTATAGCTCGTAGAAGCATTTACGGAACCGCTGAATTTATAACGTAAATTATACCTGAGATTCGCATCCAGCTTCCAGCCACCCTTGGTGTACCAATCTGCGGTTGTACTTAAATCCATATAATCGTTTATCGCCCAATAATAGCCGATATTGGTCAGGAAACGTCCCCGTTGCACCGACTCTCCAAATGTCGGTGCGATAAACCCGGATCTCCTGCCGCTTTGAGCAGGAAAAACACCGAACGGAACAACGAAAACCGGAACATCCATAATATAGAGGTAAATAGGAGCGGCGGATACACTGCTTCGCGGCACAACCCGCATACGCGGACTATAAAAATGAAAATGCGGGTGATCCGGGTTATCGCAGGTCGTATACCAGCCGTCGGCTAAATAGAGCACATCATTCTCCATTTTTTTTGCTGCTTTTCCGTGATAATACCCTTGTTCAATCTCGGTATCGGTTAATGTCATCCTTCCACGTTGCGTTCCGAAGTTATATGCAATGGTATATCCTTCATACTCTTCGGGTCCGTCACGCATCACCGGTAACCCTGTATAATACTTTTTTAATCCTCTTCCGCTTGATAGTTCTCCTTCAATGACGGTATCCTTCCGTACCCCTTCCGCAAACAATTCCGATTTATCCCAATCAAATGTGATATGGGCTGCCCTGAGTTGCATCCTGCGATAGCGTATATCTCCCTCGTTATACAACCTCATTTTACGTTCCCGTACCGTGTACACCACCGAATCTTGCGCAGAATAGGTTACAACAGTGTCTATTCCCGAAGGGACATATTCATCCTGATCGATAAAAAGGGTATCTCCCTCCTCGGTAATCAGCGTATCTATAATCCCGCTTTCAACATCGAGCGTATCATTGTCCTGTATAACAGCAACCGTATCCTGCAACATAAAAGAAAATACCGTGGCCGGGAACACTATCGATACAACGACCGATACCAACAAGAAATGGAGAAAAGAGGTTTGCATAATTCAATTATCCTCACATCACTAATCCGCCGGCGCCTAATATACCCGCTTGATTGCCGAGCTGAGCGGGTATTACACGAGCTACGGGACGGAGCGGCGCCATCACACGTTTCTTTACTTGCTCATTCATCGGTTTAAATACAAGGTCTCCGGCAGCAGACACGCCGCCGCCTACTATACCAAGATCAAAATTCATTATATTCATAAAAGACGAAATAGCAACACCGAGCAATTCGCCCGCTTCACTCATTATCTCTGTCGCAGCCGCATCTCCCTTCGATGCTGCATCATACAATATGCGCGGATCAATTTCCGATGCATTGCCGTTTACAAGTTTCCAAACTAACGAATCGGTTTTATCTTTCAGATACCGTACTGCCCTGGCTGATAGATATCTCTGCCCTATGTAACTTTCTATGCATCCGATATTTCCGCAGTTACATACCGGGCCGTCATACTCAATTGAAGCATGACCGAATTCGCCACCACCGCCGTGGGGTCCGTGATAAATTTTGCCATCCATAATTATTCCGCCGCCGACGCCGGTTCCCCAAATAACGAAGAGAAAGTTTTTCTCACCTCTTCCGGCACCAAACTTTGCTTCTGCGAGCGCTGCAGCATTCGCATCATTTTCGATGCGCAAAGGTATGCTGACACCTAAGCCGTTCGCTATTGAATCGCGAAGAGGAAATGAATCCCAATTTTTGAAATTAGGCGGCGCTTCTACGGTATTGCCATCGAGACCGACCAATCCCGGACTCACAACTCCTATACCGGCGATTTCATTTCCATTTGCCTTTGCAGTAATTTCATTAATGGCTTTAATAATCTGTTTTACAACTATCTCAGGTCCTTTATCTGCTTGGGTTGGAATAGACAATTGATCAATTATCGTTCCGCCAAATGATACAATTCCCGCTTTGACGGTCGTTCCGCCGAGGTCAACCCCTATTACATATTTATTCATCGTCTGTTTATCTTTTTTTATTCTTCCATAATGAATTTAATCGTTCACGAATCGTTCCTTCTCGACCGGAATCGGTTGGTTTATAATAAATTGTATTTTTTAAAGATGCCGGTAAATGGTCTTGCTCGACAAACCCTCCCGCATAATCATGTGCGTATCTGTATGTATTACCGTATCCAAGCTCTTTCATGAAGGATGTCGGTGCATTGCGCAGATGGAGGGGAACGGGTTCGTTTGGTTTGTTCTTCACATCCTTCAGTGCGTGTTCAATTGCCATATATGCGGCATTACTTTTGGGCGCCGATGCCAGATATGTTGCACACTGCGACAATATGATACGCGCTTCGGGCATTCCGATATAGTGGATGGCGGTAAAACAATTCGTCGCAAGAACAACTGCAAACGGATCGGCATTGCCGATATCTTCCGATGCAAGTATGACCAATCGCCTTGCAATGAACTTCGGATCTTCCCCTCCCTCGAGCATCCGGGCAAGCCAGTAAACGGATGCATCGGGATCGCTTCCCCGCATACTTTTAATAAAAGCCGATATAATATTGTAATGTTCCTCTCCACTTTTGTCATACTTTGCATAACGATATTGAAATGCTTCACGGATCAGTTCCGGGGTAACTTGTAATTCTACCGATCCTTCCTGATTGGACAAAGCAAGCTGCACTGCGGTTTCGAGTCCGTTCAACATCGAACGCGCATCCCCTCCTGCGAGAAGCATCAGCAGATTCCTGTCGTCAATCTTAATAGTATATTTTACCAGGTACTCGTCGTGTCGCATTGCATGTTCAAGTATTTTATCGAGATCATTTTTCGTCAGAGATTCCAGTATATATACCCGCGATCTTGATAATAACGGGCCGATGACTTCAAATGACGGATTCTCCGTGGTGGCGCCTATTAACGTTACAATCCCTTCCTCAACGGAATGCAAAAGTGCATCTTGCTGTGCTTTGTTGAAGCGATGTATTTCATCGATAAAGAGCAACGTTTTTCTGTTGGCGTTTTTTAAATTACGCTCGGCCCGTGCAATGATTTCACGAACATCTTTCACGCCCGATGAAACGGCATTGAGCTGATAAAAGTCGGCATCTGAATGCACTGCAATCAACCTCGCCAGTGTTGTTTTACCGACGCCGGGAGGTCCCCAGAAAATCATAGACCAGAGTTGTCTCCGCTCGATCATTAACCGGAGCGGCTTTCCCGCTCCGACAATGTGCTCCTGTCCGACAAATTCATCGATCGATGTCGGTCGTATACGTTCGGCAAGTGGCGTTATCTCGGAACGTTTTTGCTTCAATTGTATTTTACTTTCAGAAAAAAGATCCATTTCACATTCAAAAAAAAACCAACACACCCGTAACAAGAGTCATCACTGCCGGGAATGTTGGTTGACTATTAAACAAGTACTTATGATGTTCACTTAAATCCGGAGTTATTCTTCCGCAATTCGATAAACAGTTTCACCGGTGCGAATCATACCGTGACGCTCACGGGCAATTGTTTCGATGAATTCATTGTCATTCGAAACCCGTTCAAGCTGCTTATTGAGCACTTCGGTTTCTTTTTCTGCTTCTTCCACCCGCTCGATCATTTTTTGTTTTTCTAATTCGAGATTTACGCGTTGAAGAACACCTCTGTTGCCTAATACAACGTAGCCAAGAATAACAACAATTATCCCGATTTTCCATATTGCACCCCGCCGCAACATTCGTGGAAGCGAATGTTGCAATAATCGCACACCTAATTTTTTCTTACGGAGATATTTGTCGTTCATTATTGAAAAATACTAACTTACAGGATTATTTGCAAGCATCGCTTTATTTCTCTATCGCATATCGAACGATCCTGTCACAGAGGTCTTCAAATTCGATACCGACTGCTCTGGCAGCTTTCGGCACCAGACTTGTGTTAGTTAAACCCGGGATTGTATTCGCTTCAAGACAATATGCTTCGTCTGCGTTATTCAAACGAAAATCCATCCTTCCAAAACCTTGACAACCAAGCACACGGAACGCTTTAATTGCTATATCCTGAATGTTATTTGATAAGACTTCATCCAGCGGCGCAGGGACAATGTAATCGGTCATACCGGCAGTATATTTACTTCTATAATCGTAATAACCGTGTTTAGGACGAATCTCAATTATCGGTAACGGTTCATTTCCTAATACCGATACGGTAATTTCCTTCCCGGGAACATACATTTCTATGATTATTGTATCGGAAAATCTTAATGCCACCGTTAATGCTTCGTCAAGCTGATTCTCCTTCTGGATTATAGCCATTCCGACAGTCGATCCCTGATTGATCGGTTTCACTACAGCCGGATATCCGAACTGGCGGTCGATTTCATTTTTTATTACTTCGAGATCGTAATTTTTATAAACAGTGATCCAGGGCGGCGTCAATATACCGCACCCGGTAAATATCCTTTTTGAAATCAGTTTATCCATTGCCAATGCACTGCCAAGTACCCCCGAGCCGGTGTATGGCAACCCTCTATAATCAAGTAGCGCTTGAATTTTGCCATCCTCACCCCAGGTACCATGCAATGCAATAAAAACCGCCGAAACATCATCGGGGATCACATTATTGACGGTTTCGATATATGCCCGCTGCGAAAGAGGATTCCTGTTTACTGATTTCGGCGCTTCGCTCTTTATTGAAAAAGTAAATAAATTGTCTTCACTCGGCTGGTTTACCCCATAGGCAGGGTCGATAACATATACCTCGTAATCTTTTGACCGTAATGCTTGTGCAACATTTTTACCGGATGCAAGGGAAATATCGCGTTCCGGCGAAACACCACCACATAGTAAAGCAATTTTCAATTTTAATAATTCCTTCCTGTTTCAAGTAGTATTTATGCTGAAGTTGTTAAGTTAAACTTCTCTATATACTCACATTTTTAACGAAATGCAACCATTATGAGGGTTTGTATCCGTTTGGCATAGTATTTGTATTTTTTATACTTGAGTATAATAAACGCTAATTTACGTGTTGTATTATCAAAAGTGAAGAAAAATCTGTATTATTTTTTAAAATTTGGAGAAAATCTGAATGTCAAGACTCAAGGTAACGATAGACGGCAATAATGCTGCTGCATTTATTGCGCATAAAACCAACGAAGTAATTGCTATTTATCCTATCACACCTTCTTCGGATATGGGAGAATTAGCCGACCAATGGTCAGCCGAGGGAATTAAAAATATCTGGAACACCGTACCGACAGTCATCGAAATGCAAAGTGAAGGCGGAGCGGCAGGTGCATTGCACGGTGCATTACAGTTAGGTTCGCTTGGAACTACATTTACGGCATCACAGGGTTTGCTCTTGATGATCCCGAATATGTTTAAAATAGCAGGCGAGCTTACTCCGACGGTTTTCCACATCGCGGCCCGCTCAGTAGCGGCACAGGCGCTTTCGATTTTCGGTGACCACAGCGATGTTATGTCAACACGTTCGACGGGATGGGGACTTATATCTTCCAATAATCCGCAGGAAGTTATGGACCTGGCTCTCATTGCACAAGCTGCAACCCTTGAGTCACGCATTCCATTTCTCCACTTCTTTGATGGTTTCAGAACATCTCACGAAGTCAGAAAGATCGAACAGATATCCGATGATGATATCCGCGCAATGATCAATGAAGAGCTGATTTTTGAACACAGGCGCAGAGCACTCTCTCCGGATAGCCCCGTAATACGGGGAACGGCGCAAAATCCCGATGTGTTCTTCCAGGGACGTGAAACGGTGAACCCGTTTTATCTGCGTACACCGGATATTGTCCAAAGTGCAATGGATCGGTTTGCAAAGATTACCGGCCGGCAATATAAATTGTTCGATTATGTCGGCAGCCCTGAAGCGGAGCGGTTAATAGTATTAATGGGTTCCGGAGCGGATACAGCGGAAGAAACAGTGGAATACTTGTTAAGTAAAAATGAAAATGTCGGTATTTTAAAAGTCCGTTTGTATCGCCCGTTTTCGGTTGAACACCTCATAAATGCAATTCCGAAGAGCGTAAAATCAATTGCAGTTCTTGACCGAACCAAAGAGCCGGGAAGCATCGGTGAACCGCTCTATCAGGATATTGTTACCGCATTTACTGAATCGCTCGACAGTGACAATGCAAAGTTCAAATCACTCCCGACAATTATCGGCGGAAGATATGGATTATCGTCGAAAGAATTTACTCCCACGATGGTGAAAGCGGTATTTGATGAACTTACGAAGTCGCGCCCGAAGAATCACTTCACCGTCGGCATTATCGATGACATCACGAAAACAAGTCTTGAGTTCGACCCTGATTTTGACATTGAACCGGAAGAAACAATTCGCGCAATGTTCTTCGGACTTGGCGCTGACGGCACGGTCGGTGCAAATAAAAACTCCATCAAGATTATCGGTGAGGAAACCGACAATTATGCCCAGGGCTACTTCGTATACGATTCGAAAAAATCAGGTTCGAGAACAACGTCGCATCTTCGCTTCGGGAAAAAACCGATCAAATCTACATACCTTATCAGCAAGGCGAACTTTATTGCGTGCCACCAGGAAGTTTTCCTTGAAAAAATCGATATGCTCAAATACGCAATCAAAGGCGCAACATTCCTGTTAAACACACATTATCCGAAAGATGAGGTATGGGATAAACTGCCGAGACGTGTACAGGAACAAATCGTCGAGAAGAAAATTAACCTCTATGTTATCGACGGTTATAAAGTTGCACGCGAAACCGGAATGGGCGGTCGTGTGAATACGATTATGCAAACCTGTTTCTTCGCAATCTCGGGTGTATTACCAAAAGATGAAGCCATTGCAAAAATAAAGGATGCTATTAAAAAAACATACGGCAGCAAAGGTGATGAAGTCGTTCAAATGAACTATAACGCTGTTGATAAAGCGGTTGAGAATTTACATAAAGTTGAAATCCCCGATAAGATTACAAGTACGATAGAGATGCCGCCTGTCGTACCAAAGGACGCCACGGATTATGTCAAGAATGTTACCGCGGAAATTATTGCAGGCAAAGGTGATCAACTGCCGGTTAGTAAAATGCCGATCGATGGCACCTTCCCGACTGCAACAACCAAATGGGAAAAGCGAAACATTGCAACTGAAGTACCGGTCTGGGATCCTGATGTTTGTATTCAATGCGGTAAATGTGTAATTGTATGTCCGCATGCCACTATCAGGCAGAAGGTATATGATCCAAAATATCTTGAAGATGCTCCCGAAACTTTTAAAGCGACAGATTATCGCGGACGCGAGTTCCCGGGAATGAAGTACAGCCTTCAGGTTGCAGTAGAAGACTGCACCGGTTGTGAATTGTGCGTTGAAGTCTGTCCTGCAAAGAACAAAAAAGAAACCCGGCTCAAAGCAATCAATATGCACCCGCAATTTCCGTTACGTGAAAAGGAACGTGAGAACTGGGATTTCTTCCTCAACATTCCGGAAATCGACCGCAGAGAATTAAAGGTCGATACTATAAAGGGATCGCAATTCCTCGAGCCATTGTTTGAATTCTCCGGCGCTTGCGCAGCGTGCGGAGAAACTCCGTACGTAAAACTGGTAAGCCAGTTGTACGGAGATCGAATGGTCGTTGCAAACGCAACTGGCTGCTCATCGATTTACGGCGGCAATTTGCCCACAACTCCGTGGTCACAAAATAAAGACGGACGCGGACCGGCCTGGTCGAATTCATTGTTTGAAGATAATGCCGAATTCGGTCTCGGTATGCGTCTCTCTATCGATAAAAACACCGAGTTTGCACGTGAACTTATCGCAACACTAAAAGCGGATATCGGTGAAGAGCTTGCAGACACTATTCTCAACGCTGAACAAAACGACGAAGCGGATATCTACGAACAACGGCAGCGCGTCGAAAATCTCAAGAAGAAACTCGAAAGCATCGATAAACCGCAGGCGAAACAATTACTCAACATCGCCAATTATCTTGTTAAGAAAAGCGTCTGGATAATGGGCGGCGATGGATGGGCGTATGATATCGGCTACGGCGGTCTCGATCATGTACTTGCTTCGGGCAAGAATGTCAATATCCTCGTACTCGATACGGAGGTGTATTCAAATACAGGCGGACAGATGTCGAAAGCTACGCCGCGAGCAGCAGTTGCAAAGTTCGCTGCAAGCGGTAAACCGCTGCCGAAGAAAGACCTTGCACTTATCGCGATGATATATCGGGATGTTTACGTTGCAAAAATTGCAATGGGATCGAACGATGTTCACACCGTAAAGGCAATTATCGAAGCGGAAAAATTCGATGGTCCCTCGCTTATTATTGCGTATAGCCACTGCATCGCACACGGTATCAACATGGCAAAAGGTATGGAAAATCAAAAAGCGGCTGTAGATTGCGGACATTGGCCGTTATTCAGATACAACCCCGATAACCGCAAGATAGGTAAAAAGGTGCTCTCACTTGATTCGAAACCTCCGAAAATACCGTTTGAAAAATATGCATATATGGAAACCAGATTCAAGATGCTCACCAAGAGTCACCCAGATGCTGCCAAAAAATTAATTAAGTTAGCACAAGAGGATACGGATTACCGTTATCATCTCATCGAAAAAATGGCTGATATTCTGGACGGCAAAATGAACGGGCAAAACGGCGAAGAATAATAAACGGGATATTTTAACCAGCGAGGCAATATATGGACTTAACAACAATGTATTTAGGACACACTCTTAAAAATCCGATCGTTCCTTCGGCATCACCATTGTCGAATGAAATCGAGAGTTTAAAGAAAATGGAAGATGCAGGCGCCGGAGCGGTGGTGCTCGAATCGCTCTTTGAAGAGCAGATCAGACACGAATCCAAAGAGCTTGATCACTACCTACAATTCGGCGCCGAGAGCTTCGCCGAGGCGGTAACTTATTTCCCGCAAGCCAGTGATTACCGGATAGGTCCGGAAGAATATCTGGAACACATACGGATGGCAAAAGATGTAATCGATATACCTGTGATTGCAAGTTTAAACGGAGTCACCGTCGGCGGATGGATAGATTATTCCAGAAAAATTGAACAGGCAGGCGCCGATGCGCTGGAGCTGAACATCTATTATATACCGACAAATTCCCGGCTCTCCGGGGTTGAGGTAGAAAATTTATATATCGATATTCTCAAGGCGGTAAAAGCGGCGGTTACGATTCCGGTTGCAATGAAGCTCAGCCCCTTCTTCAGCTCATTGTCGCATTTCGCACGGCGGCTCGATGAAAACGGAGTAGATGGATTGGTTTTATTTAACCGTTTCTATCAACCCGATATTAATCTCGATGAGCTTGAGGTGGCGCCAAATCTTATACTCAGTACACCGCATGCTATGCGGTTACCACTCCGATGGATAGCAATACTGTATAGCATAATCAAAGCGGATTTCGCGGCTACAAGCGGTATTCATACCGCACAGGACGTTATAAAAATGTTGATGGTAGGTGCAAATGTGACGATGATGTGCTCGGCCCTTTTACGAAACGGTATACCGCATATTACTACCGTTCTGAACGGTTTGAAACAATGGATGGAAGAGCATGAATATGACTCGGTAAATTTGATGCAAGGAAGCATGAGCCAGAAAAATGTTGCAGATCCATCATCGTTCGAGCGAGCGAATTATCAAAAAGTGCTGCAAAGCTATAGACCGAATGTATAACAATATCGCACCCAACTGTCGTTCAGGATCGACAGTTAGGTGATCGAGGGACGGCAAAATGAAACGAACTGTTCAATCACAAATGAATGCAATTATTCGACGGGTCGGGAAAACCGAGGCTGAACACCTGTTACATGAAGCGGAAACGTATATCTGTGCCCTGTGCGATATGGAGCGCAAACCCTGTGAAATTCACGCCGGCATAAAATGTGCAACTATGATACGTGAAGGCACCGAACTCGAGCTTCTGCGCAGAGCGGAAAAACAACAGCTTTCGAAATCGTACGGATCGTGTGTCATCTGCAATAACGATATTGAACAATCTGTTCTTGCGCTTAATCCGCTCGCAGAGTTATGCAATACATGCAGACCGTCGCCGAGAAAAGTAACTGCATAGTGTATAATACATAATCCGGGTGGCAATATGCATGTCATTCTTGTAATCAATTCCGGTTCCACATCGACGAAGCTTGCAGTTTACAACGATTCATTCCAGGCGGCTTCAATCGTTATTAACCACCCCGTCGAATCACTGAAAAAGTACCAGCGTATCTGGGAGCAATTCGAATTCAGGTTACAGGTAATCCGAGAGTGGATTCACAGCCATAGTATTCGTCCGAATGCAATAGCCGCAATGGGCGGTTTACTAAAGCCGGTATCCGGCGGAACTTACCGCGTAAATAATCAAATGATACAAGATGCACGGAACAATTATCAGGGTGAACACCCCTCTAACCTCGGCTGCGCGCTTGCTCAGGAGATTGCAAATGAGTTCGGATGTGAAGCGTATATCGTCGACCCGGTATCGGTGGATGAGTTCGAGCCTCTCGCGCGTTACTCCGGTCATCCGCTTATAGAGCGACGTACGCTCTCACATGCGCTCAACTTGCACGCAACCGCACGGAGAGCGGCGGAAGATTTGAATATCCCCCTCGACGAATCGTCATTCATTATCGCTCATCTTGGCGGTGGTATCTCGATTGCTCCTGTCCTTAACGGGAAAATTATCGACGTAAACGACGCGTCAAGCGACGGCCCCTTCTCCCCCAACAGAACGGGCGGTTTGCCATTGCAGCCGTTTATTTCGCTCTGTTTTTCGGGAAAACATACCGAACACGACCTACGCACGATGGTCATGGGAAAAGGGGGATTAATTGCCTATCTTGATACTGCATCGGCAGAGGAAATAGAGGAAAGAATAGCAGAAGAGGATACAAAAGCAAAAGAAATATACGAAGCAATGACATATCAGATCGCAAAGGAGATAGGCGCGATGGCAACGGTCCTGCACGGAAAGGTTCACGCCGTCGTTCTTACCGGCGGTCTGACTGCTTCAAACATGCTAACCGGTTGGATAACCGAACGCATCCGTTTCATCGCCGATCTAAAAATTTATCCCGGTGAAAACGAAATGGACGCACTTGCATCGGCGGTTACCAGGGTTCTTAACGGCGCCGAAACGTTTAAGGAATATATGTAAGCGCGAATTCGGATATGTACCGGGATTTGGCGCAATAGCGAAAATAATTTAAAGTAAACACAACCATGAAAACTCCTATACACACATTCGACCAACTTATGACCGTTGCGGCAGATCTGCCCGAAAAGAAAGTCGCCGTCATCTTTGCCAACAATGCCGAATCCTTTAAAGCAATTGTTGAAGCACAAGAGAAACTCAACATACATTGCATCGTCAGCGGCAAGCGGGAAATAATTGAAAATGGCATCGCGGAACAAAACGGCAACCCCGAAAGGGTAACGATCGTTGAATCCGGTCAACCGGTCGATGCATTGCGGGCGGCGATCGATCTTGCCCGAAAAGGAGAAGTCGATATCCTCTTAAAAGGAAGCGTCGATACTTCGACAATGATGAAGGAAGTATTGAAAGACGACAGCGGGTTGAAAACAGGACGGCTGTTGAGCGATATCTTCCTGCTCGAATACCCGCAATACAAAGAAAACAAGTTCGTCATGATCACCGACGGCGGAATGACGCTCGCTCCGGATTTAATGAACAAGGCCGAGTTAATCCGCAATGCTGTTGATGTTGCTCATGCGCTCGGAATTGAAAATCCAAAAGTTGCCATACTATCTGCCACCGAGTTTGTCACGCCGAAATTGCAGTCAACAATCGACGCCGCAGCACTAACAAAAATGAATGAACGCGGACAGATAACCGGCTGTGTTGTCGATGGTCCGCTCGCACTCGATAATGCAATATCGGAAGAAGCTGCGCGTGAAAAGGGGTTAAAATCACTCGTCGCCGGAAATGCCCAAATACTCATCGCTTCAAATATAGAAGCAGCCAATAGTCTTGCCAAAAGCACCACCTATTTCGGCAATATCCGCCTCGCTCATGTAATAATCGGTTCACGTGTTCCGATACTTATTCCATCGCGTTCCGATAAAAGCGATGCGAAGGTGTTATCGATAGCGCTGGGGATGGTGATGAGTGAGTTTATGAAGAGGACGGATTAGAAAGATAAACCCTCTTAATTCACTCCTCCATAATCCTCTCCTCATACTCCGGGAAATACCGGCTGATGACCGGTAAATCGAATTTACTCATTATCATTTCTTTCGGTTCACGGTGTAATAAAAATTTAAACGACTTAATAACGAGGTCTTCAGGTGTAATTTTACCACCGGTCAATTTTTGATAGTAATCGTTCTTGACCTCAACCGTATGAGTAGATGTACTCTTGTCCTCAACTACCTCTACTTTAAAAACCGATTTAGTATCGTCTTTAGAAAGTTGCTCAAATTTAATTTCTGCCATAATCTGTACCTATAACTTAAAGTTTACATTACTACTTGTCCTTCATAAATTACAATATTCAACAGAAAAATGCCAATCTAATGTAAAAGCATCATCTTTCTGGTTTGCACATACTCTCCGGCTTCGATGCGATAAAAATACATACCGCCCGACAAATCGAATGCGTTCCATGTGGATTGAAAAAATCCGGGTGAATGTACTTCATCCACAAGAATATCAACGATTTGCCCCAGAACATTGTAAATACTCAACCGCACGTGAGACTGTACCGGTATGTCATATTGAATAGTTGTAGACGGATTAAATGGATTTGGATAGTTTGGGTACAGTACATACAGATCCGGTATCCCTCTCTCGATCGGGACCGACGTAACAATAATTTGAAATATACCGGGTTTGCAAAATTCATTCATACCCGCACTATTTTCTGCACTAACGCGCCACCAATAGGTAGCGTCATGTAATCCCCAAACGATAAGCATTGTATCCGTCACACTGGTATCAGTTACCATTTCGGTAAACTCGTTGTCAGTGGAAACCTGAATATGATATCGCTCTACATTCGGTTCACTTTGATTCCAAACAAATTGTACCGAATCAGTCGAAATAGCAAGAGAATCTGTAGGAGATACGAGCCGGACAATGTCAGGTACTGTGATAACGCCAACTTCCTTATACACTGCCACTCCTCCAAAATCCGTACCGATCCATTTCAATCCCTCTTCATCTACGGTAATTTCCCGAACATTATTCCACGGCAAACCCGAACTCCAGGTATGATACACCGTCCATTCCGTCCCCTCAAAACGTGCCATTCCCCATAACGTCCCTATCCACTGCACTGAATTCCGTTCAACGGCAACTGTCCATACCTGGTTATTCGGAAGATCTGAATTTTCTTCGGTATAAATCGTCCAATCCTCACCGTCTATCCGTACCATACCCCTGTGAGTACCGATCCACTTCATGTTATCGTTGTCTATGGTGAGTGATATAACCCGGTTATTTGGTAAATCTGAATTATCCTCGGTATATACAGTCCAATTTTCTGCCCCGTCAAAAATCGCCATCCCCTCCCAATTCGTACCGATCCATAGGTTTCCTTCTTTATCCATGGCAAGAGACCTGATATCATCATCCGGCAGGTTCGAATTCGAAGATGTGTACACGGTCCAATCATCGCCGTCGAATTTAGCCAATCCTCCACCGATTCCACCGCCTCCAACCCATTTATTACCGTCATTATCGATCACAATAGCACGGACAAGCGAAAATGGTAGCGGAGTATTCCAGTAGTCCCAAACCCTCCACTCTGTTTCATCATAACTTGCAAGTCCGTTCGAGGTTCCGATCCACTTGACATTATGTTCATCAATCGTTATTTCCCATATATTGTTATGAGGTAACGCCGAATTATCAGTATTATAAATCGTCCAATCTCCGTCATCGAACACCGCAAGTCCATTCTGGGTGGCGATCCATTTTGCGCCGCCTTCATCGATGACTATAGTTCTTATTGTATTATGCGGAATATCGGAGTTATCGGTATCATATACTATCCATTGTTGACCTGATGCAGTAATGGAAAAAGTTACCAGAAAAAAAATGATTATGAAAATGTATCTAATATTATCGGGTGAATTCATGAGAAGCTCCTTCATTACATCGGGGTGATTATTAGTGTTAGCAATAGTATTTGATATTGGAGTCTGGAAATGGTTTGTTCTCCGTATCCGGATATCGCAACTTGATATGTTAATGTAAATTACGATATTCCACCGATAAATGCCAGTTTAAAAGATATACTTGAAATATACCGAATTGCTGTGTATCTTAAACTGAGAATACAATATTTAAATGCTTTGTTCGTACATGCCTGATCAGACACAATTTAAACTTATAGCACACAGTGAATCGATGCATGATATATTGAAGCGCATCGACACTATTTCCGATTCCGACAGTTCCGTTCTACTAATCGGTGAGACAGGAGTGGGAAAAGAGATGGTTGCGGAGTATGTTCACCGCACCAGCAGCCGCGCGGATCAACCATTTGTAAAAGTAGGTCTTGCTGCACTTCCCCCCGATCTGCTCGAGAGTGAATTGTTCGGTCATGAAAAAGGTGCATTCACCAGCGCTTCCAGTGAAAAGAAAGGATTATTCGAGCTTGCCAATTTCGGCAGTATTTTTCTGGATGATATCGACGATTTCCCCATAAACTTGCAATCCAAGCTGCTGCGTGTGCTGGAATCGTCGGAAATTATGCGGGTCGGCGGTATGAAGCCGATTCCCATCGATGTGCGGCTGATTACTGCTGCAAAGATCGACCTGCGGGAGATGTGCAATCGCGGGCTGTTTCGATCCGATTTATACTACCGGATCAATGTTGTTCCCATAACCATCCCGCCGCTGCGCGAGAGATCCGACGACATTCCCCAGCTTATTCAGCACTTCCTCGACCGGTTTGCCCCAAATAAACAACTTCAGGTATCCAAAAATGCCATGGAAGCCCTCATCAGGTATCCTTGGCCCGGCAATATACGGGAATTGCGAAACATCATCCAACGCATTACTCTCTTTGCAAATTCAGAAATTACCGAGTCGGATCTTCCCGATGAAATCCAATCTGATAATCCTATAGAAACACTTCTCAAAGCGTGCCACCGGTGTTTCAATGAAGACAATATGACATTCGAACAGGTTGTGAGCTGTCTCGAGGTGAACCTCATTCGACAGGCGTTGCAGCAGGCAAACGGCAACCGATCTCAAGCTGCACGTCAGTTAAAAATGTCGCTCTCAACTTTCCGGGATAAGCTTAAAAAATATAATCTCGAGTCAGAGTAACGTCAGCCACAGAAAGTAACGGTATACCGCAATCATACTTACGGATATCCGCATAATCTTACCATACAATCGTCTAAATTTTCATTTAGAAGAAAGAAAAATATGGCCTGATATTTGTTTTAGTAATTCATATGGAAAAGAATGCAGACAACGGAAATATAAGTCTTACCGGTGAAGTTGTACAAACAATCGAAAAAGATAAAAAACATTATATCAAAATAAACCGGGCAACGTGTTGTATCGAACTTTCGCAAACTGTCTCACCCGATATACATCTGGGCGATACCATCGTTATTGAAGGAGACATCCGTATTACAACTCTTGAACCCGGATTTAGCCGTAACAAATTCGGTCCGGTAAACAATGATATTTGTGAAGATTAATTCAATAAATTGATAATGCGCCCCATATTTCTCATTACGATAATTTGTTTATTTGCGGGTGGGTGTGAAAGAGACGAGCCTGAGAACGTAAGTTTCGAAAAAGATATAACACCGATATTGAGAAGGAGTTGTATACCCTGCCATAATCAGGTACGTCCGCAAGGAAATATCGACCTCTCATCGTACGATGCGTTGATGGAGTCGCGTTATTTCACAAGACGTGAACCGATTGCCTTACCCGGTAACTATCATGACAGCCGGCTCTATATTGTTGTCTCCACCAAGCAGGACCGATTGCGTATGCCTCCTCCACATTCCGAATTCAGACGGGTCTCCAATCGCGAGGCAGAGAGAATTCGTGTGTGGATAGAGGAAGGTGCGAAGGATAATTAATTACTCACTGTTACACTAAGAGTTCGCGAGAACTTGTCCGGTAAGTTGGTGCAGCATTAAAATACCGGACAAGCTTCTTACTCACTTTTCTTCCGTACTCACACTTATTACCGGGAAGTAATTAGCCAATACTTTGTAACCAACAAACAACAACGAAATCAAAGCTGCGGTCACTACAATCTCTTCGAGTGTAGGAAAATACGTTCTTCCCGGACGCGGCTGATACGTAAACAGATAGGTGTTCAATCTGTTCAATATTACACCGGCAATCATCATAATCGATACGGTCAACAATTTTCCAATATCAAACCGCACCGATTTTTTACTTAACAAATAGATCGGAATTAATGCAAAGATTGCAAGCTCCACGATATAAACGAATCCCCACCAATCTGCAAAAAGAAGAGATAGTTTCCCGTATGCAATCAGATCGAATAGTTTCAGAATCAGGTATATGCCGAGAACATACGGAATAATTCCTGCAAGCCGGGCAAGCATATCCGTTTCGACTTTTCTGTTAAAACTCCTCGCTGCGATATATGACTCAACCGTTACAACGGCAAAGCCGACCGAAATTGCAGAAATCAAAAACATCAACGGCAGCCACGGACTCCACCATAATCCATGTATACGATCTACTGCAGCAATCATCGTAGCACCTAAGGAAGATTGATGTAAGGCCGATACAACGACTCCCAGCAAAATAAAAAACATCAAATATTTATTCACGAGAGGACCGAGCTTATTTGCGAGCGATCGTAAAATTGGTTTTGCGCTGTCTTTGTATTTTTCCGATACGACGGGAATAAATTCAATAATCATGACTGTCAGGTATATCTTTACACAAATCGCCACCTCGAACAGCGGTGAGTTTCCCTGCCAGTATTGCGGTAATATTGGGTTATAAATCTGCCACCATCTCCCGACGTCAATAACAATGGCAATTGCAGCGATTGCATATCCAAGGAGAGCCGTCAATAATGCGGGGCGGACAAGTGGAGAATATTCCCAACGGTTAAATATATATACGAGCGCAGCTATAGTAAATCCTCCGGCAGCAAGTGCGACACCGGTAACCACGTCAAAGGCAATCCAGATACCCCACGGAAAACCGTCGTTGAGATTAGTCACCGCACCTAAACCGGCAAAAAACCGGTATATAACGATAGCTGCACCAATTGCAATTAAAACGACACCAAAGGTGAACCATGGTGTCCATAATCGCTGATTCATCGGAGTAGCGTTAGTATCCATAGTTCATCCTTTCTTTTCATCTGCATTATCTGATTCATTTTCTTTTCGACGCGTTGCATAGGCGATCAATCCAAGCACCGCATATAATGCTACAGGCGGTATGAAATATTTAAAGACACCGTGTTGAATATCTTCCTGCAATCTGAACGGCGGTGTATCGCCGTACATTTCATATCCGAGATCTTCGAATCGCACTTCTTTCGGTGCAAGCACCAGCACAGAAGTGCCGCCCAGCTCATATTCACCGTACACATGATCATTATATATCTCAGGATTATTCTTTATGCGCTTGTGCGCTTCCTTGATAAGGTCGCCGCGCTTTCCGTATTTAATCGCATCGGCCGGACACGCTTCCACACATGCAGGCGGCAACCCATGCGCTAACCGCGCATCCTTACAGAAGTCGCATTTCTGAATAACCGGCAGTGCTTTGTCATACTCAAACGTGGGGGCATCCCAGGGACACGCGATCATACAGTAACGGCATCCGATGCATGCACCTTTATTATACGCAACGATTCCGTTATCCAGTTTCTTGAAAGCTGCAACAGGACAAACCGAAACACACGACGGATCTCCGCAGTGCAAGCACTGTTTCTTCACAAACGTAAAGTAATCATCCTGCTTGTACATTTTGATCAGCGTAAGACTTCGACCACTTAAATCAAGCGGCATGTCATAACGGGGATCCGTGCCGTCGCGGTCGAGTCCATGCGTTTCCTTGCATCTTGACTGACACGCACGGCATCCGATACATTTTGTACAATCGTTGAGCATCGCGAGGTCTGTATCGAGCGCTTTTCTCGGTCGCGCCGCTTTGACTTGTTGTGTCGCAAGCATACCGCCGCCAATTCCGGCAGCAGTGGTTCTGAGGAACGTTCGTCTGTTAACCGACATATACTATTCCTCCTTTTCTTTTACCGTGGATTCCACCTGTTTCTTTTTCTTTTTCGACATTGCAGCAGCTCCTGCCGCAGCGCCGGCAGCGGCGCCGAGTATACCCGTTACCACCGGATCCACTTTCGACGGACGATCCGTGACAATAGGCGGATACGTTGCAGGTGCAGTTGCAAAATGAATCGGAACACGCTCAAAAATATTGTCGCCGTGCGGGAAGAACGGTTCGACACACCCCATGCAAGGGTGCCCGGCGCCGATAATCCAGTTCACGCCGTTGTTCCATTTTCGCGTCGGACAATCGCTGTGAGTTACCGGGCCTTTGCAACCAAGTTCATAAAGGCACCCCTTCTCTCCGAAATCACGCGCGAACCTGCCGGCATCGAAATGTCCGCGCAACGGACAATTATCATGAATCAAAGTACCATAAAATGCTTTGGGACGACCGTGCTGATCGACCTCAACTGCACCGAGACCGCCGATCAATACGGTTGCAATCGTACCGACAACCCAATCGGGATGCGGCGGACAGCCGGGTACGTTGACAACAGGTGTATCGATTCCGTGTTCGTCGAGTACGGCTTTCACAGACTTACTTCCGGTCGGGTTAGGCGGCGCTGCCGGAATTCCACCGAACGCTGCACACGTACCCATCGAAATAATCGCCATTGCATTCGGTGCAAGTTCGAGCAGGTGCTCGTACATTGTATAATGTTTACCATCACGCTCACCGAACTCGCAGTAGATGCCGTCGTCTTTAGTTTGTATAGTCCCTTCCATTACAAGAACGAAACTCCCTTTCGGACGGCTTTTCACGTCATCGAGTATATCCATAACCTGATGTCCCTGTGCGGCAGAAACATTGGAATGCCATAAGACACTCAGGGATGTCCCGGGAAGTATCTGTCCGAGTAATACATCCTGTATAGTTGGACTGACCGAGTTCAGCAGCGACACCGAACACCCGGTACAACTCCCCCCCTGTAAGAACAACACCGGTATCTCATCGACCGCCTCTGCAAAGAGCTTTGTGAAGCCGGGTATTTGAAACAAGCTTGCTCCCATAAGTATACCGGAACCTTTCGCAAACAAAGAAAGTATCTGTCTGCGAGACCATTGTTTTTGTTCACTCATTGTGTTCCTCCAATATGGTATTATTTTTAAGAATTTCTTTTTTCACAAGATTAATCACCTTTGGAATGACATTTTCTAATTCGGGGGATAAATCTTCTCCCCAGTCGATTATCTTCGGCTGTACACCGATGATCACAACGTCATTCGGTACCTCGCCCATCAGTTCTGCCATCGATAAGGTATCAATCAATCCTATTTGATGGATCGACGTTTTCTCTTCCATATGATACTGTAAATCGTGCGGTTCAAACCGGAATATTGTCCCCGGTTCCATATCGGCGTTGACCGCATCTATAAACACAATCTTCTTCCGTCCCTCCAACCACGGAAGCATTTCCGGACCGAGTGAGCCGCCGTCGAACAGATCGACATTATCAGGCAACCCTTCTTCCACTAATGCCCGGACGGCATGCACGCCAAAACCGTCATCACGCTGGATGAGATTACCGACTCCGACGACGAGAACAGGTTTTTTATTATATAAATCTGCCCACATATTATCCCTCGACCACAAAACGTGTTATCTCGTTGCCCTTCGGCGTGACAACATGGACTGCACAGGCAAGACACGGATCGAACGAGCGAACGATACGAACCAACTCAAACGGGTTCTTCTCATCCCGCACAGGAGTTCCTTCCAGCGCCTGTTCGATGGGGCCCGGCACATTCTTTTCATCACGGGGCGATCCGTTCCAAGTCGTCGGTACCACTGCCTGATAGTTATCCGTTTTATAATTCTTTATCGATATCCAGTGACCGACACCGCCGCGGGGAGCTTCGGTTATCCCGTATCCAGTTGCCGACTCCGGGATTTCAAAATGAGTATGAACTGGCTCACCGGGTTTCAACTCAAGCACCCACTCAGCCATCCGATCGGCAACGATCTTCGTTTCGATAGCGCGTGCAGCGTGTCTGCCGAGCGTCGATCCCAGAACTGCAGGTGATGCATTGAACTGACCCAGCACCGCATTGACCATAGATACTGTCGGCTCATAACCGTCAACATATGCTATCACCTGCCGTGCGAGAGGACCGACTTCGTACGGTTTTCCGTCATAACGCGGTGCTTTCAGCCACGTATACGCTCCTTCCTTCTTGTGATCCGGATCGGTAACACCAACTGATGGATGCAATGCACCGTTCTGTTTATACCAGGAATGTGTCACATCTTCAGTTATTTTCTGAGGATCAAGCGGCAATTTATTCAGATCACGGAGCGTAATTCTTCCGCTTGAAAACAATCTTTTTCGTTTAATAAGATCGGGTTCACTGTCAAGTTCGAAACATCCGTATGATAAATATTCTTTTAAACCGTCGCCGATCTCAAAATAATCTGGATAACGCGATGCAACCATTAACACATCGGGAATATACGCGTTCTCAATAAAATGACTGATCTTCTTTAGCCGGAACCGAAAATCTGCAATTTTCGAAACGGTCGGGTTTTCAGTGACACCTCCCGGAACGATTGCAACGCTTTGCGGCATATTGCCACCCCAGATAGCGAGCATTTCATGCGCCAGGCGACGAATATCCAGAGATTCGGCATAGTGTTTTACCGCCTGTACGTTTTCATTCTTTCTCAATCGATAATCGCCTTCATAACGGGGAAAGAACGGATAGAGCGTTCCGCGTTTAATGAATGCCTGAACCTGCTTTAGATGCCTGTCGGAACCCGTATAATCGGCAGCTGCGGCAACATCAACATAATCGAGCGCTGCGAGTGCATAGAAATGAAGGATATGTGACTGAAGAAAATTAGAGCCCAATATTAAATTGCGAATTATCCTGCCGTTTTCGGGTATACGGTCGGCGATGCCGAATGCTTCATCAAGGTTAAGCGTCGACGCCATAGTGTGAGCGATCGGACACACACCGCACATTCGCTGTGTTATACGCTGTGCGTCAAGCGGATTACGGTTCCTCAAAATATTTTCGAAACCGCGCCACATAGTTCCGGCGCTTCGCGCCTCTTTGACGACACCGTTTTCCACAACAGCTTCAATTTTAAGATGACCCTCAACCCTGTTTAAAGGATCAACGGTGATTTTAGTCATAATGCCTCCGGGAGAAATAATATGAACTGTTGAATTTATCGAATTCTGTGTAGTTATTTTATACAATTGTCTAAGGCAAGCATTGTGCCATAAAAAAGACACTATTCAGGTCATTTTTGGCGCGTGGGGGAAGCAAGATATGCGAAAATCCGCTATGAGAGGTGCGGATTTCCGCAGATTAGTCGTCTTCGCGGGAATAATACAGCGTGGATTTTCCGGCATCAAGCTCTTTCTCCGCCTCCTCGTAGCTGTCTTCAAGCTCGTCAATCATCAGTTGGAAGGTGAGAGAGACTTTGTCGTACAGAAATTGATCCATGCCTTCCAGTAGCGGAACCGATGCTAACTCTTCGTGAATAATCCTTCCAATGGAAGAGATCGCATCCCGTACTTCCTCGAACGGAAATCCCTGCCGGCTACGGACGACGGCAAGCTGCCGGGTATAGGCGAGGATCGACATACGATCATGTCCACGGATGGATGCGGACAAAAACTGATATACAGCGGTAAGGTCTTTTCGCAACGTGGAGTGATGAAGAAGCCGGTAATTCGGGAATAGTTCTTTATTCTCTCCGGCTATTATATTATCCATGATCTTGTTTATCACATTGTCCCGTATCCTATCCAGAGCCTCATAGATCAAGAAGTTTGATCGAACCGGTAGCGTCTTTAACATTCGAGAATTCCGCTTATGCCATTCAAACGGACTACTTTTCATCCTTTCGATGATAAAGAGCAGCCGCCGTTGAATTTTATACCGTTCGATGGGTTCCCAATCAAGCATATTTCGCGTTTGCGAACTGTCAACCCGCAATTGCTTGTCTACATACCGAATCATCCAGGGACGCTCAAACGGTTTTTTACCGGTCAACTTGCCGATAAAATCCATGCCATACACTCCGAGTGCCGCTGCCGGTTTCGGTATCAATATGGGTTTTCCGGTCTTGCCAAAATAATATCGCGTCGCAAGATTAAACAATTCAAGATGACTGACAGGTTCGTTCGGGCTGGCAATATACGTTCCCACACGCGGAAGATATTGACTAATTGAAATGATACGTAACAGAAACTGTACCAAACAATTAACGTGAATATACGTTATTGCCGACCTCCCTTTGCCTCCAAGTATATTTGACTTCCAGTTACGCGACAGCCATGTATTCAAAAAAACATACAGCGGACCGTATTCACACCAGTCGCTAAACGCGGCAGCGAATCTTGTAATTGCGCAGGGAAATTCCTTTGAGTACGCTTTCACCAAATCTTCCCCTTCGCGCTTGGTGCGCGCATACCAGAAATCCGCATCCGCGGGAGAATTCTCATCAATAACCATGCCTTTACTGAAATCGCATGCCGCGAGCGAGCTTGCAAAGATGAATCGTTTTACATCGAGCCGCCGCGCTTCCTCTAAAACATTCTTTGTTCCGACAAGGTTGGTCCGGATATATTCCGGGTTATCGTCGTAATTAAAGTCATAAAAACTCGCCAGGTGAAGAAGATAATCGACACCACCACGAAGTCGGAGTTCCGACAAAGCACTGTGCAGATAGAAAAAATTACCAATATCCACATCAATCCATTCGATATTGGGGTGTTTCGGGATGTCGGATCGGTCGGTTATAGACCGCGTCAAGCCGTAAATTTTGAAATGATTTTTCGCGGCGTCAAGAAAATTGCGACCGATGAAACCGGAAGCGCCGGTAACAAGGATTGAAGGAAGATGATCACCTGTTCTAAAACTCATTATATTTTCGGGTTGTTCAATTGGTGAAGCCATCCGGAATAATCGGAGTCGCTGACTTTTTATCAATATCAAAAAAAAAATAATATCATTCAAGTTGCGCGAAGCGGAACTACGCTTTCCATCGCTTTCGTGCTTGCACTTATGATTGTAATACCGTAATATATTACTAAGTTTTTATTTTGCCTACTAACTATCAACCCGGAGTACTATTGACTGATATCGGCTTTATACGTGAAATTATCATAATCCTTCTCGTATCGATCCCGATTGTATTTCTGTTCAACAGGATTCGAATTCCCAGCATAGTCGGATTTCTCATTGCGGGTATGATTATCGGTCCGTCCGGATTCAAGTTGATAGCCGATATCGAAATTATTGAAATGCTCGCCACTTTCGGGGTAGTACTTCTCCTCTTTACCATAGGCCTTGAACTTTCAATAGAACGGCTTTTACAAATCGGAAAGGTCCTGCTCATTACCGGCAGTGTCCAGGTTGGTCTCACACTCGTAATTTTTATGGC
>PWTU01000140.1 GCA_003562775.1 Ignavibacteriales bacterium
CAACTCCTTGGTATCCGGTTCTTCACGCTTGGATATGGCCACCACAGAATAGCCGGAGTGGAACACCATGCGCCACGTGGCATAAGCCAGTGCCAGCCAGGTAAGCCCCAACTGGCGGGCTTTCATTACCGCCACCAGCTTCTCGTTTACAAATTTATGCAAAGCAGCTTTCTGTTCGGGCCATAACTCGAATAATATAGCCAGCCCCGGCCGGTCACGGTCTTCGATATGCACGCACTCGCTGATAAATTCTTCGCAGTTATCGCTGTATTTCTGGTATAGCTTAACCAGCCTTTCGGTTATACGTGCTTCCATTACCAGTCTGCTCATATAATTCCACCCCGTTTTATTCCATAAAAAAAAGGGAAGAACGAGAACACAAAAGCCGCACCTAAACGGCTTCTCTGCTCTCGGCCTTCCCTATGGGATCATTTCCCTAAGAGTCGTCCTGCTTATTAAATTATCTTAATATCACCTAATATAGTTTCGAGTTTGGCTACAAGTTTTTCCAGCCTATCATTGCTTGCTTCCAGCTTGCCCAGCTGTTCGTCTATTATATACACTAGTATATATGGCCTGGCCGGTTCCGCTTCGCCTGTTGCTTCTTCTGGCACAGGTTGGTGAAGTAATTCTTCTAATTTTTTAGACAAAACACGATTGCGGCTTACCAGATCATCGAGCATCTTAACTTTGACTTCCAGCTCCGCTTCCGGGCGTTCCCTTGTAAAATTTTTTGCATGTTTTATAAAATCTTCATATTTTACTGTCTGTTCTGTCCTATCTTCACTCACTCTTTCTCACCCCCTACCCCGGTAAATCTTACTTTTTTTAAAGGAATATCGGCCACTTCGGGCAAGCCGTGCTGGATCCGCAGGGACGTGATCACGCCATACTTTAGTTCCCGTATCAGCTCGATTAGTTCCCGCTCCTTGGGGTGCAGATCCCCATATTCTGCCCTGTCTTCGCTCATTCTATCGCCTCCATGGCCTCCAGTAGGGCCTCCGACCTGTCTCCTGCTTCGTACAGCTCAATCTTGGTTTGTATACCCATTGCCCCGAGCAAGCCACCAGGGGTGCTTTTATATATCTCCAACATACGGCGGGCATGTTCAACCGCCCTATTCCAACGGCCCAGGGTTTCAAGAGACAATCTATCTTCGCTCACCGCTACACCCCCAGCTTACTTTCAATCTTTTTGCAAACCTTTTCCCAACGATCCTTGTGATCGCCAGGATCCAAACAGCTCAAGTAATGCAAGAGCTCTTGCAGGTTATCCATGTCTTTAAAATAATTTTCCAACCGCTCTATTATCACGTCTGCATCCGCGAGTTTTTCTTTCATTTCCGCGAGTTCCTTTTCTTTCTCGGCCAATTTATAAGCCAGAGCTACCTTTGTTTGATCGTCACTCGCCGGGTACGTATAGATATGTTGGTTCTCTTCCGACCAGATAACCTCCCCACAATGCTTGCATATGGCTTCGGGCACGCATATCACCCCCTTTCTCCTACTGCCGGTATTTTTATCTCATTCCTTTAACCGCTCCACCTACAACGTCACCCAACGCTTGCTGCGGGCCGGGCATAGCGGGTGCTCCCATGCCTGGTGCCCCCTGTGGTTCCCCCATTCCAGGTGCGCCTACAACCAGCGCGTCCAACAGCTCCATTTTTACCTGCAAGGGTAGCCCTATAATCTGTTCTACCAGCATACGATCAATTTCTACTTCTTCCGGGGACTCTCCCGGCATACCTTCCTGCATTGGTGGCCCTTCCATCGGTGCTTCTTGCATAGGTGGCCCCTGCGGTACTCCCTGGGGTGCTCCCTGCGGCGGCATCATCATTCTTTCTGGCATTTTAATAACCTCCTTATATTTCCATTATAATCCTTTCGGTTCTCCCATCTTTGGGGAACCAGTCTATAACGGGATTGTCTATAACCTTTTGACCGGCTTTCCTTGCTACCAGTTCGTGGATAAATCTCAACGGCACGCGTGTTCGTCCATCCACGATAGACGGTGCTATCTCCAGGTTATCAGGATCTACATATACCGCTTCACCATTGATTTTGGCTACCGGGTTATCAATAAACATCTCTACATAAATGGAGCTTTCCATCCCAACCAAATCAGGACACCTCCCAAATCCCATATATTGTAAACCATCTGTCGCAGTGCTCCCGCCGGCAGAATACATACACACTCCCAACACCCCGGGCGGGTCAAGACAGAATATACCGCCGCCTGAATCACCGGGTAGCGCGGATCTATATTTCCACATAAAAACATTGCCGCATGTCCAGTGTGGGTTATCACCCACTCCCTGCAGGCGAACCGCAGCGTCCACTTCCACAATTTCATCGAACCTTATACCTGTCGTGGAACCAACACGTACTATTTTCATGCCAATTTCCGGCTCCAATACGCGCAGCGGCTTTAAATCAACAAATCTGTTTTCTATAAAACGGTTACTTACGGACATATCGGGTAAATACTTGTAAGCGGCGTAATCCCCGGGGCCACCCGTGCGCGGATAGCCGTAAATGTTGATCCACTTTTCCAGCTCCGCAACACGCCGACTGTAAAAGTTCTGTCCAATGCCATCACCTTGCTGCCAGGAATGCTGCAGGTGAGCTGCCGTAATCAAATATCTCTCACCTTTGTGATATATGGAGAAACCATTGCTCCCGCGGCCGTTAATGCTGACGATTTGGAGCCCGGGGCTTACCGGCCGTTGGCGTTTCTTCAAATCCAGGATAGTATCCTGCATCAGTGGCTTTTCATAGTCCTTAACAAATGCTACTCTTACCGGTAATTCTTTAATATCCGGCAATATCCGGGGAGAATAGCCTTCCAACATCTCAATTTTGATAACCGGCTCCGCTTGTTCGGTGCATAATCCTACAGATATTACCCCGTCAAGCGCCATTATTGTCGGCCGGATATCTTTAACAATTTTCCGTTCTTTTTCATACATAATCGTCACCTTCCATTTGGACGTGCAGCTCTTCGGCCCATTTCAGGACTTCTGTAAGGTGTTTTTCCAGCATCCCATGCACAAATCCCGGATAAAACCCCATATGGCGTGCATCAATTGCCGCAATATGTCTGCTTGCCTCCTTGAAATGTTCCAAGAAATTCATCTGGCCCCCCCCTTTTTCAAGAAATATCGTCCAGGTAAACAACCTTCCAGAAACCACAATGGGTACAGAGATACACCACCTGCGTTTCCGTGCGGCGGGAAGGTATTTCTATCCACTTCGTGTGTTTGCACCGGAGCTTAATGCACATCATCACTATCCCCTTTAAAACCCATATCAACGCCCGCATCTTGCAAAGTTTCTGCTATTTTGTGCCCTTCTTTTGTCATTTCATGCTGGTATACGGGCTTGTCTGTTTCTTCATCAAGTATAGACACTATTACATTTCTGTTCTCGTCAATTATAGCCAGGTATTTTTTGTCTTCTTTCCTTATACGGTAAAATGTTTTCGGGCCGCTTATGGACTGTAAGCCGCCCAACAACCTTCCTTCGTAACGGACAATATCAGGCGTCCACAAATCCCATGTCAGAATCACATTACCACCACCTTCTTATTGGGGTAGCCCGCCCGGTAAAGGGGTTGAAAAAACCGGGCAGGCCCCAACTTAATCAAACGGTTATCCCTTACGGGGCCGTCTAATTACCATGTCCTTTCGGGGCCCACGTCCACATGCACGTGCCCCCCATAGGCGCTGACACCACCAAACCCGGCCTTTCTGGCGGCTTCTGCCACCTGGGCCGGGGACATACCGGGGACACTTATATCGGCCGCTTCACCGGTCATATGACGGGAATTTGGTGCGCCCTTTACCCTGCGGTTATGTTCCGGTGTCCGGTAGCCTGAAGTTATGGTAATAGGCCGCCCCAGTATCTTTCTAAGCCGTTCCAGCCCGGACACCAGGCGCGGGTCTATCTTAATCTGTCCGGTGCCCTTACAGGCGAACTCTTCGGCTCGAAAATTCTCGCTTACCTTGCCGGGGCTGGTTATCATAGGCCCCGCAACACTGTCTTCCAGTGCTTGATATTGGGGACTACCAAAATCTGCTTCTTCCATAGGATCCGGCAGCCCCGCCCGCCTGCGCTGGGTCTGTGGCAAATCTGTCTGCGGGATAGGCGGTTGTTCAGGCAGCTGTGGGGGCTCTATTTCTTGTATAAAAGGTGTATAAGGCCTGATATCTGCCTTTAATGGCTCTCCCACGTCAATTACCGGCGCCTGCATGGGCCGGGATCTGTGAGCTCTCATAACAGTATTTATATCCGCGAAAGGTTCAGGCCCGGCAAGCGCCCTGGCCAGATCACGCATACGGTCTCCTGCACGCATAGCAATACCCCTATTTTTGTGTTTTTCCGTACATAACCAGCACTAAAAAAAAGCCAAACAACCCCACAATAATAACCAGATAAGTCTCAATCATTGCCGCACCCACTCAAATCAATAATAAGATAGCCTTCCAGCTCTTCGTTAACCCTTAGCACGTATTTAATCACGATTTCGTCCCCGGGAGCCAACAAAAACCCGCCTTTAGCACGAAGCCCTTGCTCCACCCCGTGGCATATATTGCTTACAAGGGCTTCTTCCTTTATCAATATCACACTTACACCCCTTTTCTATTAAAAACCGGGTGCTTTTTTCTTGC
>PWTU01000452.1 GCA_003562775.1 Ignavibacteriales bacterium
GAATTTGCGAAAGGGAACCATCGCGATCTGGCAGGCAAGGAATTTCAGGATGTGCTCGACGGCATCGATTATCTTATCGATAAAGGACTTGTCGATCCGGATCGGGTCGGCATAGGAGGCGGCTCATATGGCGGGTATTTTTCGGCATGGGGCGCAACCCGGCATAGTGAACGCTTTGCCGCTGCAGTAACATTTGCCGGTGCGAGCAACCGGATTTCATCGGCAGGTACTACCGATGCAGTGCATGAATTTTCACTTGTTCACTGGGATCTCCGGATTTACGAACATTTCGATTTAGTGTTCGACCGATCACCTATTGCACATATTCATAACGCAAATACCCCTGTGTTAATCGGACACGGTGAGAACGACCGTCGCGTGGATACCGGTCAGGCGTGGGAGTTATACCGTGCATTGCAATATGCCGGCGTAGAAACTGAGTTTGTACTTTATCCCGGGGCAGGTCACGGTCTTGCCACGGTGCAACACCAACTTGATTTTCTAAACCGGAGTTTGCGATGGTTTACAACACATCTTTTGGATGATGACCTTGCAAGACAATAATTCAATTTGAAAATATTGCATGCAGAGATACTATGGAAAATTATCTTGAGAATATAACGGAATGGTTTTTAAGAAGCGGTATAAAAATATTAATAATTCTTGCCGTTGCATATATATTGAACATCATTATTAAATTAAGCATTAAACGATTTCAATCAAATCTGGAAAAATCTGATCCCGGCGGTGAAGCCGGTAAGCGTGCTGCAACGTTGGGAAGTCTTCTGCGCACCGTTACGGTCATACTAATCCTGCTGGTAGCGGTGATGATGTCGTTATCCGAACTGGGGGTCCAAATCGGTCCGATGATTGCTGCGCTCGGTATCGGCGGTCTTGCGATCGGTTTCGGCGCGCAAAATCTTGTTCGCGATATTATAAGCGGATTCTTTATCATCGTTGAAAATCAAATACGCGTGGGTGACGTTGTGAATATCAACGGCAAGGGCGGTGTGGTCGAAAGAATTACGCTTCGCATCGTACGGCTGCGCGATCTCCACGGCTCTGTACACTACATTCCGCACGGTCAAATTACCCTCGTTACCAATATGACGAAAGATTACGGCCGCTACGTATTCGATGTCGGTATTGCATATCGCGAAAATGTGGATGAAGTCATTGAGATACTGAAAGAAATCGGAGATCAGCTCATACAAGATCCGGATTATCGCGATGTTATCGTTGAACCGCTTGAGATAATGGGCCTCGATCGTTTTGAAGATTCTGCGGTAATTATTCGTGCTCGCATTACAACCCGCCCGATCCAGCAATGGCGGGTAGGACGAGAGTTCAATAAGCGTATGAAAAAGGTCTTCGATGAACGGGGTATCGAAATTCCTTTCCCGCACCGGACCGTTTATATGGGTGTATTGAAAGACGAATCGTCTCCCCCGCTCCATGTTAAAGTGGATGAAAATGTGAAACCAAATACCCAACATCGCAAAATAAACCGTTAAAAAAGCATAACCCAAAACTAAATTTTTATAACAAAGTAAGGTACTATCAACGTGAACACACTCGACAAAACAAGCATTAATACCATACGTACACTTGCAATCGATGCAGTTGAAAAAGCAAACTCCGGTCATCCGGGAATGCCGATGGGTATGGCGCCGGCGGCATACGTATTGTGGACTAAATTCCTCCGTCATAATCCCAAAAATCCGGATTGGTTAAACCGGGATCGATTTGTTCTTTCGGCAGGTCACGGATCAATGTTGTTGTACGCATTGCTTCACCTGACCGGTTATGATTTATCCGTTGATGAGATTAAACGCTTTAGAAGTTTACATAGTAAAACGCCAGGCCATCCGGAATATGGCGATACTCCGGGAGTAGAGACAACGACGGGACCGCTCGGACAGGGCTTTGCAAACGGAATCGGAATGGCAATAGCAGAGAAATATCTCGAAACATATTTCAACCGTCCCGGTTATAAAATGTTCGATTACAGGATCTTTGCAATTGTCAGCGACGGCGACCTTATGGAGGGAGTCAGTGCGGAAGCTGCATCGCTTGCGGGACATCTAAAGCTTGATAACATTGTCTATCTCTACGATGATAATAATATAACCATCGACGGTCCGACTTCTCTTGCTTTTTCAGAAGATGTGGGAGCACGGTTTAAATCCTATGGATGGTTTGTACGTGAAGCCGATGGAAACGATATTGCTTCCATAGAAGAAGCGCTTGAATTGTGCATCAAACAAACGAGAAAACCATCACTTATCCGGGTAAAAACAAATATCGGGTACGGGAGTCCAAATAAGCAGGATACCGCTGAAGTGCACGGTTCAGCACTGGGAGAGGAAGAAGTAAAACTTACAAAAAAAGCGTATGGATGGGATACGGAGAAACATTTTCATATCCCGGAAGATGCTTTAAATCATTTCCGTCAAGCTGTTGAAAACGGACGGATTATAGAGGCAGAGTGGAACCGGAAGTTGAAGGCATATAAAGATAAACATCCGAAACTGACAAGCACGCTTGAAACATTTATGATGAAAGACCGGCCGGTCGATTGGAATACCGTTCTTCCAGTTTTTTCAATGGAAGATGGAAACGTTGCGACCCGGAAGGCCTCGGGTAAAGTTCTCGATGTGCTCACACAGGAACATCCGTTTATGATCGGCGGCTCGGCTGATCTGACTCCTTCGAACAACACAAAGCCGAAAACCGCACAACAATTCACCTCCGATAACCGCCTCGGACGATATATCAACTATGGAGTCAGGGAGCACGCGATGGGAGCAATAATGAACGGTCTTGCGTTATCACGGTTTCGGCCATATGGCGGCACTTTTCTTGTTTTCTCGGATTATATGCGGCCGTCGGTTCGTCTTGCTGCACTGATGGGAATACCGGTGATTTACGTGTTCACCCACGATAGTATCGGTCTCGGTGAAGACGGTCCGACACATCAACCCGTCGAGCATCTTGCTGCATTGCGGGCAATTCCGAATCTTACGGTTATTCGACCCGGCGATGCAAATGAAACCGCCTATGCGTGGAAGATGGCAATAGAACGTAAAACGGGACCGACGGCAATTGCTCTCACACGGCAAGGGATTCCCGTTATTGACCGGAACCGTTATGCTGCCGCCGGGAATGTTGAAAAAGGAGGTTACATATTGGCAAGCCACGAAAAACCGGAAGTTATTTTAATCGCAACCGGTTCAGAGCTACAACTTGCACTCGGCGCGTATGAAGAACTGGAAAAAGAGAACATCCCGGCACGAGTTGTGAACTTAGCATCGTGGGAAAAATTTGAAGAACAGGATGATGCATACAAAAATCAGATTTTGCCTCCGGAGATTACATCGCGGGTCTCGATTGAAGCGGCAGCATCGTTTGGCTGGGCGAAGTATGTCGGAAGCAACGGCGTAAGTATATCTATCGAACGATTCGGTGCATCGGCGCCGGTTGAAGACGTGATGAAAAATTTTGAGTTTACGGTTGAAAATGTCCTCCGGTATGCAAAGGATATATTAAAGAAAAAACGTACTGTTTCTGTAAAAGAGCGTGTATAATTTGCAATATTCCCGATTCTAAAATATATTATATATATATCGGTTGTTTCCGATGTATATTAATTTGAATGCGAACAGAAAGAAAAGAGGTATACCATATGCCTTCTTATGATTTTAAATGCAACGATTGTGATCACCGGTTTACGCTGACAATATCCGTCTCGGAATACGAGAAACTTTCTACGGAATGTCCGAAATGTAAAAGCAAAAACGTAAAAAGAACGATAACTCCGTTTTCGGTGATTACGTCAAAGAAGAGCTAAGATAAACTTGCGACGCACTTACCCGTATAAAGTAAGTAATAATTTGTACATTCGTATTTTTACACTAAAGGCAAGTGCGTCGCAAGTGATAGAAGGAATATTCCAATGAAAACTTTCCTCTCCATACTTATTGTAACCGTTCTCATACACCCTGTTTATACAAACGACGATGAACTGGTCGAATACATTCGCTCGAATGCTCAACCGCTCAACACCGCACAGGATTTAGACCCATTAATTCAGGCGGCAGGCGACCGGCGATTTGTATTACTCGGTGAAGCATCGCACGGCACCTCGGAATATTATACCTGGCGTGCAAAAATCAGCAAGCGCCTCATTGAAGAAAAAGGATTTAGTTTCATTGCCGTGGAAGGGGATTGGACGGCAGCGTATGAGGTGAACAAGTTTGTAAAAGACCTCCCCGGAGCTGCAGCCGATCCGCGAGAAGTACTTGCATCCTTTAACCGATGGCCTCAGTGGATGTGGAACAACAAGGAAGTCAAAGATCTCATTGTGTGGATGCGGGAATATAATTCGGATCGTCCGGTTGAGGAACGGATCGGTTTTTATGGCATAGATATATACGCAGCGTGGGATTCGATCGATGAAGTAATCGGTTATTTTGATGAACGCTATCCGGAAAAAGCCGGGGATATACGCGATGCGTATGACTGTTTGCTTGCATTCGATAACGATCCGCAAGCGTATGCCATTGCGGTGTATCAAGGCAGGGTTAACTGTAAGGAAGCCGTCGGTAAAGTGGTGTCAACCTTGCGTTACCACGCCGATCGGTTTAAAGATGACGATCCCAAAGGTTATTTTAATGTCAAACAAAATGCTCTTGTCGTAAAACAGGCCGAACGCCATTATCGTGCAATGATAGACCGGGGTCCGGGATCGTGGAATCAACGGGTCAGGAATTTTAAAAACACGGCAGTCCATATTGCAGATTATTACGGTAACAATGCAAATGGCATTGTTTGGGCGCACAATACCCACGTTGGCGATGCACGCGCAACGCCTATGGCAAATCAGGGAATGGAAAATATCGGTTATCTTTTAAGAGACAGATTCGGCAGCGAGCAGGTTTTTATAGTTGGATTCGGTACGCACCGGGGATTAGTGCTCGCAGGAAGTGAGTGGGGTGCTCCGATGGAAACGATGCAGGTACCTCAAGCTATGGAAAATAGCTTTGGCGACCTTTTTTACCGCACAGGAATTTCCGAATTGTTCTTGGTCTTTGACGAGCATGTACCCGAATCACTCTATGAAATTCGCGGTCACAGAGCGAAGGGAGTCGTATACAATCCGCATCAGGAACGCGGCAATTATGTACCGACAATCCTTCCCCAACGTTATGATGCATTTATCTTTATAGAAGAAACCGGACCGTTATCGCCGTTATTTTAGGGAATAGGTGAAATGAAGTATCGGAGAACACCTCGCTTTACTAATCATCCATTCATGTATTCATGCATTCAAGGTTGATATCCAATTCTTTCCCCTTCAATAACTCTTAATCCCTTGATTATGTCGCTTGTTTCAATACATATCTTTTTGTAACTTATACACTTAGACCGTTTTTTAAAATAATTACGTTAATTATAAATGGACAACGAGCTCATAGATAAACCCCGCTCAAATTGCGGTATTTTCGGAATATACAGGCATCCGCAGGCAGCTACAATGACCTACTACGGGCTGAATGCGTTGCAGCACCGCGGTCAGGAAGGAACGGGTATTGTGACACTTGATTACGATACCGAACATAATAAGCATCATCTCAACGTGTATAAAGGGTTTGGATTAGTGTCCGAAGTATTTAAGGATGAATCGCTTTTAACGGAAGTACTCAAGGGTGATATTGCGATCGGTCATAACCGCTATTCAACCGCAGGTTCGGCGAATAACAGGTTTAATATACAACCATTTACGGTTAACTACAGAAACGGTCACCTTGCGCTTTCTCATAACGGTAATCTTACGAATTTCAAGTCGCTCCGAACGAAGCTGCAGGATAGCGGCACAATTTTTCAGACGACATCGGACAGTGAATTGGTACTGCATCTCATTGCACGGAGCCGGTATCAGGATCAGCTCGATCAGATTGAAGATGCATTGAATCAAGTGGAGGGAGCGTACTCGCTTGTTCTTATGACCGATAGTGCTCTGATTGCCGCACGTGATCCTCACGGCTTCAGACCGCTTGCACTCGGAAAACTTGACAATTCTTATGTCGTGGCGTCCGAAACCTGTGCATTTGATATTATCGGTGCAAAATATATACGTGATATCAAGCCCGGAGAAATTCTAATCATAGACGATGATTCTATACTGACAGGTGAAACGAAATCCCGGTATATCGAAAAAAATGTCGATAAGCCGCGCTACTGTATATTCGAATATGTATATTTTTCACGCCCCGACAGCGTGATATTCGGTGAGAACGTTGATAAAGTTCGTCGCAAGCTGGGAAAACTTCTCGCTCTTGAACATCCGGTCGGTTCCGACGATGAGAATACTCCTATTGTTATCAGCGTACCCGATGCAAGCAACACGGCAACGTTAGGGTATGCATCGGAGAGTCAGAAGACGGGACAAAATATCAAATTCGAAATCGGCCTTATACGAAGCCACTATGCCGGCAGAACGTTTATTCAACCGTATCAGGATTCACGTGAAGCGAAGGTGAGAACAAAATTCAATACGGTAAAAGGAGTTATCAAGGGAAGAAAGGTAGTCGTTGTCGATGATTCGATAGTCCGCGGTACGACGGCAAAGCTTCTCATAAAATTAATACGCGAAGCGGAACCCAAAGAAATTCATTTCCGGATAACGTCGCCGCCGATTTACAATCCCTGCTATTACGGGATGGATTTTCCCAGCAGAGAAGAGTTGATAGCCGACAGGTTGGATGGGGATCTCGAAAAAATCAAACAGGAACTTGGTGTGGATACGATCGGGTATCTTTCTCTTGAAAAGATGCTCGAGGCAGTGCCGCACGATAACGGTGAAGGATATTGTACTGCCTGCTTCAGCGGTGAATACCCCGTGCCTATCGATGTAGAAACCACAAAGGAAGAATACGAAATATGACAGATTCAACAAGCGGGTTATATGCCCAGAGAAATTGGTGGACTCTATCCAATATGATCAGCATGAGCAGGATAGTCCTTACCATACCGATCGTTTATTTATTGGTACAGGAAGGAGAAGCCGCGCGGTGGTGGGCGCTGTTTCTTATTGCGATTGCTATATTAACCGACTCACTTGACGGTAAGGTTGCCCGTGCACGCAACGAGATCACGGAAGAGGGTAAGTTTCTCGATCCGCTCGCAGACAAAATTGCCGTGGGTATCATTGCGTTTGTGCTTGCAATAACCGGTGAATTGCCGTGGTGGTTTGTCGGTATTGTTTTGGGAAGGGATGTGCTTATCATCTTTGCAGGTATATATATTAAAGTCCGGTACGGCGTTCTCTTCCCGTCGAATGTTTGGGGCAAATGGGCGGTGACGGCTATTGCGTTTACGGTCTTTGTAATACTGCTGCCCATTCCCGCATTAGAACCACTCGAAATGATTATGATGGCAATTTGCTTAATTATGCTGGGAATTTCTACCATATCGTATGCAATCAGATTTTTTACCGCAGGCAAGGTTGTAGAGAGCAAATAATAGGTAACGTAATTTATGAATTGGTTTAAGAAAATATCATTTTCCCGTTTAACCGAAGGATTGAGCAAAACCCGTGACGGAATGGTCGGTAAAATCAATCGTCTTGTAAAAGCGAGGGGAACAATAGATGAAGAGACACTCGAGGAAATTGAAGAAATACTAATTGCAGCCGACGTGGGGGTCGATACGGCGATGACTATAACCGAACGAATCCGGGAACGGGTGGAGAGGGATAAGTACGAATCGACGGAAGAGCTTGATGCCTTAATTCGCGATGAAATGCAAGTGCTGATCGGCGGCGATGAGGATCCGGGCGCGAATCCATTTGCCGTTCCACGTGATAAACGGCCGTATGTCATTATGGTTGTCGGTGTAAACGGCGTTGGAAAAACTACCAGCATCGGAAAACTTGCTCATCATTATAAGAGCGAAGCATACAATGTCATAATAGGCGCAGCCGACACCTATCGCGCCGCAGCGAATGAACAGTTGGAAATTTGGGCGCAGAGAGCGGGTGTGGATATTATTCAACAGGCGCACGGCGCCGACCCGGCAGCGGTGGCATTCGATGCGATTGATGCGGCAAAAGCGCGGCAATCTGACGTTGTTATCATCGATACGGCGGGCAGATTACATACACGGGTTAACCTCATGGAAGAATTAAAAAAAATAAAACGCGTTATGCAAAAGCAGGACCCGGAAAAACCGCATGAAGTATTTCTTGTCGTCGACGGGTCTACTGGACAGAATGCAATTCAGCAGGCGCGGATGTTCAACGAAGCGGTCGGTATTACCGGGCTTATCGTTACGAAGCTCGACGGTACGGCAAAAGGCGGTATTGTATTTGCCATTACCCGTGAACTCAATATACCGGTGCGATATATCGGCGTGGGTGAAAAATTGGAAGACCTGCAGCCGTTCGATCGCAAAACATTTGTAGATGCATTATTTCAAATCGAAAGGGAAACGTTGTGAAATTACGATACTATACGTACGACCTGCAACTCAAACATACCTTCACCATCGCCCGCGGTTCACGCGATGTCAATACGGTAGTATTTGTCGAGTTGGAACATGACGGGATTACCGGATACGGCGAAGCGTCGCCGTCAACACGGTATGATGAAACCCCCGAAAGCGTTATCGAATTCATCAAAAGGATCGATACCGGGAAGATGGCCGATCCGTTTCAGATTGAACGGAACGTGCAGTATCTTTCGTCGTTATCGGAAAACGATACTTCAGCGCGTGCAGCCGTAGATATTGCCATGCACGATTGGGTCGGCAAAGCGTTGGGACAACCGTTATTCAGGATATGGGGATTGTCGCCCGAAGATACACCGGTAACATCGTTTACTATCGGCATCGATACTCCGGATGTGTTGATCGATAAAATTAAAGAAGCCGAAGAGTACCCGCTCCTAAAAATAAAATTAGGAGGAGATAATGACGAAGAGATAATCGACACCATCCGTTCCGTTACGGATAAGGTTCTCCGGGTGGATGCAAATGAGGGATGGAGTATACGTGAAATAGCGCTTGAAAAAATTCACTGGCTTCAGGAAGAGGGAGTCGAGTTTATCGAACAACCGATGCCGGCTGATCAGTTGCTCGACACCGCATGGCTGCGTGAACACGCCTCTGTTCCGGTTATCGCAGACGAGAACGTTGTGTCGATGTTTGATGTTCCAGGACTTAGAGGCGCATTCGACGGCATCAATATAAAATTGATGAAGTGCGGCGGATTGAATGCCGCCCTCAAAATGATTTATACGGCTAAATTAATGAAAATGAAAGTGATGCTGGGCTGTATGGTCGAAAGTTCAGCAGCAATCAGCGCAGCGGCCCAGCTTGCGCCGCTTCTGGACTACGCCGATCTCGACGGTAATTTACTTATTAAAAACGATCCGTTTAAAGGTGTAACGATTAAAGAAGGAAAACTAATTTTACCGGATGAACCGGGAATAGGAGTTACTAAAACAGGAGGGATGTAACAATGTTCATGCGTAAGCCGACATATCGCAGCTTTGAGTACACACCTCGTTATTACAAACCCGAAGAGGATGAGGAGAACAGACGCCGCTGGCGGTTGAATGTAAAATTCAGAAGTCAGCGTAAAGCCGGAAGGAAACGGCCGGTTATATTATACCTCGGCGTTCTTGCTCTTGTTGTGTATATGTATTTATCATTGTCGGGTGTTATCTAAAATAAGCTGCACATGAAAAATTCCATAAAAATCCTTCCTCAAGATTTAGCGAGTAAAATAGCCGCAGGCGAGGTAATACAGCGCCCTGCTTCGGTGGTAAAAGAAGCTATCGAAAATTCAATCGATGCCGGTGCCCGTCGTATGATTGTCACCGTAAAAGATAGCGGAAAAAACTTCATTCAAATTGCCGATGACGGAAGCGGTATATCGTCAGGCGATCTTGAAATAGCATTCGAACGGCACGCGACAAGTAAGATACAAACATACGACGATCTCGAAAATATCAAAACGCTCGGCTTTCGCGGCGAAGCGCTTGCCTCAATCGCTGCCGTAGCGCAGGTAGAAATCAAATCCCGCACCGGTGAGTCGGACGTCGGTGTTCTTTTAAAAATTGACGGAGGCGTGAGGCAGGAACCCGAACCGTTTGGCATGGAACCCGGCACGACGTTGACGGTGAAAAATTTATTTTACAACACTCCGGCAAGAAGAAATTTCCTCAAGACCAATGCGACCGAGTTCAAACATATACTCGAAACAGTGCAAAGAGCGGCGCTGGCAAATCCGGAAATAGCGTTCACGTTTATCAGCGACGATGACACGGTTTTCGCCGTCGAGGAATCGGACCTTGTTACACGCATTCGGGAATTGTTCGGCGAGGAGATAAGCGAAGGATTAATGGAATGTAATGAGGTAACGGATTATCTGACGGTGTACGGTTTCTTGGCCAAACCCGAATATTCCCGAAGAACCAGGAACGAGCAGTTCCTTTTTCTCAACCGCCGGTATATTATTAACAGGGCAATCAATCACGCAGTGTACCGCGCATATGAACATTTGCTTATTAAAGGCAGTTATCCTTTTTATGTTTTGTTTCTGGATATCAATCCGTCGCGGATCGACGTCAATATACATCCTTCCAAACTCGAAGCGAAATTTGACGATGAACGCAGCGTTTACGGTATTGTAACAACGGTCGTGAGAAAAACACTTGCGCGAAATGACATGATGCCGTCGTTTAGTATGAGTGATGCCGGCGATGCAGGAGTACATTCACATAATGTCCAAAACCGCACTCACAGTCCTTTGCAAATGCTGCGGGTCAATCCGCGTACCGGCGAAGTAATGGAAGAAGATACGAATAACCGCCGATCCGCCGATCTTCATTTGTTTCAGCGCGAGGATTTTACAGCGGCACGACGGAAATCCTCTGAAGAGAAAACAGATACACCCGCCGGAGATCGTGAGAGGCAGGAAAGCAGCACAGAGTCGGGTTTAATCTATCAGCTTCATAATAAATATATTCTTGCGCAAATACGATCGGGATTGATGATCATCGATCAGCACGTGGCACACGAACGCATTCTCTATGAACGAGCGCTCAAGCGTTTCTCGACGGAAAATCCTTCGTCGCAGCAACTGCTCTTCCCCGAGACGTTGGAGCTGGGACATGCAGATGTGGAACTTATTAGGGAAATTCATCCGTTATTAACAACATTAGGTTTCGATCTTAAGATATTCAGCAAAAATACCGTTGTGGTAGAGGGTATCCCGGCGGATGTTCGACCGGGGTACGAGCACAAAATTCTGCAAAAAGTTATCGACGAGTATCGCTCGAATCAGAGTTCACAGATCGATGTACGCGACAATCTTGCAAAATCGTTTGCGTGTAAAACCGCTATAAAGTCCGGCGACTCGTTAACCGATGAGGAGATGCGTGATCTGATCGATCAGTTGTTTGCAACCGATATGCCGTACGTGTGCCCGCACGGCAGACCGGTGGTGATCAAGTTGACCGTCGATGAACTGGATAAAAAATTCGGTCGGACTTAGTTGTAGTCATTTATATGCATGAACAGTTGATTGTTATCGGTTGATCGTTATTGATTGAATGCTAGCCAATAACCATTAACCATTAACTATTATTAATCGGATGAGCTACCTATGAACAAAACATCTTCCAACGGACATTACAAATCCCTAAAAGCGAACTGGGAAAAAGAAGCGCAGCAAATGCGTGTCCGGCCAATTAAATTCACTACATTAAGCGGTGAAGAGATTAAACTCTTATACGGGCCGGACGATGTAGAGCACATCGATCCCGTCGACGATATCGGGCTGCCGGGTGAGTATCCGTATACAAGGGGTATCCATAAAACGATGTATCGCGGCCGCATGTGGACGATGCGGCAATTTGCCGGATTCGGAACGCCGGAAGATACAAATGAAAGATATCATTATCTGTTAAAACACGGACAAACCGGATTATCGGTTGCATTCGATCTTCCGACGCTGATGGGACGCGACGCAGACGATTCGTTATCCGAAGGAGAAGTCGGTATATGCGGGGTCTCCGTTTCTTCGCTTGCCGATATGGAGTTATTATTTAAAGGGATACCGCTCGATAAGGTATCGACATCAATGACCATTAATGCACCTGCGGCAATGCTGCTTGCATTTTATATCGCCGTAGCGGAAAAACAGGGTGTATCTCCCGAACAACTTCGCGGCACCATTCAGAACGATATTCTTAAGGAATACATCGCACAAAAGGAGTGGATCTATCCTCCCGAACCGTCGATGAGAATCATTATCGATATGTTCAAATATTGCACCGATAACATGCCGCAATGGAATCCGATATCGATCAGCGGCTATCATATCCGGGAAGCGGGCTCGACTTCGGTTCAGGAGCTTGCTTTCACTCTTGCAGACGGATTTGCGTATGTAGAGGCAGCGCTCGAAGCGGGAATGAACATAGACGATTTCGCTCCGCGTTTGTCGTTCTTCTTCAATTCGCATATAGATTTCTTTGAAGAGATTGCCAAATTCAGGGCGGCGCGGAGAATATACGCAAAACGAATGCGTGAAAAATACGGTGCAAAAAATCCGCGCTCATGGACGCTGCGGTTTCATACCCAGACTGCCGGTTGTTCGTTAACGGCGCAGCAACCGGAAAACAACATTGTACGAACGGCAATCGAAGCGCTCGCCGGCGTGCTCGGCGGTACACAATCGCTCCACACCAACTCAATGGATGAAACACTCGCTTTACCCTCTGAAAAAGCCGTGACCATAGCGCTTCGAACACAACAAATTCTCGCGCATGAAACAGGCGTAACAAACACAATCGATCCGCTCGGCGGAAGTTATTTTATCGAAAACCTCACGACCGAAATGGAACAGAAAGCCGAAGAGTATTTCCGCCGCATCGATGATCTCGGGGGTGTTATTCCCGCCATCGAACAGGGTTTCTTCCAGCGGGAAATTGCGGATGCGGCATATCGCTATCAGACGGAACTGGATAAAAAGGAGAAGATAATCGTGGGGGTGAACGAATTCGTCCATGATAATGCGGAGGTGGAGATTCCGTTGTTATATATCCCGCCCGAGGTGGAAAAGAAACAGAAACAACGATTGGCGGATCTGCGTCAGTCGCGGAATCAGGAAGATGTAGAAAAAAGCCTGGAGTCGCTCAAACGAGCAGCCCGCGATGAAAAAAATCTCATGCCGCCGATAATCGAAGCGTCCCGGAACTATGCAACACTCGGCGAGATGTGTAATGCACTGATTGAAGTATTTGATACCTACGATGAACCGATTATATTTTAAATACTTGATTATCAAAATCAACTGGGTTATATTGCGATAAAACAAAAGAACATAAAACGAGGAGAGTTAGAAATCAAAGCTGATATAAAAGGTCATATCCTGCTGATTGAAGATGAAGCATCAATGCAGCAGCTTTTAAAAGAAATTCTTGAAACGAACGGTTATGATGTGTATATAGTTTCCAACGGTCGTGAGGGAGTAGATTATTACAAAGTAAATAGAGAGCGAATATCTCTTGTAATTCTCGATATTATGTTACCGGAGATGGATGGGCGGGAGGTGTTAGATGAAATGAAAAAGTTTAATGGGGGATTAAAAATTTTTTTCTGTACCGGTTTTGGGTCTTTGGTCGAGATACAGTCATTAGTCGAAAAGGAAAATTTATATTTGTTGCAAAAACCATTTTCTCCGGAGGAGTTATTAGCGTTGGTTGAGGAGGTAATGAACCAAGATTAAAAAAAATTCTAATTTGCAAATAAATCAGATATTTGCTATCTTATATAATATTAATTGATTTGGGGTCGTAGTTTCCCGACCAACATCGTCGGGAGTTAGAACGCCTGCCTGTCACGCAGGATGTCGTCCCGATAAAATCGGGAAGTCTCGTCGGCCCTCAGTAAAAAAAGAAGATTTGTTTATAGCTACGGGGTCGTAGTTCAGTTTGGTTAGAACGCCTGCCTGTCACGCAGGAGGTCGCGAGTTCGAGTCTCGTCGACCCCGCATCCAAAAGCCATTTACCTAAACGTGAATGGCTTTTTATTTTTCTTTAATAAGACTCACAATACACCATGTGGTACATCTACATTCTTAAAAATCAAGTCGATGAATCGTACTATATTGGTTCGACCGAAGATGTCACTCTACGCGTAGGATGCCACAATGCAGGATGGACAAAATCCACGGAAGGAAAACGGCCGTGGGATGTAGTTTATACTGAGGAATACCGATCGAAGAAAGAAGCCCTTAAACGAGAACGGCAAATTAAATGTTGGAAAAGTAGGAAAACGTCGTACAATACCACTTAATGATACAGCGATGAAAATACTGAGAAAGAGGTACAACCAGCGGGATTGTGAATACGTGTTCTCAAATAATGGGAAGCGGTTATATGCCCAATGGGTAACCAAGAAATTCCGCCACTATGTTCGCGAACAGGGCTTGAATCGACAATTCATCATTATGCTTGTTTTCGTATTTTTACTGGGCTCTATAACTAATGCACAGGAAACCGGTACCGTAACCGACATCGACGGCAACGATTACCAGACCGTAAAGATCGGCGACCAATGGTGGATGGCAGAGAATCTAAGAGTCACAAGTTACCGTAATGGTGAAAAATTACCAAATATTACTGATAGCGAAGATTGGAGAAGATTACAAATTGGTGCTTGGTCATATTTCAAAAACGATCCATCCAACGATGATTCATACGGCAAACTGTACAACTGGTATGCAGTCGATGATGACCGAGGTTTATGCCCCGAAGGTTGGCAGGTACCGAGTGATGATGAGTGGAAAAAGCTCGAAATGCATTTGGGTATGACACAACAGGAAATCAATGAAACCGACTGGAGAGGAATTAACGAGGGAGGTAAGCTGAAATCTACCAGCACAGAACCGGAGCCTCATCCGAGATGGAATAGTCCTAATACCGAAGCAACAAACGAAAGCGGTTTTTCAGGTCTCCCAGGGGGCGTCCGCAACAATGATGGGAATTTCCATCACTTAGGTAGCTATGGTTTCTGGTGGAGTTCTACGGAGGATAATACTAGCAATGGCTGGATTCGCGGTTTGGGTTACGGCAGTGGAGATGTGCACAGATACTACTACTATAAGCAAAATGGCTTTTCTGTTCGCTGTATCAGAGAATTAGATAAATTCAGCATCTCAGGGTCGGTTACGCAGGAAAACGATGCGGGGTTTGAGGGTGTAACGATAGCAGCATGGGGTGAATACTATCAAACTGTGGAAACGGATAAAAACGGTGGTTATACCATAACGAGTGTACCTCACAGAGCAGATGTTACCATAACACCAAGACTTAGTGGTTATAGCTTTACACCACACTCATATTCGATTATCGATATTTCACAAAATATAATAGATATGAATTTTACGGCTACCAAGCTGGCAGTTGGAACAGTAAATGACATCGACGGCAACGAATACCAGACCGTAAAGATCGGCGACCAATGGTGGATGGCGGAGAATCTAAGAGTCACAAGGTACCGAAATGGCGACAGCATACGGAATGTAATTGGTAACATAGAATGGTCCCACGTAACTACTGGTGCCTGGTCGTATTACAGTAACAATGCGACCAACGATGAAACTTACGGCAAGCTGTACAACTGGTTTGCCGTAGATGATGAACGTGGATTATGCCCCGAAGGTTGGCATGTGCCTAGCGATGAAGAGTGGGCAACACTTGAGAATATTCTTGGCGATAATGTTGGTGGTAAACTGAAATCTACACGTATTGAACCTGATCCACATCCAAGATGGAAATATCCAAACATAGGCTCTACAAATGAAAGCGGTTTTTCGGGTCTCCCGGGCGGCTACCGCTACAACACCGACGGTAATTTCGACTACATTGGCAGTATCGGTTACTGGTGGAGTTCTACGCAGAACAATCCCGCTAATGCCTGGTTTCGCAATCTTCATTACAACGATGGTTATATATTCAGGGGCGATATCAACAAGCGCATTGGTTTTTCCGTTCGTTGTCTTAGTGAAGATGTTACTACAGTATCTCCGTCAGATAATGATATACCATCTAAAATCGAGTTGCATCAAAATTATCCAAACCCATTCAACCCTTCAACGGCTATTCGCTATGGTATACCGGAGCGTGCTCATATCCGATTATCGATTTTTAATACGATGGGACAGAAAATTGCTACACTTGTGAATGAAGTTAAAGAGGCAGGGTATTATGAAGCTGTGTTTGATGCATCATCATTGCCGAGCGGCGTATACATCTACCACCTGCAGGCAGGTGAGTATGTGGAGAGTAGGAAGATGCTTTATTTGAAATGACATTCGACACTAAAACCCGGACCTCATCGGAGGCTTGAAATTTAATATGGGATTTCAATGTATATAACCTCTCATTCAATTTACATTACAGGAGTCTCTCAATGAAACTAATGAAAGTAACCAAGAACCTCGGAATGCTCTTGTTGGGCATCTGGCTCATCCTCACCGGACTCATACCCCTGCTCGATATTAGTTTTTCAGGACTGGGTACCTTCATGGCTATCGTTGCCATTGCA
>PWTU01000484.1 GCA_003562775.1 Ignavibacteriales bacterium
AACAAAACAAAGAAGGAAGACGGTAATTAATTTGAACATTTTAAAAATCTTTTTTTAAAAATAATCGATATCCCCATGCTACCGGAATAAGTACCCAGAGCAGCATTGACATGAGAGACACTAATTTTCCGAGAACGCTCCCGAAGAAATTCTGAAACGTTGCGCCGGTATATCCCATCAGTGCGGCAACATCCAGTTGCAGCATCATAAGTACCCGCGCGAGATCAATGGAGTTCAGCATCGTCAAAATGATAATCGGTTTTTCAAGCGGATAATCGACAAACGAATACGTAATAAATAGCAAAATGCCGTCATATATAATGGCAAAAAATAACCAGAGTACGATTGCAGCGCCGAATCCCCGGACTTTTTCTTCGGTTAACATCGATAGCAAGAACGCGATAGCGGTAAAAATAAATGTGAGTAAAACACCGGATGCAAGCAGGGTAATAAAAATAAGAATATGCGCTTCCGCCTGGAAGCCGTGTATGAAAAACGGAATACTCACCCCGAGGGCGAATCCGGCGGAGAGAGGCATGACAAGACCGATGTAGAGTCCACCGTACAGCGATCTCCGGTTTATGGGCTGCGACAGGAGAAGTTCTGTGAATTCTCTTGAATTATATACATGGAGCGTACCGAAAATAATACTGACGAGTGGAATAATGAATAATACAACGTTCATTAAGCTCACGATAACACTGGAACTATCTCCTCCGAAGCGAAACAGACCGTCCGTCACAACCAGGAAGAAAAGAGCGTATAGAATGAGCCATTTACTCCGGAGAACGTCCTGCAGTTCGTATTTTACTATTTTCAAGACGATATTCATTTTCCATTCCCTTTCATCATGTGTGCGATCGCCCGTTCCAGGGTTCGTTCCTTTGCCGTACCGAGAATATCTTCGACCGATCCGTCGAAAAATATTTTCCCATCAAGCAAAAATATAATCCGGTCGGAAAGTTCCTGTATCTCACTCATTATGTGTGAGGTCAGTATAATCGTTTTTCCGTTTGCTCTTTCTTTTATTATTTTATCTTTGAGATTGCTGCTGGAAATCGGATCAAGACCGGCAGTCGGTTCATCCAGGATCAGAATTTTCGGATTGAACAGAAATGCAATGGAAGCGCTCAGTTTTTGTCTTGTACCGCCGGAAAGATTCCGGATTTTTTTATTCATTTCATTTTCAAGAAGGAAGCCGGATATCAGTTCGTCATCGTCTGTATCCCGGGTTCCGCGGAGATCTTTTACTAAATGAAAGATTTCCTTTACGGTCAGATTATCGGGGAATCGTGCTATTTGAGGCATGTAACCGATATCTTTGCGGTATGTCCATTCACCGTTGAGGTGATGCCCGCCGATAGTAAGACTCCCTTTATCTGCTTTTACCAGTCCGAGAATACATTTAATGAGCGTAGTTTTTCCGGCGCCATTCGGACCGACAATCGCGGTTATATCTCCCCGTTTAATCGATAGCGTTATCGATTGGAGTACATGCAGTTTACCAAATGATTTATCAAGTTGTTCAATTGTTATCATTGTATCCTCCGCATCAATGGTCTTTCGTCAACAAGGGTTTCCGGAGTAAGGGTGGGGATGATTCTTTCGGCAACGTCAAGGACCAGAATTAACGGGCTGCGGAGCAGGATCAAGGCTGTCGGGTATTTTTCAACAATATATGAGAACAATCGCACCGGTCTGTACGGTACATCGCCGATCCCGTCTCCGGTTAAATCATATCCGTCATAATTGCTCCAGTAGTTCTCGATGAATGTATTGAAATGTCTGGTACTGTTTGTTGCCACATCGAACGTATTATTTATAAAATTATTCCGTGTGAACACATTGCCGCTGCAGCTTGCCCATATACGTATCGCCCATCCGTTTTCGATGAATTCGTTATTCTCAATCTTCGTGTTGTGCGATCCGTCGGCATAGATACCGAGTGTATTTTTATAAAAGATGTTGTTATGAATATGACTGTCGCGAATATCTTTTAAGAGCAAACCGAATGACGCCGGTCCCCAGTTGTATTCCATAACGTTTTCCGTCATGACGACTCTTTGTGTATACATGACGGCTACCCCCGCACTGTTATTACGGAAGGTATTCCTTCTGTAGACACAATCGTTCGAGAACATAAAATGCAGCCCGTATCGCAAGCTATTCACACTGGTATTGCCGGTAATCGTTGCATTTTTTGAAAACTCAAGATAAATGCCGTCACGATGGCCGTCGATGTAATTATCTTCTATCGTAATATCCTGTGAATTCCACAGATGTATACCATTCCCGGCATACGATTCCAGTTCACCGAACGCACGAATGTCGTTATTCATGATCTTACAGTCGGCAGCTCTTGCAAGTAAAATTGCAAAGAAATTGTTGACGAAAATGTTATCTGTTATTACACATCCGCGGGCATCCTCCACCCGTATGCCGGCGTTATCATGGATAAAGGCGATCCCGACGTTTGTTACTTTGATCCCGCGAATAGTTACGTTGTCGGCCGTGACCTTTATAACTTCATATTTCTCTTCACCATCGAATTCCGGATATCCTTCACCGATAATTTCTAATGATTTATCAATAACGATTGGTCCTTCTCTATATATTCCGGGTTTAATTATAATTCTATCGCCGTCCGACGCCATCTTGATCGCTTCGGTTAACGTACTAATTTCACCGTCTGGATCGACGATGAGATCCCGTGAAGATGCAGTGAGGGATATAGAAAACATGAGAAAATAAAATAAAATCTTCATCATAAATCCTTTACTGATACATGTTATTGATAAACCGGTCCCCATTGCGGCAACCAGGTCATTTCGACAAGATCTATTACTCTGTTCCAGTCTATTATCTCACCCTCATATCGTTCTTGCATTGATTGTGCAAATTCCATGTTTTTATATGCCGAGACATTCAAACCCATAGGGCTGGGGAGATTATCGCTGTAAAGATAAATTGCATCTTCGACGTTGATAAGCTCTTCAGTATGTTCAAAATCAACCGTCCACATTGAGTGCACGTTTTCTTTCGGGATACGTTCTTCGAGATAGTATGCAATCATACATTCCACAGCATCGAATTTGTACGATCTTCGTTTGTCGGATACAAGGACAGCACCATATTGCGGCTGCACGATGGTCATGATGCAATATACACAGACATCTCTTCCGAAACTGATGTTTTCCGGTTTCGGTTCGCCGCAGCCGGTGAATAAAAGAATAATGATGAGTACGCTCATTTTGATACTATTATTTTTCATAATTTTCTCACTTCTTCTGTTCAATTTTCTGACACCTATATGTATAATAGAGCGCGGCAGCGGCAAGGAGTATCGTTGCCGCGTAAATATACATACTAATAGTCGGGAAGGAGTACACAATAAAGTTTGCCAGAATCTTTTTCCCGATGAGCGGAGGGGTAAATCCATCCAATGTGATTGGTGCATCCGGACTCAAATTGTGACCGTAGTCGTACAACCAGAGATAAAAATCTCCTACACCGACAACTGCCAGAATTCCGAACAGAATTAACCAGAGGATGAGAAGTATTCTCTTGCCCGTAATGGCGACTACGAGTCCGAATATAATCATCAATCCGGTTATGTAAGGGATGATAGCAAATTCCGGGAATTCGTCAGGTACAATCTTTTTCATACCTATGTAATGATTAATAACGTTTATAATCCCTAAATCACCGGTAACCTGATGTTGCCATATATACATGTTTAATCCACCGGGATATTGCGGAGCAATAAGATGAATTTGCCAGAGCGGGAAGAAATAACTTAAGATCAATAGTAGGGCCGCTATTGCGATTATGATTCTTGTTTTAGTATTCATGATATAAAATGATTCCTTAAATGAATATTATTCATTTGTACAGTTATTGCCTCCCGGATTTTTTAGGGTAATCCTGCTACCGGCAGGATTACCCTAAGTAACTTAACACCCTATTACCGTGCTGTTCTCATATCATTCCCGGTACCGTACGTGAGAGGTACACCCGAACCACGGGGTGATACACGTATCCATCCCTGCATTTCCTGGTGTAATGCCGAACAAAAATCATTGCAATAAAATGGGTATATACCTGGTTTCTTGGGTTCCCAAACTATCGTTCTCGTATCTCCCGGCATAATCAATATGTTGGCATTTTCATCACCAATAATTGAGAATCCGTGAGGTATATCCCATTCCTCTTCTATATTGGTGACATGAAAATAAACCTTGTCTCCCACTTCAATACCTTCGATATTATCAGGCCAGATTTGAGAACGTACAACGGCCATATACACACGGACTTCATTGCCGTTCCGCTCAACTCTCATATCTTCGGTTCTCCGGATGACATGGGGATGTTTGGATTTATCTAAATCATGGATTTTAATTACATTATCCATTAATTCCGAAGCAGGAATCGCCTGTGCATAATGGGGTTCACCGATGAGCGGAAAATCAAGCAAGAGTCTCATCCTGTCACCGTTTATATCGAACATCTGTGCCGATTGAGCCAATTCAGCTCCGGTCGGTAAGTACCGGTCTTTTGCGATTTTATTCATTGCAATTGCATAATCACCGTATGGTTGTCGAGTATCGCCGCCGGGAATAAGCAGATGACCTACGGAATAATAAACCGG
>PWTU01000061.1 GCA_003562775.1 Ignavibacteriales bacterium
AAGACTTTCAATCCATCAAAGGGAAAGGCGTTGAGGGAATTGTGAACGGAAAGAAGATAACGGTTGCAAGTCCCGGCTACCTGAAAGAGCTAAATCTATCGGTCGAAAACGAAAAACTTGACGAACTCGGTTCGCAGGGTAAAACGGTCGTGTATGTTGTCGTCGACGGTAAACTAAAAGGTGCAGTCGCACTTGCCGATATCATACGCGAAGAATCGAAACAAACGATAAAACGACTAAAAGAGATGGGCATCCAGGCAATGATGCTGACCGGCGACAACAAGAAAGTTGCAGCGTATGTCTCAAAAGAACTCGGCCTCGACGATTTCTTTGCAGAAGTTTTGCCGGATGAAAAGGCAGAGAAAGTAAAAGAAATTCAGTCACGGGGATTGATAACCGCAATGGTTGGCGACGGCGTAAACGACGCTCCCGCCCTTGCGCAGGCAGACGTCGGCATTGCCATCGGGGCAGGGACTGATGTCGCTGTCGCAACAGCCGATGTCGTGCTTGTTCGCAATAATCCACTTGATGTGATAGCAATACTCGGATTAGCACGTGCAACGTATCGTAAAATGGTTCAGAATCTCGGGTGGGCGACCGGGTACAATGTGGTAGCAATTCCGGTCGCGGCTGGTGTGTTGTATACGTATGGTATAGTTCTGGTTCCGGCGGTTGGTGCTATGTTGATGTCGTTGAGTACGGTGATCGTTGCGATTAATTCGAGGTTTCTGAAGGTGTGATGGGGCATGGCGTGTAGCGCATAGCTTTTGCCGCAAAGAGGGATGAAAACTCAGATTAATATGTATCCACAACATTGTATTTTATCCCACACTTTGCTAATTTCAGACATATATCTCGCCATCGTACGTTTATCCAGAAATGCTGTCACATACACCATACCAACCGTTTCTCGATAAATATTGCCTACTTTTGTCAGTAAGTAATATCGAATTAGCTTTTTTCCCATTCAGCTTCGACCAGGGAACATTACCCCTTTCTATTTTTACCCAGCAAAAAATGTCGGAATCCCTTAAAATATACACCGTTACAAAAACTGCGTGGAATTATCGCTACAATTTCCCCGTCATCTTCCAACAGAAGTATGCTTAGTGCTAATAAAACCCGTGTATAGATTTGAGATTTCGATTCCTATGCTGGTAAATCACGTCTGTATTGAGAATTTGTGTTTATCGTCTTATAAGGCGGGTTCATAATACAGTGGGTATACTTTTTGGCTTCAGAAGGAAACAACCCGGCTCCGGGATCAAGTACAGACAGAGGATTATCAAAATCCTGAAATAGAGAAGCCATATACCTTGAGATTGCAGCAGATGTAAAAAATTGACTAAATTCTAATTTTCTGGCTTCATCAGAATTTTGACTGGTAATTAGCCGTATATTTTCTATTTGTTCGAAAAAACCGTCTGTCTATCTATTTTGATTATTCCAGCTGGTATTGGGATTCCAAATATTGGATTTTCTTCTTCGCTATTGACCCTGATTAAAACAAATGTTATACTCATTACGAATATAATAAAAATATTGTTCTACTATCAATAAACAAGGAGGATGTGTTATGAGTTATTATTTTTCACGTATCCTGGATGACTCCTTCGATCATTCGATTGAGCGTATAACGAATGCTTTACAGGAAAGAAAATTCGGTATTCTTACCGAAATTAACGTAAAGGAAACGCTAAAGAAAAAACTTGATATCGATTTTCACCAGTACAAAATTCTCGGTGCATGCAACCCATCGTTTGCGCACAAAGCACTTACCTGCGAGGATAAAGTCGGTACCATGCTGCCATGTAATGTTATTGTACAGGAAATTCCCGACGGGAAAACAGAAATCGCTGCAATTGATCCTCTTGAATCGATGAAGGCCATCAAGAATGATAATCTGAAAAAAATTGCCGAAGAAGTGAGGCAGATGCTGAAAGATGCAATCGAAAACGCGTAACCCGATTTACCGATAAAATATTTTTGAGCAATGTAATCTTTCCGGAAGCAATAAATATAAAGGAAAATATGTATGCTACAGGTATTACCGAACCTGCATCCGATTGTTGTTCATTTTCCGATAGCACTTGTCGTCGTTGCCATTATTATCGACATTGCGCGGTTGTTCAGAAATAAAGAGGTGTGGTTAAACTGGACGGCGGTGCTGCTTTATTCCCTCGCGGCTGTCGGGGCGATTGCCGCGTATGTGAGCGGTCAGGCTGCTCTGGAGACAGTATCGATACCTGCGGAAGCACGGGGCGCACTCAGCGCACATGAGAGTTTTGCTTTATACACAACGGGAAGTCTTGTCACCTACGGCTTAATACGGATAATTTTAGTCTCCCTCGAAGTTAACCAATCAATACAAAATCTATTCATTCTCCCCGCCATAGGGATTGTATTTTTAATCTATGTCACAGCATATCGCGGAGGTGAACTTGTATATACACACGGAATCGGTGTGACCAGCGCTCAAACGGATCGTCCGATGTTCATGAATTACTCACCGGATACGGTTCCATTTCTGGATGATCATGGTAATCTTTTCTGGAGTATTGGAAGTAATAGCAGGCATTATTTTCCTTTTTTATTTCATCCTCTCACCGGAGCGGACGTGCTTTTACCCGCTGATTATCTGGATCTAACCACCGGAAATACTACACTCGCACTTGAACTGCAACGCGATACTCCGACAATATGGGTTACAGGCAGGGATTTAGATTATATTCAACTGACGGCTTCGATAAATCCCACGGATCTTAAAGGAAAGTTTGGTTTAGTATACAATGTTCTTGATATCAAAAACTATAATTTTGTATTCTTTGAAAATAATCACGCGTCTGTGGGAAGATTAGAAAACGGTTTGAAACGTATCCTAGATACAAGGTCGGTGGATCTCTCGGGATGGCACAATATAAAAATTGTACGTTCCGGTGTCCATTATTATACTTACATTGATAATCTGAAAATACTGCAGATGCCTTGCCCTGCCGCGTTACCGGGAAAAACCGGTATATATATTCACGGAACAGGTGTGCTTTATTTAAACGAGTGGATAATAGAGGGAATATAAATAATTAATACCAGCTTAATGAACTATCTCTCGCTGTAGAATATGCCAAAGAATGTTAATTTCAGGTACGGTGAATTACCATTGAACATGAGTAACATTCGACACAGTCTACCTCCTTCTCGTATCATCTGGAGTAGTCTTACATTCTACAGCGAGAGACAATAAATTATTTCAGTACCTTCTCAAGTATTCCTCTTACGTTGCCGCCGCCTTTGGATTGGACGAACTGTAAAATTATCGGAACAAATTTGTTGACAAGTTTTGGATCCAGATCAAGTTTTTTAAACCCACTTGCAAGTGCAGCAAGATTGCCGAGTTTGCCGGCACCGCCGCCAAGTGATGAAGTCAAACCACCGAGTGCACCGGCGATACCACCGGCTTTCGGCGCAGCCGATATGAGCTTATCGACATCCGGAATTGTACCGGCTACTTTACTGAAATCAGCCCCCCCTAATTTACTCTTTGCCATCTGCAGTAACAGACCGGCTCCGCCTGTAGCTTGTTTATCGGAGATACCGAGCTGGCTGGTTAAGACTTTGACAAGATCCATAAATAAATTCCTTTATTAATTATGATTGAGTTGTTGATTATAGAAAAACCCAATAACACCACATCCCGACTTCATTCCCGAATAATATAGTTATATATATCAGATGTAGCAATAGCCCGGCCTCATCGTATGCAATATTATATTGCCATTATTCGTCATTCGATCAATGTTTTCAAACAGACAGCTGCTTCCCAGCCTGATAGTGCGGCACCTTCCACCGACGGACCGCCAAAGGCATCTCCGGCAAGAATGAGCGGTGGGTAATCGCAAACGATGAGGCATGCATCCTCAGAGACACCAACTGGTTTACTGTACAGCCATCCGTGTACCTGATAATCAACGACATCGGACACTAAAAAGGCCTCAGCAGCCATGAGTAGTTCCTTTCCGACTTCTTTTCTATCCTTTTCCCAATTCTCCGAACTGAACGAAGCATTCGCATGAATAGTAACGGCCGGTATAGTGGATATCTTTTTAACATAATTATCCGCAATCCAGGCAATAGGGCCGCTCTCCGGTGCGAATCCTCCGGGAGAAGGAATCTTTACCGGTCCATCGGTTATTGCCATTACGGCGATACAGGGTTCATAAGTAATACTCTCGAGGCGATTTTTCATTTTTGTGGCCAGTTCAATACCACCTGACTTGATCAATTCAAGAGATTGTGGTACGGGAGCGGTTAGAATTATGGAGTTGGCGAAAATTTTCTCGTTATTCTCAAATATTGCCACGAATCGTTTCGAATCATTGACGAGTGATATTACACGATTTCCGGGAAATACTGATAGATCTTTTGCCAGGTATTTAGCGATCGCTGTCATTCCCGAGTTTCCACGCCAACGTGGATGGTCTTCTGAATGCGTACCGGAATTCCGGTACCATTCAGTGACCACACCAGCTTTTTCCCATTCCTGAATAGCAGCGGCAAATCGAGGATGCCTTGCCGTTATAAACTGTGCTCCGTGGTCGAATGTTGCCTGTCCGATCCGACGAGTCGCAAGACGTCCTCCCACGCCGCGCC